>DATFPK010000023.1:0-27211 GCA_035264885.1 Solirubrobacterales bacterium
CCCAAGGACTGACCGCGCCGCGGGGCCGCCGCCAGGCGGCCCCGCGTCCCCTATATCTTCGCCCGCCGGATGGGCTTCGACGCCGAGACCGCGCTTCGTCCGGCCGGCGACGGACGGCTGATCGGCGAGATCTCCCCCGGCTGGGAGACGCCGCGCGGCCCGCTCGGCGGCTATGTAATGGCGATCCTCATGCGCGGGCTCGAGCGTGCGGTTGCCGATCCCGAGCGCCAGGCGCGCGCGTTGACCATGCACTTCCTCCGCGTCCCGCGGGCAGGCTCCGTGGAGGTGCGCGCGGACGTCGAGCGGACCGGCCGCTCCCTGACGACCGTCAGCGGTCGTCTCGAGCAGGACGGCAAGCTGATCGGCCTCGCGCTGGGCGCCTATTCCAAGCCCTGGGACAGCCCCCTGCTCGGCGGCGCCGGGATGCCGGAGGTCGACCCCCCGGAGGAGCAGCGCCCCACCCGCGACGAGCTGGGGCGCGAGCCGCCCGCGTTCACGCAGAAGCTGACGATGCAGCACCGCATCGGCCCGGCTCCCTTCAGCGGCGCCGACCGCGGCGAGGTCGGTGGCTGGCTCGGGCTTCGCGAGGAGCGCCCGATCGACGCGCTGGCGGTCGCGGTGCTCGCGGACGCCTGGTTTCCCGCTCCCTGGCCCCGGCTGACCGGCCTCGCGCCGGCGCCGACCGTCGACCTCACGATCCACTTCCGCGCACCGCTGCCGCTGCCCGATGACGTGCTGCTGGGCCGGTTCACCAACTCGCTCGTGCGTGACGGGTTCTTCGAGGAGGACGGCGAGCTGTGGGCGCCGAACGGAACCCTCGTGGCGCAGTCCCGGCAGCTCGGACTCCTGCTCGGCGCCGAGGCGCCGTGACGCCCGCGCACCGCCACTAGGGCGCGAGCCGCTCGACCACCCAGCCCGCGTCCTCGCGCCGATAGCGGAAGCGGTCGTGGAGCCGGGCGGTCTGGCCCTGCCAGAACTCGACCGTCTCCGGCAGCAGGACGTAGCCGCCCCAGTGGTCCGGCCGCGGCGCTTCGGCCCCGTCGCCGAACCGCTCCCGGGCCTCCGCCAGGCCCGCGTCCAGCTCCTCGCGCGTCTCGATCACGCGGCTCTGCGGCGACGTCCAGGCGCCAAGGCGGCTGTCCGGCGGCCGGGTCGCGAAGTAGGCGTCGGATTCGCCCTCGGGCAGGCGTTCGACCGGGCCCCGCGCCCGCACCTGGCGGTCGAGCTCGCGCCAGTAGAGGACCAGGGCGGCGCGCGGCCGCGCCACGAGCTGCGCCGCCTTGGCGCTCTCGTAGTTGGTGAAGAACCGGAACCCGTCGGGCCCGAACCCCTTGAGCAGGACCATTCGCGCGTCCGGAGACCCGTCCTCGCCGGCGGTCGCCAGCGTCATCGCGTCCGGCAGCGGGACTTCGCGCTCGGCCTCGCGGTACCAGGCGGCGAACTGCTCAATGGGGTTCGCGGCCAAGTCCTCCCGGCGGATCGGCGGGCGGGAGTGGCGCGGTGGTTCGGGCACGGCGCCAATCTACGGGCGCGGTAGGTTGGAGGGGTGACGGTGAAGCTCTACTCGCTGGCGACCTCCCACCCCGCTCGCGCCGCCGGCCTGATGCTCCGCCACAAGGGCGTCGAGCACGAGATCGTCAACCTGCCGCCCGGCTCGCAGCCGGTTGTCCTTCGCGTCCGCGGCTTCCCCGGCCCCACGGTCCCGGCGCTGGAGATCGACGGCCGCCGGGTCCAGGGGTCGCGGGAGATCTCGCGGGCCCTCGACAAGCTCCAGCCCGAGCCGCCTCTCTTCCCCTCCGATCCCGAGCGGCGCGAGGCGGTCGAGGCCGCCGAGACCTGGGGCGAGGCTGTCTACCAGTCGGTGCCCCGGCGGATCTTCCGCTGGTCCCTGAGCCACGACCGCGACCTCCGCGTCGCGCTGGCCGAAGCCTCGGACATGCCGGCGATCCCGATCGTCGCCAGCCTGACCAGGCCGGTGGCGGTCGGCTTCGCATTGGCCGTCGGGGCCACGGCCGAGGCCGTGCGCGGCGACCTCGCGACGCTCCCCACGCACCTCGACCGCATCGACTCCCTGATCGCCGACGGGGTGATCGGCGGCGAGGAGCTGAACGCGGCCGACTTCCAGATCGGGACATCGACCCGGGTGCTGCTCAACTTCCCCCAGATCGCGCCGCTGATCGAGGGACGGCCGGCCGGCGAGCACGCGATGCGGATCGCCCCGAACTTCGGGCGCCAGATGTCGCTGCGGCTGCCGCCGGAGTGGCTGCCCGAGGGCACGCCCGCCCGCGTCAGTTGAGCGACGGGTCGTCGGGCATCGTCGCCAGCAGGGCGTACTCGCCGCCGCGGCGCTGAAGCGCGACCGCCCACAGGTCCTCGGCTAGGAACGGGTCCTCGGGGGCGGCGTCCTCTAGCAGCCACGCCTCGCGCTCCATCTCGCTCTCGAGCTGGCCGGGGCTCCAGCCCGAATGCCCGGCGTAGACCCGGGCGCGGGTGACGCCGGCAGTGTCACTCGGGTCGACGACGCCGAGGTCGCCGACGACCGGCTTGGGCGAGGCGGCCGGGTCCTCGAAGCTGCCGAGCACGACGACCGACTCGGTCGCGACCGGGCCGCCGATCCGGACCGGCTCCTCCTCCCCGGCGATCTCCGACAAAGTGGGAATCGCCTCTCTCACCGTCGTCTCCGCGGCGCGGTTGAGGACGACGCCGAAGGCGCCCTCCTCGCCGTGCTCGACAATCAGCACGGCGGTGCGCCGGAAGAAGTCGAACAGGCTCGGCGCCGCGATCAGGAGCTTGCCCCGGAGCGATTCCGCCATCAGGGACGCAGGACGATCTTCAGCGCCTCGCGGCGATCGTAGACCTCATAGGCCTCGGCAGCCTCCTCGAGCGACATGTGGTGGGTCACGAGCGGCGAAGGGTCGAGCCGTCCGGACGTCAGCCCGTCGAGGACGGGGTCGAGGTGGGCGATCACGTTGGCCTGTCCGGTACGCAGGGTCAGGGACTTGATCCAGACGACCCCCATATGCAGCTCGAGCCGCTCCGAGTAGACCCCCGTTGCCGAGACCGTACCGGCCTTGCGGGTCAGCCGGCAGGCCATGTCGAGCGCGCTTGGGTGGCCCACCGCATCGACGCACCCGTCGACGCCGCGACCCTCGGTCACCTCCTTGACTTTGGCCCTGACGTCATCCTCGGTGAGGTGGACGGGGGTCGCGCCGAAGGACTCCGCCATCGCCAGCCGGTCCTCGACCGAGTCGACGGCGATCACCTGGGAGGCGCCGGCGGCTCGGGCGACCTGCACGGCGCAGAGACCGACCGGGCCGAGGCCCAGGACGGCGACCGCGTCGCCGTCCCCCGTCCCGAGCGCGTCGACCGCGTGATAGCCGGTGCCCATCACGTCCCCCGCGAAGAGGGCGACGTCGTCGGAGAGGCCGTCGGGGACGGGCCGGAGGGCCATGTCCGCGTTCGGCACCAGGAGCAGGTCCGCCTGGGCACCCTGGAGCGAGCCGAGGGTCGACCCGTGGCCGAAGACCCGCCCGTGGTCGCACTTGGTGAACTCGCCGAGCCGGCAGAAGAAGCACTTCCCGCAAGCGGTCACGAACGCCCCGAGCACACGGTCGCCGGGCGTTACCCGCTCGACGCCGTCACCTGCGTCGACGACCGTACCGACGTACTCGTGGCCCAGGGTAAAGCCCTGCTCGATCGTGATCCGGCCGTGGTAGAGGTGGAGATCGGAGCCGCAGACGCCGGTCGACTCGACCCGGATCACCGCCTCGTCCGGGGACGCCACCTGCGGGTCATCCTTCTCCTCGATCCGCACCTCGCCGGGCGCCTGGTACGTCACCGCACGCACGGCCGGCACCCTACTCGCCGTACCATGGGGTCGTGGCCTCGCACCAGCTCGATCCCGCGGGAGTCGCCGAGGTCGGCTCGCGCCTGAGCGCCAACGTCCGCGCCGCGGTCAAGGTCTCGGACGGGGTGATGCGCGACGTGCTCGTCGCCGTCCTCGCCGAGGGGCACGTCCTGATCGAGGACTATCCCGGCGTCGGCAAGACCGCGCTCGCCCGCGCCCTCGCCCGGTCGCTGGGCTCCGAGTACGCCCGGATCCAGTGCACCGCCGACCTGCTGCCCGCCGACGTGG
Source organism: Solirubrobacterales bacterium (assembly GCA_035264885.1). GTDB lineage: Bacteria > Actinomycetota > Thermoleophilia > Solirubrobacterales > 70-9 > DATFPK01. The sequence goes on from DATFPK010000023.1 coordinate 4,136, forward strand.
TCGGGACGAACGTGTTCGACCAGCGCGAGGCGCGCTTCTTCTTCCACCCCGGCCCGGTCTTCGCCAACGTCGTCCTGGTCGACGAGATCAATCGCACCTCGCCGAAGACGCAGTCGGGGCTGCTCGAGTGCATGCAGGAGCGCCACGTCACCGTCGACGGGCATCAGCATGAGCTCGCGCGCCCCTTCATCGTCCTCGCAACCCAGAACCCGATCGAGTACGAGGGGACCTATCCGCTCCCCGAGGCGCAGCTCGACCGCTTCATGGTCCGGATCTCGCTCGGGTACCCGAGCCGGCGCGACGAGACCGAGATGCTCGCGGAGCACGCCGAGCACGACCGCGTGCTCGACCTCGAGCCGATCGCCGACACGGCGCTGGTCCGGGCCGCCCAGCAGGCGGTGGGGCAGGTCCACGGGAGTGAGGCCGTTCGCCGCTACATCGTCGCCGTCTGCGAACAGACTCGCGGTGATCAGCGCGTCGACCTGGGCGCCAGCCCCCGGGCGGGCCTCATGTTGTTCCGCGCCGCGAAGGGGCTCGCCGCGCTCGAGGGACGTGACCACGTGCTTCCCGACGACATCCAGGCGCTGGCGCCTTCCGTCCTCTCCCACCGCCTGCTCCTGGCGCCGGGCGTCGCCACCGAGGAGCGCGAGGCGGTGATCCGGGAGGCCCTGGAACGGGTCCCGGCTCTCTGACCCGGCGATGAGGGGGCCGGTCTGGATCCTGGCGCTCGGCGGAGCGCTGATCCTCGGCGGCGCCGGGTTCGACTCGCCGTCGCTGCTCGTCCCGGGCTCCGGACTCGTCCTGCTCGTCGCCGGCGCGGCGATCTGGGTCGAGACGGCCGCCCGGCTGGCCCGGGTGTCGCGAGCCCCCGGCCCGGCCCGCGTCGTCGAAGGAGAGCTCTTCCCGCTGCGGATCACGGTCACGGCGCCGCTGCCGCTGCCCGGCGGCGATCTCGAGGATCCCCTGCTCGAGGAGCCGCTGGCGGTTGGACCGCGGCGGCGCTCCCACAGCGCGGCGGTCGAGATCTGGGGGCGGGGTCGCCGCCGCCTCCGGCCACCTGCCCTGACGGTCCGTGATCCGCTGGGGCTGCGCGAGCGGCGGGTGGAAGGCGACTCCGCCCATGAGCTCCTCGTCCTGCCGGGGATCTTCCCGGTCGAGGCCGCCGGCGGTGGCGGCGAGCCCACTGGGTCGGCGGTGCGGGCGGGAGCAGCAGGAGCCGGCGCCTGGCTCGACGCGGCGGCGATCGACGTCGAGATCGACGGCCTTCGCCCGTACCGTCCGGGCACGCCTGCGTCGCGGATCCACTGGCCTTCGGTGGCGCGCAGCGGCGAGATGCTCGAGCGCCGCCTGGTCGCCGGCTCCGGCTCGACCCCCATGGTCGTCCTCGACGCCAGCCGGCCCGCAGGCGCCGAGGCGCTCGACCGCGCGGTCCGCGCGGCGGCGTCGCTCTGCCTTCACCTGGCCCGGGCCGGCGGTTGCTCCCTGTTGCTGCCGGGGGCGAGCCGGCCGATCGACATCGATCCGGCGCTGGCGCGCTGGGCGCACGCCCACGCCCGGCTCGCGCTCGTCGAGGCCGGCCAGCGGACGTTCAGCGCCGGCAGGCCGCGGGCGATGCTCTTCTGGGTCACCGGGAACGACCCCGCCAGGGCTCTGCGCTCGGCCCGCCCTGGTCCCGGTGGGGCCGTCCTGGTGAGCTCCGAGCCGCTGCGCGGCGCCGCGGTGGCTTTCACCGTCGCCGGCTGCCATGGCCACCGGATCGGGGCGGCGACCGGACGGATGGCAGCGGGGACGGCGCGGTGACGCCGGTCGACCAGCGAGCAACGGCGCTGCGGCTGGCGACCTTCGCGGCGCTGGCGGCCTTCGCGGCGTTTCACTGGTTCACCCTGGTCGCCGACCCGCCGCTGGGCCGGGCGGCCCTGCTGGTCTTGGTCGCGACGGCGGGGGGCGCCCTGCTGGCCGGCCTGGGTTCCGCGATGGCCCGGTCGCCCGGGCGCGTCGGCACCGCCGCGGCCGGGGCCCTGGCGGCGCTGGTCACCTTCATCACTCTTTTCGCCGCCCTCGCCGCGACTGGCGTCCCCGCCGACCTCCTCCCCCCGTGGCGCTGGGACGACCTGGCCAACGAGATCGACCCGGCGCTGCGCAGGTTCCACGAGATCCCGCTGCCCTACGACGGCGGTGGCCGCTGGATGCGCCTGGCGATCCTGCTGGCCGCACCGATCGCGTTGGCCACCGCGGCGGCGCTGGCCTTCTGGCCGGCAGGGCGCCGAGCCCCGATCCTGCGCGCGTTGTCGCTGGCCGCGCTCCTGGCCCTCTACGGCGTCGCGGTCAGCTGGGACGGGCGCCGCGCCGAGCTAGCGCTCGGTCTGGTCCTCCTGGTCCTCACCGCGGCCTGGCTCTGGGGGCCCCGGATCGCCGCCCGCCGCGGGCGCTGGGCAGCTGTCGCCACCCTCGCCGTCGCCGCCGTGGCGGCGCTGCCCGTGGCGGCCCGCCTCGATCCCGCGGAGCCGCTTCTCGACTACAAGCAGTGGACCCCATTCGGAGAGGCGGCGCCGGCCGGCTTCGACTGGACCCACTCCTACGGCCCACTCGACTGGCCCCGCCAGGGGACCGTGCTCGCCGAGGTGAAGGCGGATGAGGCGCGCTATTGGAAGGCCGAGGTCCTCGACGAGTTCGACGGACTTCGTTGGCGCCGCGCCCCGTTCGAGGCCGGCACGCCCTCGCTCTCACCGTTCTCCCTGACCCTCCAGGAGTCCTCCGCCTCCCACCAGGAGTGGACCGAGGTCGCGGGCTTCGAGCTGCGCGGGATGCGCAGCCACTTCGTCCTCGGGCCCGGCACGATCGAGTCGGTCGCCGGCCTGGAGGGCGTTACGCCGGAAGGCGACGGCACGACGACGGTGGGGGGCGACCAGCTGCGGCCCGGCGACCGCTGGGCGGTGATCTCCTACGTCCCCGACCCGACCCCCGGTGCGATGGCCGCGGCCGGCGGCTACGGACCCGAGGTGATGCCCTACACCAAGCTGACGGTGCCGATCGCCTCCGGCGGCCTCGACCCCTTCGGCGACTCCGACCAGGGCTTGCGCCAGAGCGTGAGCGTCCGCCCCTGGGGCTCGGCGTCGGGGGGGACCCCGGGCGCCGAGGAGATCATCGCGACCGGCCCCTACGGGGAGGTCTACCGCCTGGCTCGCCGGCTCACCGCCGAAGCGCCGAATCCCTACGCGGCGGCGCTCGCCATCCAGTCCTATCTGGGGAACGGGTTCGACTACTCCGAGGACGTGCCGCTCCGCCCGTACCCGATCCCCGCCTTCCTGTTCGAGGACAAGGCCGGGTACTGCCAGCAGTTCTCCGGCGCCATGGCGCTGCTGCTGCGGATGAGCGGCATCCCGGCCCGGGTCGCGGCCGGCTTCGCGCCGGGCGCCTTCGACAGCGGGGGCGGCCGGTTCGAGGTCACCGACTTCGACGCCCACTCGTGGGTCGAGGTCTACTTCCCCGGCATCGGCTGGGTCACGTTCGACCCGACGCCGGGCGCTGCGCCGCCACGGACCCAGCCCTCCTCCGGGCTCGGACCGGCGAGCAGGACGGGCAGCGGCGCGGCGCAGGGGCGGCCGCTGCCCGAGGTGAAGGGCGAGACGGGCCTCGCGCCGGCCCGTGGCGGTGGCGAAGACGGCTCTCCGGTCGGAACGGTCCTGGCCGGGCTCGGAGCCACCGCAGCCCTTGCCGCCGCCGCGGTCGCCGCCGTCTCGGTCCGGCGGCGGCGGCGCCTGCGGTCGGGCCGCTTCGCGCGCGACCAGATCGTCGAGGTGGCAGCGGCCCTCCCCCGGCTCGGCTGGCGGACGCAGCCGGGAGCGACGCTCCTGTCGCTCGAGCGGCGGCTGGCAACCTCGGCCGGGCCCGCCGCGGCCGCCTACGTCGCCGGCCTGCGACGCCATCTATACGAGGCGGGCAGGCGGCCCCCGCCGGGACCGGGCGCGCGCCGTGCCTTCCGCCGCGCGGTCACCGGTTCGCGCGGCCGGCGGGCGCGGCTGCGGGGATGGCTGGCGCTGCCGCCCGGCGGGCCGCGTCACCGGTCGACGGCCGTGAGCGGCTAGCCGCGGACCAGGTAGCGCTCGGCGCGGCTGGGCGTGGCCGCCTCGCGGATCCGCGACTCGAGCGCCAGCTCACGCTCGAAGTCGGCGTCCTCGCCGTGGCGGAAGCTGAGGTCCTTGCCCTCGAGAAGCTCGATGAAGATCTCGACGTAGCGGACCTCGAGTTGGGCGCCGGCGACGCGCCGCAGCTCCTGGATAGCCTCGAACGAGGAGACCGGGGTGCGGTAGGAGTCCCGCGCCGTCATCACGTCGTAGGTGTCGGCGACCGAGATGATCTTCGCCATCTCGGGAATCTCGTCGCCGGTGATGCCGCGCGGATACCCCTTGCCGTCGATCCGCTCGTGGTGGGCGAGGATGATCTCGGCGACCGGCCCATAACCGTCGAGCGCCGAGACGACCCGCGCCCCCTGCTGGGGATGGCGCCGGATCAGCATCCAGTCCTCGTCGGTGAGCGGCACGTCGGCCTTGAGGATCCGGTCGGGGAGGATGAACTTGCCGATGTCGTGAAGCAGCGCGGAGATGTGGACGAGCTCCCCCTCGCGCTGGGAGAAGCCGGCCCTCTCGGCGATCGCCCGCGAGTAGCGGGCCACGGCGGCGCTGTGGCGGGCGGTCATCTGGTCCCTGAGGTCCAGGGTCCGCAGGAGCGCGCTCAACATTCCGACCTGGAAGCTCGCCAGCTCGTTGGTCCGGTGCTCGAGCTCCTCGGCCCGCTGCTGGGAGAGGAGCAGGGCGCCGAGCAGGTACTGGAAGGTGATCAGGACGATGCCGAACAGGGCGACGCCGGCGAGTCCGGCCTCGTTGTGGAGGAAGGCGACGCCGACGGCCATCAGCGCCGCGGCGAGCTCGGAGGGCAGCAGCGGGATCAGTGCCGAGCGGACCTTGCCCGAGAACGAGCTCCGCTCGAGGTAACAGGAGTCGGCGGCGATCATCGTGAAGTTGATCGCGAGGGCGAGGAGGAAGACGCCGAAGACGAGGACGTAGAAGGCGGGGTCGTCCGGCGTGACCCCGGCGGCGACGACGGCCTCGTTGAAGGCGATCCCCGACACCAGCGGGAAGACCGCATAGGTGGTCAGGTTGTTGACCAGGTCGTGGGGGGCGTCGCGCCAGCGCAGCCAGCCGGCGAGGATCGTGAGGACGCCGATGACGGCGGCCGGCGGGCCGCCGAGGAAGACCATCGCGAGGACCAGCGCGAGGAAGCTGCCGGAGATCTTCAGCCGCGAGTTGGTCTCGATCGCGGTGAGGTCGCTGAAGACCGAGAAGCCGAGCAGGATCCCGAACAGGGCCGGGTCCCAGTCGGCCTCGGGCGCGTACCAGACGGCGAGCCCCGCCGCGCCGGCGAACCCCGCGATCTGGAGCGCATCGATGCCCGTTGTGGAGCGCTGCTCGGCCATGGTCAGTGGTCGCGTCGCGGCCACGCGCCGCGGATTAGAGGTTCCGCGGCGGCCACCCGTTCCCTGCGCCCGGGGGCCGCGAGCTCGCGACGAACGCCACTTGAAGATGTGCACGCTACCGGCATTGCCTCCCCACCTCAATCGGCACGGGAAAGCCGCAACCTGCGGGTTTGAGGGCGACCGGACGGGTGTTCGGGGCGTGCTGGGTACGAAATTGCCCCGAAAAGCACGAAAGGCGCCCCTCGCAGGGCGCCTTTCAGATCTGGCGCGAACGGTGCACTACCGTCCGGCTCTTAAGTCTCTTACTTGCGGTAGCCCATTCCGTGACGCCCTTTCTTCCTTGCTATCCCGTCCCCAGCACACCCAGCTGGAGGTTCAATGTGAGGTTTGTAGCACAGGTTGGGCGAAAGTTGTGCATCTGCGGAAAAAGTTGTGCAGAAAATCGCTAGTCGCCGCACCCGCATGAGCGGCGCGGGCCTCCTCGCGCCGCTGCGGCGCCCCGCCTTCCGGCGCCTGGCGCTCTCCTACACGGTCAATGAGCTCGGCGACTGGCTGGGCATCGTCGCGCTCTCGGTACTGGTCTTCGACCAGACCGGCAGCGCCCTCGCCACCGCCGCCCTCTTCCTCGGGACCGGCTTCCTGCCGGCCCTGCTGACGCCGCTCCTGGTCGTCCGCGCCGAGCGCGGCGCCGCCCGTTACGTGCTGCCGGTCATCTACTGCGGCGAGGCGGCGGTGTTCGGCGGGTTGGCCCTCTCGGCCGACCGCTTCTCGCTGCCGGTGGTAGTCGCCCTGGCGGCACTCGACGGCACCCTCGCCCTCGCCGCCCGGTCACTGACCCGGGCGGTGGCTGCCTCGATGCTGGCCGAGGCGGGCGAGCTGCGGGCCGGAAACGCGATCCTCAACGTCGCCTTCACCGGCGGCGCCGCCGTCGGCCCGGCGATCGCCGGCCTGGTCGTCGCCGGCTTCGGCGTGCAGTCGGCGCTGCTGCTCGACGCCGCGTCGTTCTACCTCGTCGCGGTCGTCCTCCTGACCGCCGGAAAACTGCCCCAGGCCGAGCCCGAGGGGGGCCGCTTCGCCGAGCGCCTCCGTGCCGGGATCGCCTACGTGCGCGAGCGGCGCGACCTCAGGGGCCTGATCTGCGCGCAGGCGATCGCCTTCGTCTTCTTCTCGGCCGTGATCCCGGTCGAGGTCATCTTCGCCAAGGAGACGCTCGGCGCCGGCGACACGGGCTACGGCCTGATGCTCGCGAGCTGGGGCGGCGGCATGGTCCTCGGCAGCGTCGCGTTTGCGGCGCTGCGGGGTGCCTCGCTCGGCCTGCTGCTCATCGGCAGCACGGCGGCGATCGGCGCCGGCTACCTCGGCATGGCCGCCGCCCCGACCCTGGCCGTGGCCTGCGCCGCTGCCGCCCTGGGGGGGGCCGGGAACGGGGTGCAGTGGGTCTCGGTGGTCAGCGCCGTCCAGGAGATGACGAGCGAGCCGATGCAGGCCCGGGTGATGAGCGTGCTCGAGTCCAGCGGCGCGGTGATGCCGGCGATCGGCTACCTGGCCGGTGGCGCGGTTGCCGCCGCCCTCGAGCCACGCGCGGCGTTCGTCATGGCCGGGGTCGGCGTCCTGGCCGTGCTCGGCGCGGCCGCTCCGATATTGGCTTCGGAATGGCGAATGCGAGGGGATCGACTGCGTATGGCGAATGAGCCTTCTGGTAATACACCCGTTGTGGAGTTGCGCCCGATGGGGACTGCGGCGGCCCGGAGCCGCCGGCTCGCCTCAGAGGGCGATCACCCGGAGAGCACCACGAGAGGCCTGAGGAGGTCGTGAGATTGAAGAAGCTAGGGACTCTGCTTGCAGCGCTTGCGCTGGTACTCGTTCCCTCGCTCCTGCTCGTCGCCTGCGGCGACGACGAGAGCGACAGCGGCAGTAGCGGCGGCGGCGCCAAGGGAGGCGAGATCACGATCTCGCAGACCTCGCAGCCCGACTACCTGGACCCGGCCCTCTCCTACACGGTCAACGGCTGGGAACCCATGTGGCTGGTCTACACCCCGCTCCTCGCCTACCCGCACGAGGAAGGGGAGGCGGGCTCGCAGCTGATCCCGGGCCTCGCCGAAGAGCTGCCGAAGGTCTCGGCCGACGGCAAGACCTACAAGCTGACCCTCCGCAAGGGCCTCAAGTACTCGGACAAGACGCCGGTCAAGGCGAGCGACTTCGAGCACACGATCCAGCGGGTCCTCAACCTCGAGTCCGGCGGCGCGCCGTTCTACGAGGTGATCGAGGGCGCCGACAAGTACCTCTCAGGGGGCGACCCCGAGGCCGACATCTCCGGGATCACGACGAACGACAAGACGGGCGACATCACGATCAAGCTCACCCAGCCCGACTCCTCGTTCTCCTACGTCCTTGCGATGAACTTCGCCGGCCTGGTTCCGGGCGACACGCCGTTCGAGAACCTGACCAAGGAACCGCCGCCGGGCGTCGGTCCGTACATGCTCACCAAGTCGGTGCCGAATCGGGAGTTCGTCCTGGAGAAGAACCCTGTGTACGCGCAGGAGGCGATCGAGGACATCCCCGAGGGCAACATCGACACGATCACGACCAAGATCATCAAGAACCAGGGCCAGCAGAGCCAGGACGTGATCGACAACAAGCTCGACTACATGCAGGACCCGCCGTCGGCGGACTTCAAAGCCGAGGTGATCGAGCGGTTCGGGCCTGACGGCAGCGAGGAGCAGCGCTACGAGGAGTTCCCGACGCTCTCCACCTACTACATGTTCATGAACACCCAGGAGCCGCCGTTCGACGACCCGAAGGTCCGCGAGGCGGTGAACTGGGGACTCGACAAGCCGGCGCTGGCCCGCCTGTTCGCAGGCGAGGCGACGCCCGGCTGCACGTTCCTGCCGCCCGGGATGCCCGGGTACAACGAGTCGCTGGACACCACCGATTGCCCGTGGGGCGATCCTAGCCAGCCGCCGGACCTCGAGAAGGCCAAGCAGATGATCAAGGACGCCGGCGCAGACGGCGCCAAGGTCACCGTCTGGGGCAACAACGACGACCCGACCGACAAGGTCACCGAGGCGTACACGGACCAGCTCAACCAGATGGGCTTCGACGCGGAACCGAAGATCATCGACGGTGGGGTCTACTTCCAGACGATCGGCAACGCGAAGACGCACGCACAGACGGGGTTCCTGAACTGGTTCGCGGACTTCCCGCACCCCCTCAACTTCTATTTCCTGGTTGACGGGGACACGATCCAGCCGACGAACAACCAAAACCCCGGCAACGTCGACGACCCCAAGATCAACAAGGAGATCGACGCGCTCAGCCAGGAGACCGATCTCGATGCGGTGACGGACCGGTGGGAGGATCTCGACAGGTACCTGGTCGAGAGCGCCTACGTGGTGCCGTACGCGCACCGGAAGCTGGCCACGTTCGTCTCGGAACGGATGGACTTCGAGAACTGCACTCTGGTCCACCCGCTCTACCAGAACGACTACTCCAGCTTCTGCCTGAAGAAGTAGCGGCAGAGAGACGACTGGGAAAGAGGGGCGCTACGGCGCCCCTCTTTCTTTCTCCGGACGCACCGATGACCTAAAGCCTGCGCGGACCTCTGACCGGAAGCGCATAATGGGCTTCGGTGGCTAGCAGGGATCAGGCGATCGAGGCCGCCCCGGCCTTCCCGCCCGCGACCGCGGAGGAGCTGGGGATGGAGGCCGGGCCCGGCGGCGGGCTTGGTCCGTGGCAGCTGACCCTGCGGCGGCTGCGGCGCAACAAGGTGGCGATCGCCTTCGGGATCCTCTTCCTCCTGCTGGTCGGCGCCTGCCTGGCGGCGCCGCTGTGGGCCGAGCACGTGGCCCACACGACGGCGGAGGAGAACCACCTCTCGGACACGATCGTCATCGACGGCAAGACGACGAACGTGGTCGACTTCCTCGGCACGCCGATCGGCCCGACCTGGCAGGGCGAGTTCTTCCTCGGCGCCGACGGCAACGGCCGCGACATCATGGTCCGGCTCCTCTACGGCGGCCGGAACTCACTGCTGATCGGGATCACCGCTGCCATCGGGACGATCCTCATGGGCATGATCCTCGGCCTCCTCGCCGGGTACTTCCGCGGCTGGGTGGACGGGGTGATCTCGCGACTGCTCGACGTGCTCTGGGCGTTCCCGGTGATCCTGCTCGGGGTGGCGCTGGGGACCGCCCTCGCGCTGGGCGGTTTGAAGATCGGGCCGCTGACGATCCAGGGGGATTCCCTGGGGATCCCGATCCTGATCATCGCCGTCGTCTACATCCCCTACCTCGCCCGTCCCGTGCGAGGACAGGTCCTCGGCCTGCGCGAGAAGGAGTTCGTCGAGGCGGCACGGGCCCAGGGCATGGGCTCAGGCCGGATCATCTTCCGCGAGGTCCTGCCCAACGTCACCTCGACGATGGTGGTCTTCTTCCCCCTGCTCGTCGCGAACGCGGTGTTGCTCGAGTCGGCTCTCTCGTTCCTCGGCGCCGGGGTGCAGCCGCCCAATCCCTCCTGGGGCACGATGATCGACGAGGGCGTCGACCGGATCGTCTCGGCGCCGCACCTCGCGATCGTGCCGGGCGTGATGCTCGTCCTGACCGTCCTCTCGCTGAACATCTTCGGCGAGGGCGTCCGCGACGCGCTCGACCCGCGGTCCAAGGTCAGGATCGATCACTGATGGCGCGCTTCATCGTCCGCCGCACGGTCTCGATGGTGTTCGTGATGTTCGCGGTCTCGATCCTCGTCTTCCTGATCTTCAACGTCCTGCCCAACGGCGACCCGGCCGTCCGGATGGCCGGCAAGGTGCCGACCGAGACCCAGGTCGAGGCGATCCGGCAGGAGTGGGGATTCGAGGAGCCGCTGCCCGTCCAGTACTGGACGACGATGAAGAAGCTCTTCACCGGCGACATGCAGTCCTACTTCACCCAGCTCAGCGTCACCGAGGAGATCTGGAAGGGGTTGCCGCGCACGTTCGCGCTGGCGATCGGCGCGGCGATCCTCTGGATGGTCGCGGCGATAGCGCTCGGCCTCTACAGCGCCGTCCGCGCCGGCGGCTTTTCCGACCGGCTACTGACCGTGCTGTCGTTGATCGGGATCTCGATGCCGGTCTTCTGGATCGGCGCGCTGCTCAGCTACTACCTCGGGTTCAAGGCGGGGATCTTCCCCAACGGCGGCTACGTCGAGTTCGCCGACAACCCGACGCAGTGGTTCTGGCACCTGGTCCTGCCCTGGTTCGCGCTCTCGATCCTCTTCATCGGTTTCTACTCCCGGGTGCTGCGCTCCGACGTGATGGAGACGATGAACGAGGACTTCGTGCGGACGGCGCGGGCCAAGGGTCTGTCGGAGCGGCGCGTCCTGCTCAAGCACGTGCTGCGCAACTCGATGATCCCGATCGTGACCCTCTGGGGGCTCGACTTCGGGTTCGTGATCGGCGGCGGCGCGATCCTCACCGAGACGGTCTTCAACCTCCAGGGCGTCGGGCAGTACGCCGCCGAGTCGATCGGGCAGCTCGACCAGCCGCCGATCATGGCGGTGACGATGTTCGGCGCCTTCTTCATCGTTCTCTTCAACGGCATCGTCGACATCGTGTACGCGGCGCTCGACCCGCGGATCCGGCTCGAGGGAGGCGCGAAGGCTTGAGCGACGGGCCGCTCCTGCGGGTCGAGGACCTGCGGGTTGACTTCACCACCGAGGAGGGCGTGCTGCACGCGGTCGACGGGGTGTCGTTCGGCCTCGATCGCGGTGAGCGGCTGGCCGTCGTCGGCGAGTCGGGCAGCGGCAAGTCGGTGACCGCGATGACCTTGATGGGCCTGACGCGGTCGCCGAACGCGAGCATCTCCGGGCGCGCGCACCTCGGTGACACCGAGCTGATCTCGGCGGGCGACGAGGACCTCCGCCGCGTTCGCGGCAAGGAGATCGCGATGATCTTCCAGGACCCGATGAGCTCGCTCAACCCGGTCTACCGGGTGGGCGACCAGATCATCGAGCAGATCCGCGCCCACCGCGACGTCGCCGAGGAGGAGGCGCGCGAGCGGACGATCGAGCTGCTCGACGCGGTCGGCATCCCCAGCCCGGCCGAGCGCGCCCGCGCCTACCCGCACGAGTTCTCGGGCGGCATGCGGCAGCGGGCGATGATCGCGATGGCGCTCTCGCTCGAGCCCGAGGTGCTGATCGCCGACGAGCCGACGACCGCGCTCGACGTGACGATTCAGGCGCAGATCATCGACCTGCTCCAGGACCTGAACCGTCAGTTCGGTCTCTCGATCATCCTGATCACCCACGACCTCGGCGTGGTGGCTGAGATCGCCGAGCGGGTGCTGGTGATGTACGGCGGGCGGGTGGTCGAGGAGGGCTCGCTCGAGCAGATCTTCTACGACCCCCAGCACCCCTACACGTGGGGGCTGCTCGGCTCGCTGACCCGGCTCGACCGCGACCGGCCCGAGCGGCTCTCGCAGATCCCGGGAATACCGCCGTCCCTGATCTCGCCCCCGCAGGGCTGCCACTTCCGCCCGCGCTGTCCGCACGAGTTCGAGAAGTGCCCGGAGGTACCGCCGCTCGAGTCGAGGAGTGGTGAGCCCGGGCAGTGCGACCGCTGCTGGCTCGACCCCGAGGAGAAACGGAGACGGCGGATGGTCGACGGCCGGATCGGCCTCGCCGCCGCCGAGGAGGCCGCGGCCGGATGAGCGACGCGCTGCTCGAGGTCCGCAACCTCGTCAAGCACTTCCCGATCAAGTCGGGGATCCTCTTCGACCGCGAGGTGGCCAGGGTGCAGGCGGTCGACGACGTCAGCCTCACCGTGAACAAGGGCGAGACGCTCGGCTTGGTCGGCGAGTCCGGGTGCGGCAAGTCCACCCTCTGCCGGACGATCCTCCAGCTGATCGAGCCGACCTCGGGCTCGGTGCGCTTCGAGGGCGAGGAGATCGCGGGCCTGTCCGCGAAGCGCCTGCGGCCGCTGCGCCGCCAGATCCAGATGATCTTCCAGGACCCCTATGCGTCGCTCAATCCGCGTAAGCGGATCGGACAGATCGTCGGCGACCCGATGTCGCTGCACGGGATCGCCGACGGCGCCGACCAGCGCCGCCAGGTGAACGAGCTCCTCGAGCGGGTCGGCCTGTCGGCCGAGCACTACAACCGCTTCCCGCACGAGTTCTCGGGCGGGCAGCGGCAGCGGATCGGCATCGCCCGGGCCCTGGCGCTGCAGCCGAAGCTGATCGTCGCCGACGAGCCGGTGTCGGCCCTCGACGTCTCGATCCAGGCCCAGATCATCAACCTGCTCGACGACCTCCAGAAGGAGTTCGCACTCACGTACATCTTCGTCGCCCACGACCTCGGCGTCGTCCGCCACGTCTCCGACCGGATCGCGGTGATGTACCTGGGCAAGATCGTCGAGACCGCCCCCAGCGAGCAGCTCTACGAGGCGCCGGTGCACCCATACACGGAGGCGCTTTTGTCGGCGGTGCCAATCCCGGACCCGCGCGAGAACGCGTCGCGGCGCCACGTCCCGGTGGAGGGCGATGTGCCGAGCCCGATCGACCCGCCGCCTGCGTGCCGCTTCCACACGCGCTGCCCCCACGCAACCGAGGTCTGCCACCTGGAGGAGCCGCCGCTGGCCGACTACGGCCGGGGGCGCCTCGCCGCCTGCCATCACCCGCGCAACGTGACGCCGGAGGAGGTCGAGGGCGCGACCGTGGCACCGGAGAGCCCCGCATCCGCAAGCGACCGCCTGCCCCACCCGCAGGAGGCGACTGTCTAGCGGATGGCGACGCGGGTCGCGATCCTCTCCGACACCCACCTGACCGCCGAAGGACACCTGCCGGCGGTCTGCCTCGAGGCGGTGCGCAGGGCGGACGTGACGCTTCACGCCGGGGATGTCTCGGCCGCCGTGGTCCTGGTCGAGATCTCACGGGCGGCGCGCCGCCTCCATGCCGTCCACGGCAACGTCGATGCACCCGAGCTGCGGCGCGGGCTCCCGGAGGAGGTGTCGATCCGGGTCGAGGAGGCGAAGATCGCTTTGGTGCACGACGCCGGCCCGGCGAAACGCCGCCTGGAGCGGCTGAGGCGGCGCTTCCCGGACGCCGACGCGGTGGTCTTCGGCCACTCGCACATGCCCCTCCTCGAACAGGGGCGTGGGTTCCAGATCTTCAACCCCGGCTCCCCCACCCAGCGGCGCCGCGCCCCGAGCCACACCTTCGGGGTGGCCGCCGTGGACGGCACGGAGATCCGGTTCGAGCACGTCGCCCTGGATTGAGCGGTGGATAGCCTGGGGCTCGTGGCGCCCGCGAAGGACAGGCTCGGCGAATACCAGCGCAAGCGCTCGTTCGGCACGACGCCTGAGCCGGAGGGAAGGCAGGGGGAGGCCGGCGCCGTGGCGGCGGGACGGTTCGTGGTCCAGGAGCATGACGCGACCAACCTCCATTGGGACCTGCGGCTGGAGCACGACGGCGTTGCCCTGTCCTGGGCGCTTCCGCGCGGGATCCCGCAGCTTCCCGACCGCGCGGCGAACCGCCTGGCGGTGCGGACCGAGGACCATCCGCTCGAGTACCTGGAGTTCCAGGGCGAGATCCCCGAGGGCCAGTACGGAGCCGGCTCGATGCGGATCTGGGACACGGGCACCTACAGCGCGGAGAAGCTGCGCGACGACGAGGTGATCGCGACCTTCGAGGGCGAGCGGCTCCAGGGGCGCTACGTCCTGTTCCAGACCCGTGGCAGGAACTGGATGATCCACCGGATGGATCCGCCGCTCGAGCCGGAGCGGCAGCTGATCCCCGAGGACCTGAAACCGATGCTGCCGGTCCGGGGAGACCTCCCCGAGGACGGCGAGGAGTGGGGCTTCGAGATCGCCTGGGGGGGCCTGCGGACCCTGCTCTGGTGCGAGCCGGGACACATTCGGCGCTCGCGCAGCCGCGGACTCGACGCCGAGACGGTGTCGCGCTTCCCCGAGCTTCGCCGGATCGCCCGGCAGCTCGGGTCGACGGAGGCCGTGCTGGACGGGGAGATCGTCGTGATGCGGGAAGGACGGCCCAGCGCCGAGGCGCTGCGCAAGCGAAAGGAAGCGGGGTCGGAGAACACTGCGCGAACCCTGTCGAAGCGCCAACCGGCGACCCTGATGCTCTACGACCTGCTCTTCCACGACGGACACCTCACGACCGCCCTTCGGTACGAGCGGCGGCGCGAGCTGCTCGAGGATCTGGAACTCGAGGGTGACGCGTGGCAGACGCCCTCGTGGCACCGCGGCGACGGGAGGTCGCTGCTCGAGGCCGCGCGCGCAAACGGTCTCGCCGGCCTGATCGCGAAGCGCCTCGAAAGCCCGTACCGGCCAGGCAGGCGCAGCGAGGACTGGGTGAAGGTGGAGGCATGAGCCTGCCGCTGTCGCCGCCGGTCAAGCCACAGCTCGCGCTGACCCGGAAGAACCTGCCCGAAGGCGAGGAGTGGGCCTACGAGCCGAAGCTCGACGGCTTCCGGGCGATCGTCTTCGTCGACGGCGATGACTCCTATATCCAGTCGCGCTCAGGGAAGCCTCTGTCCCGGTACTTCCCGGAGCTCTCGTTTCCGCAGGGGCGCTACGTCCTCGACGGGGAGCTGGTGATCCGGGGGCGTGACGGCAACGCCCAGTTCGACCTCCTCCAGCAGCGCCTCCACCCGGCCGAGCGCCGGGTGAACCTGCTGGCCGGCGAGACGCCCTCGACCTTCGTCGTCTTCGACCTGCTGGCAGAGGGCGACCAGGAGCTCCTCGAACTGGCGCTGTCGGAGCGGCGGGCGCGGCTGGAGGCGCTGGCCGGGGCCGACGGGTCGATCGAGCTGACGGAACTGGCCGGCGACATCGCCCGGGCGCAGGAGTGGCTGCGAACGATCGAGGGCGTGATCGCGAAGCAGCTCCACGCGCCCTATTGCCCCGGTCTGCGCAAGGGAATGGTCAAGGTCAAGCGCGAGCGAACGATCGACTGCGTCGTGCTGGGCTGGCGACCGGGCAAGGAGGAGGGGACCGTGGGCTCGCTGATCCTCGGCCTCTACGACGGCGACGACCTCCGTCCGGTCGGCCACATCTCCGGCTTCAGCGCCAAGGCGAAGCGCGACCTGCGGCAGAAGCTGGCGCCGCTCGAGACCGGCGGCCGCGGCTCCGGCGAGCCGAGCCGCTGGGCCAGCGCCCGGGACCTGGAGTGGGTGGAGCTGCGACCCGAGCTGGTGATCGAGGTCGGCTACGACCACGCCAGCGCCGGCCGGATCCGCCACGGCACGCGCTTCCTGCGCTTCCGCGACGACAAGGACCCGCGGGAGTGCAGGTTCGAGGACCTGGACGAGGGGGGCTAGGAGTTGGCGGCCGGGCCCTGGCCGGCCATGTAGTCCTCGAGCCCCTTGTGCGCCCTGGCGCGGAAGCGTGAGCGCAGGGGCGGCAGGTGGGCGACGGCGATCCCCAGCGGCCCCAGCGCCTGCCGGGCCCAACGGGCGAAGTCGAAGTCGTCGCGGTGGTCGGCGATCTTCCCCTCTGAGTCGAAGCGGAAAGAGGCCTGGATGTCGTTCACGACGCGCCGGCCCGTCGGACCGAAGGTGTAGGTGGCGATCCAGTTGGCGCTGCCGGCGTCCTGGTCGGCGTCCTGCCTGCGCAGCTCGACGCTGAGGTCGTCGCTGCGAGACGTGAGCATCCGCCACATCGCCCCGGCCTCCGCGCCGTGCAGCTCGCCGAATGCCGGGTCCTCGAACGTGGCATCGGACGCGTAGCAGGCGGCCATCGCGTCGCCGTCATGGCGGTCGAGCGCCTCGTAGAAGCGGCGGATCAGCTCGCGGTTGGCCTCGGCGGAGATGGGGCGACCCTAGTGGACCCGCGTCAGAAGAGCGAGGTCTGCTCGGACTCCGCAGGCGAGGACGGAGCGGTCTCTCGCCGCGGCTTCGCCGTGGCGCTCCGGCGCCGCCGCGAGGCGCCGCTCCGGCCCCAGCCGCCGACCGCGCGGGTCGTCTCCTTCGCGTCCTCGGCGCGCTGGTACGCGCGACCGCCGGCGTAGAGCTCCTCGTAGCGCGGGATCAGGTCGGGCCGCTTCGCGTTCAGCCAGCCGAAGAAGACGTCGCGGACCCCGTCGCGCAGGTGCAGGGCGATCCCGCCGAGGAAGTCCGCGCCCGCCTCGCGGGCCGCGTCGACCAGCGGCTCGACCTGCTCGGGGGCGTCGTTGATGCCGGGCATCAGCGGCGCGACGAGTACGCCGGAGCCGATGCCCCGCCGCTTCAGCTCGGCGACCGCCTCCAGGCGCGCCTTCGGGCTCGGCGTGTGCGGCTCTGTCGCCCGCCACGCCTTCTCGTCGAGAGTGGGGATGGAGAGGTTGACCGTGACGTCGAGGTGCTCTGCCATCCGCGCGTAGAGGTCGATGTCGCGCAGGACGAGCGGCGACTTCGTCAGGACCGTGATCGGCGTGTCCGCCTCCTCGAGCGCCTCGATGATCTCCGGCATGAACCGGTACCTGCCCTCGGCCCACTGGTAGGGGTCGGTATTGGTCCCGAGCGCGACCAGCTCGCCCTTCCAGCTCGGCCGCTTCAGCTCCGCCCGCAGGACCTCCGGAGTGTTGACCTTGACGACGATCTCCTTTTCGAAGTCGCGGCCGGCGTCGAAGCCCAGGTAGGTATGGGTGCGGCGGGCGAAGCAGTTGTGGCTGACAACCCCGTTGGCAATGAAGTCTCCGGTCCCGGTGGTGATGTCGTACATCTCGATGTCTGTGCCGACCGGTTCGATCGCCACTACCCCAAGCCGCCGGCGCGACTCGATTGCGATCCCCTCGATCGAGCGTTTGCGGGTGATCGCCGGATCGACGGCCTCGAAGAACCGCTGCTGCGCAGCCAGCCCACCGAGTAGCCGGACGGATCGGACGCCGTTGGGTCGTGCGGGCTCCAGAGTCACGGCGAACCCGTAGCGACGAAGGGCCTCTACGGCCAGCGCGAGCAGCTGCTCGTCCCTGTTCGAGATCCTCAGGTCGCCACTGCAGCACCCCTCCGCGTCGAAGATCCCCGCGAGGAAACCGCGCAGCCACTGGTCGCTTCGAGGAAGCGTGTCGGATGCAAGCCGCCGCGCCCTGCTTACGCCTTCGTACCCGGAGGTTCGGATGGCGGTTATCGGCCGCCGCGTGAGACCGCCAGGGTGGAACGCGAACTCGGTCGCCGGCACACCCTCCTGCTCGAGAAAGACCCGTGATCGGTTCAGCGCCTCGGGATCGGCGAGAGCCAGGCGAAAACGATGAACGCGACCGGCCGTGGGGTACTCGTAGCTCCCGATGTGTCCGTCGCCGCGGAGCATGCCGAAGAGGTACCCACGGCGATACTCGTCGGTCGAAGGTGGCGTTCGGCACACGCCGCCGAAGCCCATGAGCTTGTTGTCCAGCGTCAGGTGGGGCCGGCGCTTGGACCCGTTCTCGGCGCCGGTGACGAACTTCCAGCCGCGCTCCGTAAGGAACCTGTGGTCGGCACTGGCGATCAGCTCTGTGCCGTCTTCGAGGGCTATTCGGTAGCCGGGCTTGAGCGTCTGCCAATGCGCGAGCACGGAGGTGGCGGTGTAGTGCCGATCGCTGCCCCTGCGAATCGTGCCGTAGATCGATTCGCCGACTTCGAGCTCTGCGATCGCACGAGTCCTGCCGTCGGTCAGGAGAACCGGCGTGTCGCCGGACAGGCAGTAAACGCAAGCATGACTGCACCCCCTGAACGGGTTGATCGTCCAGTTGAACCCGTAGCGCGTGCCGGGCACGTGGTTGAGGGCGGACTTGGCGCGGACCTCGTGGAAGTTGATGCCCGTCGCCTCGGGGGCGTCAAAGGTGCGGACGACGGTGCCGTCTCCGACTCCCGGCAGCCTCCCTTCGTCGTTATCGACCCTCTGATCGTCCCAGCGCATCTGCGAACGCATGTTCGCACACCGGGACCACGGGCTCAACCGGGTAGACGCCCCTCGAGCACGTAGCGGAGGACGTCGACGACCTGTCCCGCGTCGCGCGCCGTCGCCAGCGCGGCGCGGTCGACCTCCTTCAGCGCGTGGTCGAGGTCGGCGGCGTGGAGCGTGACGACCGCCTTCCCGAGCGCCGCCGCGAAGCCGGCGTCGAACGCGGCGTTCCACTGCCGGTACTTGTCGCCGAACCTGACCACGACGACGTCGGCGTCGCGGATCAGGGTCTGCGTGCGGATCGCGTTCACACCCGCCCCCATGTGGTCGCGCCAGAAGGGCTTCTCCTCGTCCCCGAGCGTGCCCGTCCCGGCGTCATCGGAGGCCGAATGGTCCGTGACCGGCGCGCTCAGCCGAACCGGGAGGCCCGCCCCCTCCACCCCGCGGGCGATCTGCTCCCGCCAGTCGCTGTGGATCTCCCCCGACAGGTAGACGTTCCAGGTCCGCTCCGCCACGCCCGGATCCTATGGCGCGGGGCATCGGCCGCGGGCCTCGGGGTAGAAACCGGGCCATGGCCTCGCTGGTCCACCGCGAGCGACCCGCCGCGGGCGAGCCCGAGGGGCTGCTCGTCCTCCACCACGGCCGGGGGTCGGACGAGAGCGACCTGCTGGGCCTGGCCGACGTCCTGGACCCCGGGCGGCGCCAGCACGTGGTGACCCCGCGCGCTCCCCTGACCCTTCCCGGCTCCCCTGGCTTCCACTGGTACGTCGTGCACCGCGTCGGCTATCCGGACTCCGAAACCTTCGCCACCGCCTACTCCCTGCTCACGGCGTTCCACGACCAGCTCTGGGAGCGGACGGGCATCCCGCCGGAGCGGACCGTCTTCGGCGGCTTCTCGATGGGCTCGGTCATGAGCTACGCGACCGCGCTCCCCGGGGATCGGCCACGGCCGGCGGGCATCCTGGCGTTCTCCGGGTTCATCCCGACCGTCGAGGGCTGGGAGCCGGACCTCGAGTCACGGCGAGGGATGCCGGTGTTCATCGCCCACGGGCGGGCCGACCCGATCATGGAGATCGATTTCGCCCGGCAGGCCCGGGAGCTGCTCGAGCAGGGAGGCCTCGACGTCGCCTATATGGAATCCGGCGTCGGCCACACGATCGACCCGGCCAGCATCCCGGCCGCGGTCGACTGGATCGCCCGGGCGCTGCCGCCACCGGACTGAGCGGTGCCGGCTCGCGCGGCGCCGGCAGGCGGGCTAGGCGAACGCCGGGACCGGGGCGACCACCGGCCGGGCCGGCGCCGGCGCGGTGATCGCGGCCGGCTCGATCGCATCGAGCCAGTCGGCCTTCAGCTCACGCAGCAGCAACTCGGCGCGCGCCTCGGCTGCGACCCAGAGGGCGACTGCCTTGGCGACCTCGTGCTTCGGCAGGGCGGGGTTCTCGCCGCTGCAGAGGTCGACCGACCGGTCGAAGACGTGCTCGAGGGCGTGCAGATGCGGGATCGACTTCGCGACCCCCCGGTAGAGAGCCTGGATCGACTTCTTGCGGCGCCACCGCTTCAGCGCCCCGGAGCCGCGGAAGTCGGGCTCGACGACCCGCAGCGTGACCCCGACCGCGCACCCGCCGGAGTCGCCGGCGAAGAGGCGGCCCGGGGTGATCACGTCGGCCTGCTCGAGGCCCTCGATCAGGGCGACGACGAAATCGGTCGGCAGCCCGCGGAGGACGCGATGGAGTCCCTCGTTGCGCTCGGCGCGGAAGCGGCGCGAGATCTCGGGTGCCTGGGAAGACATGCCGCGAACGTGATCGGCGCAGCGCGGGCGAGAGTTGAGAGCACGGCGCCGATGAGTGGCGCTTTTCAGTAACGCCGGCGCCTGTTTATGGAGAAGGCTAGGCCCGAGCGAGAACGGCGGGCTCGGGCATCGGGAAGAGCTCGAGCAGGCGGGCGACCGCTCGGCGGGGGCCGTCGATCTCGACCGCCCCGGACCGGGCGGCGTCGGTGAGCTTCAGGGCGCCGGTCAGGACGGCGGCGAAGGTGTCTGGATCGGTCCGCAGCACCGCCTCCGGCTCAGCCGCCGGTCCGCGGGCGAGGTCGAGCTTTCCGTCCGCCACCCCGACCCGGTAGACGTCGTCGCCCAACCGCAGCTCGCAGGTGGCCTTCACCCCGGCGGCGGCCTCGGGGTCGAAGAGCGAGCGCAGCGCGAGGACGATCGAGTCGCCCCCGATGCAGGTCGAGTCGGGCGGGACCGGCGCGCGAGCGCCCCAGCGCCCGAGGTGCGTGACCACCGGCTCGAGCTCCCTCCCCCAGCCCGTCAGCTCGTAGACCCGGGAAGCTGCGGGAGGCGCCAGCATGCGACGACGGATCACACCCGCGGACTCCAGCTCGCGGAGGCGCTGAGAGAGGACGTTGGGGCTCGCGTTCGGCAGGCCGGCGCGGAGGTCGGTGAACCGCTTCGGCCCGAGCAGCAGCTCGCGTACGACGAGCAGCGCCCAGCGCTCCCCGACCAGGTCCAGGGCGTGGGCGAACCGGCATGCGTCGTCATATCGCCGCTTTCCGGTCATGGGCGTCGGGAGGGATTCTAGCCCTTCGGCACGGATTTTTAACGGGTTGGTCCTTGTTTAGGACTTATGGACCGGCGGTCAGCCGCGACCGAGCAGGCGGCGGACCGCCGCCATCAGCTCCTCGGACTTCTCGTCGCTGCCCCCGTTCGCCGCGCCCACCACGCAGTGTTTCGTGTGGTCCTCGAGCAGCTCGAGCGCGACCTTGTCGAGCGCCGCCTGGATCGCGGTGATCTGGGTGACGACGTCGATGCAGTAACGGTCCTCCTGGACCATCCCGTTGACCCCGCGGACCTGGCCCTCGATCCGGCGCAGGCGCCGTTCGATCCCGTTCTTGTTCTCGGTGTAGCCGCGGGTCTCGGTCATCCGATCGCCTCGCCGAGCAGGACCGCCAGGCCGAAGAGGAAGGCGACCGCGGTGACCACGCCGACGATCCTGGGGTCCGGTCCGCCGTGGATGCCGGTCTCGTGGACGGCCGTGTGGCCCTTCCCCCGCCCGATCAGCCAGCGGTTGACCGGGACGGTCAGGACAAAGGCGATCGCGAGGGCGAACGCCAGGCTGCCCCAGAACAGGAGCGTGTCGAGCCCGGCATCCATGGCGCCGGGAATGACCAGGAGGATGATGTTGTCGACCACCTCCATCGTCGCGATCGACAGCGTGTCCGAGGCGAGGGCGATCGGGACGACCGCGCCGATCCCGAGGCCGGCGCGGAGCAGCGGCAGGCTGGTCAGGAAGTAGCCGAAGAGAAAGGCGAGGGCGACCGCCAGGAGAATCGTGCCGAGGTTGGAGAAGCCGGCGGCGGTGCCGATCGCCACCCCCGCCACCTCGCCGATCGCGCAGCCGGTGAGACAGTGGAGGGTCGCGCTGACGGCGACGTTGGTGAGGGCGCGGCCCTCCTTCGGCATCTCGTGATGGTGGTGACCGGCGTGCTGCTGGTCTGCGGCGTGGGCTTCCACGGGCTGTTTCCTCGCGCTGGAAGTGGTCGGACACCACCAGCCTAGCATACCCCCAGGGGGTATAACGCTATGGGCCGAGGTGTCCGGGACCCTCGGCGAGGAAGAAGAACCAGTACGAGATCAGGACGAGGGCGACGACCAGGGACCACACCATGAGCGGCTCGAGCGGCCCCCGGAGGCGCCGGGGCCGGTCCTCCTCCTCGTCGTAGCCCCAGTGGCCGGTGACCCGCAGGTAGAGGCCGTTCAGCCAGAAGAGGAAGACCGAGAAGACGATCATCGCGGTCGGCACCAGCGCCAGGCCGGCGACGAGCTGAAGAGCCTGGCTGGGCAGCAGGTCGATGCCGAAGCGCAGCGTGAGCGCCGGGACCACCGTCCACAGCGCAAGGCTGCCCAGCGCCATCAGCACCAGCAGGAACCAGGCCACCGCGCGGTCGACCGGGCGCCGCGCCGCCCGGGTCACCATGGTCGTCGAGGCATCCACGTCATCCTCCGATCGGGGCACGCGGGTTCGCTCCCCAGAAGACAAGGGTGCCCAGCATGCCGATCACGTGGACCAGAACGATGTTCAGGGCCATCGACTTCGCGGTCGCCGAGCCGACCCCCACCGGGCCTCCCGACGCGGTATAGCCGTAGTAGCAGCCGACCAGCACGATCGCGGTCGCCATGACCATGCCCTTGGCCAGGCTGAACAGGAGGTCGGGCGGGTTCTGGAACATCCAGAAGATCAACGAGTAGCCCCCGTTCGAGGTGTCGCCGATCTGGTGAACGACGACGATCCAGGAAGCGAGGTAGGAGACGCCGATGCCGGCGATGTAGATGAACGGCAGGACGATCCAGGCGGCCATGAGCCGCGTCGCGCAGAGGAACGCCATCGGCGGGACGCCCATCACCTCGAGCGCGTCGACCTCGTCGGAGATCCGCATCGAGCCGATCTCGGCGACGATCCCGGTCCCGACCTTGGCCGACATCATGTAGCCAAAGGCGTAGGGAACGACCTCTCGGAGGTCGCACCAGGCCGAGAAGACGCCGGCGTAGGCGGGCGCGCCCTGGGCGCGCAGCAGGTAGGCGCCCTCGAGGCCGCAGGTGAGCCCGCTGATGAACAGCAGGCCCCAGATGACCAGGGCCGAGCCGAGGATCAGGATGCCCGCCTGGCGCAGGGACTCGCCGAAGAAGCGCAGGACCCGGCCCGAGAGGACGAGGCCGATGATCCGCCCGCCGAACCGGGCGATCTCGCCGAGCGAGTCG
>DATFPK010000024.1:0-2721 GCA_035264885.1 Solirubrobacterales bacterium
GCGACGATCGCCGCCCGAAGCGGCCCTCGGCGCGGCCGCGGGGCGGCCTCGTGCGAACCGGGCTCCTCGCTCGCCGGCGGCCTCTGCTCCAGGGTGGTGCCCTCCATCGAAGCAGGGAAGGTTAGGGATAGGCGCGCAACCCGGCGAATACGGCTGCTCAATTGGGGCCAGGCGCGATCCCCGCCTTGCGCGCCGCCCTCATGCGCGTGGCGAGACTGGCGCAGGCGATCAGGTAGATGAGCTTCGATTCCGGCAGGGCGTAGCCCGCGCGGGTGTGGGGGGCGTAGAGAACCTCGTCGCCCTGGGCCTCCAGCCAGCCCGAGTGGATGCGCTGGTTCTGACCCAGCATTTTCGGCTGGAACTCATGCGCGGTGAGGCCGGCGCGGCGGCCGCCGGGCGGGACACGACCTGGCGGGACCTTCAGCCGAACGCCGTCCGGGGTCTCCTCGGCTCCGCTGACCGGGACCACGTCTGGGATGTCATCCGAGCCGCACCAGCCGAGCAGGGTGTTGCGGAGCTTGTTGACGCTGCCGGCGACCTTGCCAACGGTTTCCCGCGGGCCGGTGCCCTTACCCGGCGGCCTCTGCGGTTGGGGCGGCGGTGAGACCGGGGAGCCGAAGACCTCGGGCTCGCCCCTGCCGGACGTGTCGTGCCAATGGAGGATCCGCTCGATCTGGACAGTGATCGCAATCCGCTCCCAGTAGTAGACGCGCTGGGTGCGGCCGATCAGGCCGGTCGAGCGCTCGCCGAGGAACCTGTCCCACTGCGGGGTGATCGATTCGAGCCACTCACGGTCCGGCGTCGCATCGAACGAGGCGCGTCCCTGGACGAGTACGAAGCCCGGCCGGTTCGTAAAGGCGTGATCGCGCGTGTGGTATGCGACGGCGACGCCGGGGTTGCGGCGCATCCGATCGAGCTTCTTCCACAGCGCCAGCGACGATGAGAGGGTGACCGTCCCCGCTTCGCGGTCTCGGATGCCCAGCGGGGCCATCGGCGAGATCATCACCCCCTTCGCCGGGGTCAGGTAGGCGAGCCCGACCGCCAGGTCACCGGCCAGGATCTCGTCGACCTCGTCGCTCCAGATCGCGCTCACGGCGGCAACGTATCGGCAGGGCTATCGGTCCGCCGGGACCGGACCGATCAGCACGCCGGGGTTCAGCACCGATTTCGGATCGAGTTCCCGCTTCGCGGCGCGCAGGGCATCCGCGAATGGATCGGGACGCTGGCGGTCGTACCAGGGACGGTGATCGCGGCCGACCGCGTGATGGTGCGTGATCGTGCCGCCCGCTTCGATCACCGCATCGGAGACTGCGGCCTTGATCTCATCCCACTGGGCGACCTCGTCGCCGCGGCGCGCGGGTGCGAGGACGGTGTAGTACGGCGCCGGGCCATCCGGATAGACGTGTGTGAACCGGCAGCTGACCCGCGGCTCGCCCCTGCCCACGGGGGAGGCCGCCGCCACGGCCCGGGTCGCCGTCTCCATCACCTCCGTGTGGAAGTCCTCGAAACGGTCCCAGGTGATGGCGGTCTCGAAGGTGTCGGAGAGGACGCCGCAGGCGACCAGCGAGTCGCGCAGGTAGGGCGCCTGCAGAAAGGCGCTTCGCCAGGCGTTGACGGGGTCCTGGCCGTCGCCGCCCCGCTCGGCACCCTTGATCTCACCCGGCTCGCCGCCGTGCGCACGCGCCGCGTCCAGCGCGAGCGACATCGGCTCGTCGGCGGGATGATGGGCGGACTCGAAGCCGAGGACGAGCAGCGCCCTGCCGGGCGGCCCCGCCGAGGTGGTGTCGGACTCGACGGCGTCCAGCAGCCGGCAGTTCGAGGGATTGAGCCCCGACTGCGCGATCTCTCGAACGGCCTCGGCGCCTGCGGAAAAGTCATCGAAGGCGACTCCGGCCGAGAGCTTGAAGCTCGGGCGCTCGCGCACTCGGACCCAGGCCTCCGTGATCACCGCCAGGATCCCCTCGGAGCCGATCAGCATCCGGTCGGGACTGGGCCCTGCGCCGGAGCCGGGCAGGCGCCGGCTCTCCCAGTCGCCTCGCAGCGTCACCGCGTGCACGGACTCGACCAGGTCGTCGATGTGCGTGTAGAGGGTCGCGAAGTGGCCCCCGGCCCGCGTCGCGATCCAGCCGCCCAGCGTCGAGTACTCGAACGACTGCGGGAAGTGCCGGAGCGTGAGCCCGTGCTCGCGGAGCTGCTCCTCGAGGCCGGGGCCAGTCGCACCGGCCTGGATCCGCGCCGCCTTCGAGACCGGGTCGACCTCGAGCACCCGGCCCATCCGCTTCAGGTCGATGGTGACGACGGCCGGATACCGATCGCGCATCCGCGGTTCGACGCCGCCGACCACGCTGGTCCCGCCGCCGTAGGGGACGACGGCCGCGCGTTCGTCGTCACACCAGGAAAGAACCGCGTCGACGTCCTCGGGCGACTCGGGGTAGGCGACGAGATCCGGCGGATTGGGGAACTCGCCCCGGAAACCCCGGACGACGTCGCGGTAGGCCTTGCCGAGGGCGTGCGACGCCCGGTCATAGCGGTCCGCCGAGAACATCTCGGCCAGGTCCTTCGGCGGGGAGAGCCGGGCCCCGGGCAGCTCGACCGCCTCCAGCGGGACCGGCTCCTCGATCTCGTCGACCGTGAAGCCGAGCCGCTCCGCGAGGGCCTTCGCGATCCCCTCGACACCCTCGCGCGAGGGCTGCTGGTCCTCGTATCCCCAACCCCAGTGCT
>DATFPK010000025.1:0-15904 GCA_035264885.1 Solirubrobacterales bacterium
GGCCGCTGGACGGCGACGGCCGCCGCCCAGGCCCGGGTCGTCGCGCGGATGCGCGAGCGCGGCTACCCGCTCGACCGGCTGAAGGAGGCCGGCAAGGAGGGCAAGCTCGCCTTCGGCTACACGGAGGAGGTGTTCGGCCGCGATGACGCGACGGTCGGGTACGAAGACGCGGCCGCCGAGACCGGTCTCGAGCCGGAGCTGATCGAGCGGCTGATGGTGCTGCTGGGCACCCCCGCCCACCGCGAGCGCCAGCTCACCCGCGACGACCTCGATGCGCTCCACCACTTCTCCCGCGTGCTCGCCTCCGGCTTCCCGCTGGTCGCCTTCCTCCAGCTCGTCCGGGTCTACGCCCAGTCCCTGCGGCGCGTTGCCGACGCCGAGGTGCGGCTCTTCCATCTCTACGTCCACGAGCCGCTGATCCGCGACGGCGTGCCGGAGCTCGAGATGGCCGAGGAGATGGGCGAGCTGGCCGGCGACATGCTGCCGATCGCGACGCCGATCTTCGAGTACCTGCACCGGCGCTACCTGCGGTTCTTCATCGAGCAGGACGTCGTCGGACACATGGAGAGCGAGTTCGGCATCGAGTCCGGCGAGCTCGGCCGGATCAACGTCACCGTGTGCTTCATCGACCTCACCGGCTTCACCCGCTACACCGAGGAGGAGGGCGACGAGGAGGCGCTCGACCTGATCGAGCGCTTCGTCGAGACGGTCGAGTCGACGCTGCCCCGGGAGGCGACGATCGTCAAGACGATCGGCGACGAGGTGATGGTCGTCTCGCCGGACCCGGCCAGCCTCACCGAGTGGGCGGTCGGCTT
Organism: Solirubrobacterales bacterium; assembly: GCA_035264885.1. Classification (GTDB taxonomy): domain Bacteria; phylum Actinomycetota; class Thermoleophilia; order Solirubrobacterales; family 70-9; genus DATFPK01. Next base: position 816 of record DATFPK010000025.1, read on the forward strand.
CCTCGGCCTCTTCCAGGAGCGCCCCCAGCCCCGGGTGGGTCTGCACTGCGGCTACGCGGTCTACCGCGACGGCGACTACTTCGGGACCGACGTCAACCTCGCCCACCGGGTCGTGACCCGCGCCCTCGGCGGCGAGGTGCTCGCGACGGACAGCGTCATCCGCCAGTTCGGCGAGTCCGAGTTCATCGAGGCCGAGCCGATCGGCGAGGTCGAGCTGAAGGGCTTCCCCCGGGCAATCCCGCTCTTCGTGCTGCGCAGCCGCCGCGCATAGGCGCGGCGTGGGAACGTTTCGGCGTGGACCAGGGACCGAACGAGCGCCTGGCCGCCGCCGTTCGCGCGAGCGGCCTGGTCCCGGCCGACAGCCGGGGCGTCGCCCTGCTCTCCGGCGGTCCCGACTCGGCCTGCCTCGCCGCCGGCCTCGTCGCCGTCGCCGGCCCCGGGGGCGTCACCGGGCTGCACCTGAACTACAGGCTGCGGCCGGACTCAGGCGAGGACGAGGCGACCGTGGGGCGGCTCTGCGAGAGCCTCGGGATCGAGCTGGTCGTCGAGCGCCCCGGCCTCGCCCCGGGAAACGTGCAGGCCGCCGCCCGCGACGCCCGATACGCCGCCGCGGAGCGGCTGCGAGCCGAGCGGGGCGGCGGCTGGATCGCCACCGGCCACACCAGGACCGATCAGGCGGAGACGCTGATCTACCGGCTCGCGACGTCGCCCGGCAGCCGCGGGCTGCTCGGGCTGGCACCGCGCTCGGGGAGGGTGGTCCGGCCGCTGCTGTCTCTCGGCCGCGACGAGACCCGGGCCCTTGCCGAAGCGGCCGGTCTGCCCCACCGGGACGACCCGTCCAACCGCGACCCGCGGTTCGCCCGGGCCCGGATCCGCGAGGAGGTCCTGCCGGTGCTGCGCGAGCTCAGCCCGCAGGCGGAGCGGAACATCGCCGCCACCTGGCGCCAGCTCCGCGAGGAGTCCGAGGCGCTGGAGCGGCTCGCGGTCGAGCTCACCGGTGGACCGGTTGCGGCGATCGATGGCACGACCCTGGCCGCCGCTCACCCGGCCGTCGCGCGCCTGGCGCTCAGGGCCCTGGCCGAGCGGGCCGCCGGCCGGCCGGTGCCGCTGAACCCGGGTCGCGCCGCCGAGATCGTCCGGCTCGCCAGCACGGCCGAGGGAGGTGAGGTCGACCTCGGCGGCGGGGTCAGCGCCGTCTGCGAGGCCGGGCACGTCCGGGTCAGGATCGGCGCCGACGCGGCCCCGCAGCCCGCCGTGCTGCGCGTGCCCGGCGCGTGCCGGTTCGGCCACTGGGCGCTGCGGGCCGAGCTCCGCGAGCGGGTAGCGCCGGAGGGACCCGAGGTCGCGACGCTCGACGCCGGCGCGCTCGCCCCCGCGCTCGAGGTCCGCGCCTGGCGCGACGGCGACCGGATCCGGCCACTCGGACTGGGCGGCACCAAGACCCTCGCCGACCTCTTCGCCGACGCGCGGGTGCCGCGGTCGCTGCGGCGCGAGCTCCCGGTCGTCATCTCGGCGGGGACGGTCGCCTGGATCCCCGGCGTCGCGGTCGCCGAGGACTTCCGCCTGGCGAGCAGCGGGCCGGCGGTGGTTCTGACCGCCGGCCGCGTAGATTGACGCCGTGGGCGATCCCCTGAGCGAGACTCCGGTCGACGACCCGGCGATCGGCGAGATCCTCGTTTCGCGTGAGGACCTGCGCCGGCGGGTGGGCGAGCTCGGTGAGCAGATCAGCCGCGACTACGAGGGCCGCGACCTCGTCATGGTCGGTGTCCTCAAGGGCGCCGTGCTGTTCATCGCCGACCTGATGCGGCATCTGACCGTCCCCTGCGAGGTCGACTTCATGGCGGTCTCCTCCTACGGGTCGCAGACCGACTCCTCGGGCGTCGTCCGGATCCTCAAGGACCTCGACGCCTCGATCGAGGGCCGCGACGTCCTGATCGTCGAGGACATCATCGACTCCGGGCTGACCCTCCAGTACCTACTGCGCAACCTGCGCGCCCGCGACCCGCGCTCGCTCGAGGTCTGCGCCCTGCTGACCAAGCCGGACCGGCGCCGGGTCGACCTGCCGACCCGCTACGTGGGATTCGAGATCCCGAACCGGTTCGCGATCGGCTACGGGCTCGACCATGTGCAGCGCTACCGCAACCTGGACTTCGTCGCCGCGCTGGAGCCGGGGCCCTAGCCGCGCGAGCAGGGGAAAGGGGCCACCCGGGCAGGTCGTTGCCCGGCGAAAACGCAGCCGAGCGCCAGATCCACCCTGGTACGCTGAGCGTTCGGCTGAGCCGAGCGCTGGACCCTGCCTTTCAGCGTAAGAAGAGGGCACTTTGAGACGTTTCTTCAAGAGCGCGGCATTTCCGATTCTCCTCGTCGTCGTCCTGGCGTTCATCGCGCAACGCCTGATCAGCCCGAACGGCGGGGAGGAGCAGCCGGTCTACAGCGAGTTCATCCAGCGCCTCAACGACGGGGACGTCGCCGAAGTCACCGTCAACACGAAGGACAACACCCTCGACGTCAAGCAGACGAACGACGAGGATTACTCGACCGGCTACGCGCCGAACTCCGAGCAGAGCCTGATCAACCAGCTCGAGCGCAACGACGTCAAGACGTCGATCAAGGGCACGGGCGGCTCGAGCCTGCTCAACCTCCTCACCTACATCCTGCCCTTCATCCTCTTCTTCGGCTTCTGGATCTTCCTCATGAACCAGATGCAAGGCGGCGGCTCCCGGGTCATGAACTTCGGCAAGTCGCGTGCCAAGCGAATGTCGGTGGACGCGCCGAAGATCACCTTCCGCGACGTCGCCGGGGTCGACGAGGCGGTCCAGGAGCTGCACGAGATCAAGGAGTTCCTCGAGAACCCGAAGAAGTTCCAGGCGCTCGGCGCGCGGATCCCGAAGGGCGTGCTCCTCTACGGACCGCCGGGCACCGGCAAGACGCTGCTCGCCCGCGCCGTCGCCGGCGAGGCGGGGGTGCCCTTCTTCTCGATCTCGGGCTCGGACTTCGTCGAGATGTTCGTCGGCGTCGGCGCCTCGCGCGTCCGCGACCTGTTCGAGCAGGCAAAGCAGAACAGCCCCTGCATCATCTTCATGGACGAGATCGACGCCGTCGGCCGCCACCGCGGCGCCGGCATGGGCGGCGGCCACGACGAGCGCGAGCAGACGCTGAACCAGCTCCTCGTCGAGATGGACGGCTTCGAGATGAAGGACAACATCATCCTGATCGCCGCGACGAACCGGCCGGACATCCTCGACCCGGCGCTGCTGCGGCCGGGCCGCTTCGACCGCCAGGTCGTCGTCGACCGCCCCGACCGCAAGGGGCGCAAGCAGATCCTCGAGGTCCACACCCGCGGCAAGCCCCTCGCCAAGGACCTGAACCTCGACACGCTGGCCGGCCAGACCCCCGGCTTCACCGGCGCCGACCTCGCCAACCTGATCAACGAGGCGGCGCTGCTGACCGCCCGCTCGAACCGCCGCGAGATCACGATGGCGGAGCTCGAGGAGGGGATCATGCGGGTGATCGCCGGGCCCGAGAAGAAGACCCGGGTCATGTCCGAGAAGGAGCGCCTCGTCACCGCCTTCCACGAGATGGGGCACGCGATCGTCGGCCAGCGCCTGCCCCACTGCGACCCCGTCCACAAGATCTCGATCATCTCCCGCGGCCAGGCCCTCGGCTACACGATCAACCTGCCGTCCGAGGACAAGTTCCTGACCTCGCGGGCGGAGCTGACCGACACGATGGCGATGACGCTGGGCGGCCGTGCCGCCGAGGAGATCGTCTTCGGCGAGATCACGACCGGCGCGTCGAACGACCTCGAGAAGGTGACAGAGACCGCGAAGCAGATGGTCATGCGGTTCGGCATGTCCGAGCGGCTCGGCCCGCGGGTGTTCGGCCACGACCGCGGTCAGCCTTTCCTCGGCCGCGAGTTCTCCTCCGAGCCCGACTACTCCGATGAGATCGCCCGCGAGATCGACGACGAGATCAGGCGGATCGTCGAGGACGCGCATCAGACCGCGAAGGACATCCTGACCGGCAACCGGGAGCAGCTCGACCGGATCTCGAACATCCTGTTGGCGCGCGAGACGATCGACGCCGAGCAGTTCGTCGCCCTGCTCGACGGCGCGCCCGAGAGCGAGGTCTTTCCCGAGGACGAGGCGGCGCCGGCCCCGGCCGAGCCGGCGCCCGAGCCCGAGAAGGCGCAGCGCGAAGGGCCGCGGCCGATGCCGCGTCCGCGTCCCGGCCTCGCCGGCGGCACCGCCGAGATGCGCGCCGACCGCCGCGACCTCTAGCGGCGGTTAGGGTCGGGCCGTGAAAGCGGCCCCGCAGGAGATCTCGGTCGACGTGGCCGTCGTCGGCGCCGGCTTGGCCGGGCTGACCGCCGCCCGGGCCGTGCGGGCTGCGGGTCGGACGGTCGCGGTGCTCGAGGCGCGAGACCGGGTCGGCGGGCGGACGCTGAACGAGCCGCTCGACGGCGAGACGATGATCGAGATCGGCGGGCAGTGGGTGGGGCCGAGCCAGAAGCGGGTCCGGGCGCTGATCGAGGACCTGGGGCTGGAGACATTCGCCACCCACACCGAGGGCGCGAATCTGTTCGAGCGGCGCGGCTCCCTGCGCCGGTACAGGGGCACGATCCCGAAGCTGAACCCGGTCGCCCTGGCCGAGACCGGGTTGACTCTGGCGCGGATCAATCGGATGGCCCGCCGGGTCGATCCCGAGGCCCCTTGGCAGGGGCCGGACGCGGCGAAGTGGGACTCACAGACCTTCGCCACCTGGATCCGACGCAACGTCCGCACCGCCACCGGGCGCGACCTCATGCGGCTGGCGATCTGGGCGGTCTGGGCGGCCGAGCCCGAGGACCTCTCGCTCCTCCACGTCCTCTTCTACATCCGCTCGGCCGGGTCGTTCGAGGCCCTGCTCGACACCGAGGGTGGCGCCCAGGACTCCCGTGTCGCCGGCGGCTCCCAGGTGATCAGCCTGCGGATGGCCGAGGAGCTGGGCGACTCGGTCGTCCTCGGCAGCCCGGTCCGGCGGATCGCCCAGGACGACGGCGGCGTGTCTGTCACCGCCGACGGGGCGGAGGTGCGCGCCGCTGAGGCCATCCTCGCGATGCCGCCGACCCTGGCCGGCCGGGTCCACTACGACCCGCCCGTCCCGGCCATTCGCGACGGCCTCACCCAGCGGATGGCGGCCGGAAGCGTCGTCAAGTGCATGGCGATCTACGACGAGCCGTTCTGGCGTCGCGACGGCCTCTCCGGCCAGGTCACCAGCGCCGACGGCCCCGTCTCCGTCACCTACGACAACTCCGTTCCCGGCCACCCGGCCGGCGTGCTCCTCGCCTTCCTCGAGGGTCGCGCCGCACGCGAGGCCTGCGACCTCCCGCAGGAAGAGCGCCGCGGCATGGTGGTGGCCTGCCTGGAGCGCTTCTTCGGCTCCCGCGCGGCCCGGCCCGACCGCTACGTGGACAAGGCCTGGGCCGAGGACCCCTGGTCGCGCGGCTGCTACGGCGGCTTCATGCCTCCGGGCGCCTGGGCCGAGAACGGGCCGGCCCTGCGGCGGCCCGTCGGCCGCATCCATTGGGCCGGGGCGGAGACCGCGTTGGTCTGGAACGGCTATATGGACGGCGCGGTCGGCTCCGGTCAGCGCGCGGCCGGCGAGGCCCTGGCGCGGCTCTGATGCGCCGACCCGAGTTGATGGGCGTGGTGAACGTCACCCCGGACTCCTTCTCCGACGGCGGCCTCTTCCTCGACCCAGGCCGCGCGATCGCCCACGGCCGTGACCTGGCCGCGGCGGGAGCCGAAATCCTCGACGTCGGCGGCGAGTCCACCCGCCCCGGCGCCGACCCCGTCGGCGCCAAGGAGGAGCGGGAGCGCGTCGCGCCGGTGATCGAGGGGCTGCGCGGCGCCGGCGCCCGGATCTCGGTCGACACCTCCAAGTCCGAGGTCGCCGCGGCGGCTCTCGCCGCGGGCGCCGAGATCGTCAACGACATCAGCGCCCTCCGCGCGGCGCCGGAGATCGCCGCCCTCTGCGCCGACCGCGGCGCCACCTTGATTCTCATGCACATGCAGGGCACGCCGCGGACGATGCAGGACGACCCGCGCTACGACGACGTGGTCGGCGACGTCAGGGACTTCCTCGAAGAGCGCCTGCACTTCGCGGTCGCCGAGGGGGTCCCCGAGGAGCACGTCTGGCTCGACCCCGGGATCGGCTTCGGCAAGAGCCTCGACCACAACCTCGAGCTGCTGCGCCGGCTCGGCGAGCTGCGCGAGCTGGGCCGGCCGCTCGTCGTCGGCACCTCCCGCAAGAGCTTCATCGCCAAGATCGACGGCTCCGACGTGGCCGAGCGGCTGGGCGGCTCGATCGCCTCCGGCGTCCTTGCCTGGCGCAACGGCGCCGACGTCCTCCGCGTCCACGACGTCGCCGAGATGTCCGAGGCGCTGCGGGTCGCCGCGGCGATCGCGACGCCCTAGGCTGCGCGCATGGACGCTCACGGCGAGGGTCACGATTCGCGGGTCGAGGTCGAGCTGCGCGGCCTCTCGATCTACACCCACCACGGGGTGAGCGAGGCCGAGCGCGAGGTGGGGCAGCGGCTCGAGTTCGACATCACCTTCGACGTCCCCGACTGCGACGCCGTCCTGACCGACCGCCTCGAGGACACGGTCGACTACGGCGAGGTCTGCGACCTGGTCGCGCTGGCGGCGACCGAGCGGAGCTACAAGACCCTCGAGCGGCTCGGCCAGGTGGTGGCCGAGCGCCTGACCGAGCGCTACGGGTGCGAATCGGTGCGGGTGCGGGCGGTCAAGCCGGAGCCCCCTCTGCCGGTCTCGATCCAGGAGGTGGCGGTCGAGGTTATCCGCGAGCGCGCCGTCGCCCAGGAGGCCGACGAGGACCCCGAGGAGGGCTGAGGCCGTGAGCACCGGCTACCTCGGCCTCGGTTCGAACGTCGGTGACCGCGAGGAGCACCTGCGCGCGGCCCTCGACCTGCTGCGCGAGCACGGGGTCGAGGTCGAGGCGGTCTCCTCCGCCTACGAGACCGAGCCGGTCGGGGAGATCCTCGACCAGCCCGACTTCCTGAACGCGGCGGTCCGGATCCGCACGGACCTGGAGCCCGAGCCGCTACTCGACCTCTGCAAGGCGATCGAGGCCGAGCAGGGCCGGATGTTCGCGGCGCCGCGCCACGGCCCGCGCCCGCTCGACATCGACCTCCTGCTGCTCGGCGACCTGGAGTTGAGCAGCGAGCGGCTGACCCTCCCGCATCCGGAGGTGACGAGCCGCCGCTTCGTCCTGCGGCCGCTGCTCGAGCTCGACCCCGACCTGGCGCTGCCCGACGGAACGAGGCTGTCCGAGGCGCTCGAGGCCCTCGGCGAAGGGCAGCGGGCGGATCCCGCCGGCCGCTTCGCCTAGCCGCCCGAGCCCTCGCCGCAGTTCGCGGCGGTGAACGCGGTGAGGCGGCGGGTGATCTCCTGGATCTCCTGACCGGCCGACTGGAGCCGGCCGACCAGGCCGAGCGCGTCGTTCGGCTGCATGATGCCCTGGACGTCGGCGTTGAAGCCGCGGTAGACGCGCTGGAGGCGGCGGACGTCGCCGCGGATCTGCGGCGGCGCGACCTTGGCGACTTCGCCGATCTTCACCTCGAACTTCGCGAGCGCCTGCTTCGCGCCCGCGAGGTCCCCTTCGCGCAGGCCTGCGGTCGGGTCGGGCTCGGCCTGGAGCGCGGCGATCTTGTCGCAGTAGGTGGCGATCGGGTCGTTCTCGTCCTCATCGCTCCCGCACCCGGCCACGCCTAGCGCGAAGGCGGCGAGCGCGACGGCGCCGCGGGCCCCGCGCCTCATCCGTCGAGGTGCTCGAGCCAGGAGGGAGGGAGGACGGGCGGAGTCCGGCCCGGATACTCGGGGGCGGCGCGCTCGGCGAGCTCGCCGGCCGGGCGGCGCTCGATCACCGGCCGGAGGTCGTCGAGGGTCATCGCCAGCCGCAGCGAGGGCGCGATCTGGTAATCGGCGGCGTTGAGCTCGGTCCCGTTCAGCACCCCGGCGGCGATCCAGTCGTCGATCCGCTGGAGCATCCCGGGCAGGACGGCGACGGCGGCGCGGGCGTTCTCGTCGGTCGCCTCGTTGAACCGGGCCGAGAGGGCGACGATGGGCGCCGCGGTCCTGACCGCCAGCCCGATCGGGATGCCGAGGCGGGCGCCCTCGGAGTAGCTGCGCAGGGGGGAGGGATCGCGCTTCAGCGCCCACCAGAGGATCTGGCGAACCGGGTGCTGGAGCTCCTCGTCGCCGAACCGCTCGGCCTCTTCGACCTCGCGGCGACGCTCGCCGTCGGAGGGGAAGAGCGGCGGCTCGGGGCGCAGACGGTCGAGCTCGCGGGCGATCTGGCGCGACCCCTGGACCCGCGTGCCGTCGAGCTTCAGCGCCGGCACCGTCACGCCGGGGAAGCGCATGGCCTTCAGGACGCCCTTGGAGACGACCGGCATCAGGTCGGTGCGCTTGTAGTCGATGCCCTTGTGCTCGAGCATCAGCCGCGCGGTCATCGACGGATGGGAGCCGGGGATGACGTAGAGCCGGGCGTCCACGGTGCGATCCTATGCGGTCGCATGCTGCTCGCCATCGACGTCGGCAACACTCAGACCCACATCGGCGCCTTCGACGGGAACGACCTCGTCGAACACTGGCGCTTCGCCACTGACGGCGAGGACACCGCCGACGAGCTCGCCGTGCGGGTGACCAGCCTGCTCGGCCTGCGCGGTCTCGAGCTGGCGACGGTCGACGGGTCGATCGTGTCGTCGGTGGTGCCGCGGCTCAACCCCGAGTACCAGCGGATGTGCGCCGAATACCTCGACGGGCGCTACCTGATGGTCGGCCCGGGGGTGAAGACGGGCATGGCCGTCCGGCTCGACAACCCGCACGAACTGGGGGCCGACCGCCTGGTCAACGCGGTCGCCGCGTTCGAGAAGTACGGCGGGCCGTGCGCCGTAGTCGACTTCGGGACGGCGATCACCTTCGACGCGATCTCCGGCGAGGGCGACTACCTCGGCGGCGTGATCGGGCCGGGGGTCCAGATCTCGATGGACGCGCTGACCGAGCGGGCCGCCCGCCTGCCCAAGGTCGACCTCGCCGAGCCCGGCGACGTGATCGGGCGAACCACCCAGGCGAGCATTCAGTCGGGAATGGTCTACGGGTTCGCCGGCGCGATCGATGCGATCGCGCGCCGGATCATCGGCGAGCTCGGCGACGGGACCCAGTTCATCGCGACCGGTGGCATGGCCACCGGGATCGTCCCCTACTGCGACACGGAGGTGGCGGTCGATGACCTGCTGACGCTCGATGGGTTGAAGCTGATCTGGGAGCGAAATGTCTGATCAGCCGCCAGCCGCCAACCGCCAGCCGGCCCAGGCGCCGCTTACCGAACCCTTCGAGATCGGTGACGTGCGGATCGCCAACCGGGTCCTGCTGGCGCCGCTGGCGGGGATCGGGAACTGGTTCGTCCGCCTTCAGGCGCGTCGGCACGGCGCCGGGCTGGCGGTCTCGGAGATGGTCTCGAGCTTCGGCCTCCACTACCGCAACGAGCGCACGCTGCGCGAGCTGATGCGGATCCACCCCGATGAGCACCCGGTCTCGGTCCAGCTCTTCGGCCACGACCCTGAGGTCATGCGCTCCGGCGCCGAGATCGCCGCCGCGTCGGGCGCCGACCTGATCGACCTCAACATGGGCTGTCCGGTGCCGAAGGTCTGCAAGACGGGAGCGGGGGCGGCGCTGCTGCGCGACCCCGAGCTCGCGGCGGGGCTGGTCCGCGGTGCGATCCGCGGCTCGGGGCTCCCCGTCACCGTCAAGATCCGCTCCGGCCTCGAGCCGGGGGACCGCTCCGGCTTCGACCTGGCGCTGCAGCTGGCCGAGGAGGGGGCGGCGGCGATCGCCTTTCACCCGCGCTCGGCCGCGGTCGGCCACAAGGGGTCGCCCGACTACGCGCTGGCCCGGGAGCTGGCCGAGCGCCTCGAGGTGCCGATGATCATCTCGGGCGGGTTGAGCAGTGCCGACGCGGCCCGGCGAGCGTACGAGGAGTCCGGCGCCGACGCGGTGATGATCGCCCGAGGCGCCCTCGGCAACCCCTGGGTGTTCGAGGAGCTGACCGGCCGCCGGGCCGAGCCGCCCCCCCGTGACGAGGTCGCCGCCGAGCTGCTCTGGGTGATCGACCGCGCCGAGGAGCACTTCGGCGCGGAGCGAGCGTCCCGCTACCTCCGCAAGTTCTACCCCTGGTACCTCGAGCGCCTGGGCGCGAGCAGCGACGTGGCGCAGGAGCTCGGGCAGCGGGCCGGGCTGGAGCGAGCCCGGGAGCTGGTCGCCGCCCTGGGGGGCGCCGCTACGGTTCCGGCGTGACGCTGACCGACAGGGTCGAAGAATGGCGGCGGCAAGGCCGCCCCGAGCAGTTCCGCGACCACGAGATCCACGTCCACACGCGCGGGGGGAGCGACCCGCTGCTCGTCCTCCTGCACGGGTTCCCGAGCAGCTCCTACGACTGGCGGCGCCTGCTCGACCAGGAGCGCGAGCGGGCCGTGCTCGCCTTCGACTTCCTCGGCTTCGGCCTCTCGGACAAGCCGCGGGACCACGCCTACACGTTGGCTTGGCAGGCCGACCTGACCGAGGAGCTGGTCGCCCGCCACGGCGCCGGCCGTCCGGTCTTCGTCTGCGCCCACGACATGGGCACCTCGGTCGCCACCGAGTTGCTGGCCCGTGACCTCGCCGGCGAGCTCGACCTCGACCTGGCCGGGGTGTTCCTCTTCAACGGCTCGATCATCCTCGAGCGATCCAACCCGACCCTCGCCCAGCGGATGCTGCGCAGCCGGCTCGGCCCCGTCGCGACTCGGCTGACGTCGGAGGGCTTCTTCCGGCGCCAGTTCGGCGGGATCTTCTCGCCCGACCACCCGCTGACGCCGGAGGAGGAGGCCGACCAGTGGGCCCTGATCACGCGCGAGGGCGGCAACCGCCTCGGCCACAAGCTGGTCGGCTACATGGACGAGCGCGTCTTCTACGCCGAGCGCTGGCACGGCGCGATCCGCAACTGGCCCGGGCCGCTCTCGTTCGCCTGGGGCATGCTCGACCCGGTCGCGACGCCGGCTGTCCTGGAGGGCCTGCGCGAGCTGCGCCCGCAGGCGCCGGTGACCGAGTTCGAGGACCTCGGCCACTATCCCCAGATCGAGGATCCCGGCCGCCTCGCGGCCGCTCTGAGCGCGGCGATCTCCTCGCTATAATTCCGCGCTTCCTGGCCCGGGTGACGGCTTCCAAGCCGTCGCGACGGGCGTTCGTTTTGTAGGGACCGAGGTGGGTCCAGGGAGGACCGGCTGAGGCCACAGGAGGGACGGATAGTGAGTCGCCAGACAGTCATCACCCCCGAGGGGCTCGAGAGGCTCAAGGACGAGATCGAGCACCTTCAGACGACCAAGCGCCGCGAGGTCGCCGCTCGGATCAAGGAGGCGCGCGAGTTCGGCGACATCGCCGAGAACGCGGAGTACGACGACGCCAAGAACGAGCAGGCGCTGCTCGAGCAGCGGATCGCACAGCTCGAGGAGCGGCTCCGCCGCGCCCGCGTGATCGACGAGAAGGACCTCGACACGGACGAGGTGCGGGTCGGCACGACCGTGCACGTCAAGGACCAGAAGAGCGGCGACTCGCAGAAGTTCCAGATCGTCGGCTCGGCTGAGGCTAGCCCGGCCGAGCGCAAGCTCTCCAACGAATCGCCGGTCGGCAAGGCCCTGATCGGCCGCAAGCGCAACGAGATCGTCACCGTCGACGTCCCGCGCGGGCCGAAGAAGAAGCTCAAGATCACCAAGATCGAGGTCGGTTAGCGCCGAGTCACCGGGTGGGTGGCTCCTCGTGGTCCTACAGCGCCCCCAAGGCACCACTCGGCGGGGCGGGGGCCCCTCGGCGACATGGCGATTGGGGCTTTTTGTGCGCCATCCGCATAGAAGGACCCAATCGCCGGCCCCGGCCGCCCTCCCGGTCTCTTACCTGCCTTTTTTCTTGCGCCGGCGCTCCCTCCGTGCTCCAATCGGCCCATGAGCGCTGAGAGCGAGGCGGAGGAGCTGGCGCAGGCCGAGCGGCTGGGCGACCCCTACCTCGTCTATCGCGACGCCGAGCAGCGCCAGCGCGTGATGTCCCTGCCGGAGGGGTGGGACCGGGTGACGGTGGGGCGCGGGCTCTCGGCCGACCTGGTGCTCTCCTGGGACGAGGACGTCTCGCGCATGCATGCCGAGCTTCAGCGGCTCGGCTCCGAGTGGGCGCTGGCCGATGAGGGCCTTTCGCGCAACGGCAGCTACGTCAACGGCGCCCGGATCGGCGGCCGGCGGGCCCTGCTCGACGGCGACGTCCTCCGCTTCGGCAAGACCGAGATCGTCTTCCGCGCCCCGTTCCAGGCCGGCGAGGAGACGCGGCCCGCCACCCAGCTCGGCGAGGACCCCTCTTCATAGACGGCGGGCCCGCATGGCCGCCGGGTAGGCTCGCCGCGCCATGACCGAGGCCCGGGACGTACTCAGCGAGCGGCGCGACAAGCTCGAACGCCTGCGCGACCAGGGGATCGAGCCCTTTCCGCACGGCTTCGAGGAGCGCGAGGAGATCGGCGAGGTCCGCCATGCCCACGAAGGGCTCGCGGCGGGGCTGGAGACCGAGTCGCGCCACCGCGTGGCCGGGCGGATCGGCGCCCGCCGCGGCCACGGCAAGGCCGCCTTCCTCGACGTCCGCGACGCCACGGGCCAGGTCCAGCTCCACGCCCGTGAGGACGTGCTCGGCCCGGAGGCCTTCGACCTCCTCGTCCACCTCGACCTGGGCGACATCATCGGCGTCGAGGGCACCGCGTTCGCCACCAAGCGCGGCGAGCTGACCCTTCGGGTCGAGCGCTGGGTCCTCCTCGCCAAGAGCCTGCGCCCGCCGCCCGACAAGTACCACGGCCTCGAGGACACCGAGACCCGCTACCGCCGGCGCGAGCTCGACCTGGTCGCCAACGAGGAGAGCCGCCGGCTGTTCCGCACCCGCGCCCGCGTGGTCGGCGAGGTCCGTCGCTGGCTCGACGACCGCGGCTTCGTCGAGGCCGAGACCCCCGTCCTCCAGCCGCTCTACGGCGGCGCCCTCGCCCGGCCCTTCGTCACCCACCACAACGCGCTCGACCGCGACCTCTACCTGCGGATCGCGACCGAGCTCTACCTCAAGCGGTTGATCGTCGGGGGACTCGACCGGGTCTACGAGCTCGGCAAGGATTTCCGCAACGAGGGCGTCTCCTACAAGCACAACCCCGAGTTCACGATGGTCGAGTGGTACGAGGCCTATGCCGACTACGAGGACGCCGCCCGCCGCCTCGAGACCCTCGTCTCCGAGGTCGCCCGGCGGATCCTCGGCACCACGGAGGTCGAGCGCGGCGGCCAGGCGATCGACCTCTCGCCCCCCTGGCGCCGGATCAGCCTGCGGGACGCGATCCGCGAGGAGGCCGGCATCGACATCGCCGAACACCCGACCCGCGAGGCCCTGGCCGAGGCGATGGGGTCGGAAGCCGACTCGAGCGAGGGGTGGGGCAAGCTGGTCGATGGCTTGCTCTCGAAGCTCGTCGAGCCGAAGCTGGTCCAGCCGGCCTTCGTCGTCGACTACCCCGTGGAGCTGTCGCCGTTTGCCAAGCAGCATCGCTCCGAACAGGGACTGGTCGAGCGCTGGGAGGCGTTCGCGGGCGGCATGGAGATCGCCAACGCCTTCACCGAGCTGAACGACCCCGACGAGCAGCGCCGCCGGTTCGAGCAGCAGGCCGAGGAGCAGCGGCGCGGCGACGAGGAGGCCCAGCCCTACGACGAGGCATTCGTCGAGGCGCTCGAGCAGGGCATGCCGCCGACTGCCGGCGTCGGCCTCGGGATCGACCGGCTGGTCATGGTGATGACCGGGGCGAAGTCCCTGCGGGAGACGATCCTCTTCCCGGCGATGCGTGATTAGGCCCCGTTAAGCCGCATCCAGCGGCGATTGAAGCCCGTCCAGGACGGGAATCACCCCCGATATACTGAGCGCTCGTCGTCCGCCAACAAGAAACCGGAGGTCAGATCCGTCGGCGGATTCGCAGCCGAAGACAGTGGATAGGGCTTCCGGCGCTGTGCCGTCCCCGCGGATCCAGACCCAACCAGCCGCATTTTCCGACCAGACCTAATTAGCCGACCACCGCACAGCCGATACTGACGTAGAGACAACGAGTTCAGAGAAGAGACGCATTTGTTCGAGAGATTCACAGAGCGCGCGCGACAGGTAGTCGTCCTGGCCCAGGAAGAGGCCCGCACGCTCAAGCACAACTACATCGGCACCGAGCACATCCTCCTCGGCCTGCTCCGCGAGGAGGAGGGCCTCGCCGCCCGGGTGCTCGAGTCGCTGGACATCACCGTCGAGCGCGTCCGCGCCCAGGTCGTGCGGATCGTCGGCTCCGGTGAAGAGGTCACGTCCGGCCAGATCCCGTTCACGCCGCGCGCCAAGAAGGTGCTCGAGCTGGCGCTGCGGGAGGCGTTGTCGCTCGGCCACAACTACATCGGCACCGAGCACATCCTGCTCGGCCTCGTCCGCGAGAACGAGGGCGTCGCGGCGCGCATCCTGCTCGACTTCGACGCCGACTCCGACAAGATCCGCAACGAGGTCATCCGGATGCTGTCCGGGCCCGGCGGCCGCCGTCAGGGCCAGGGTGGGGGGAGCCAGGGCGAGGGCAAGAAGTCCTCGAAGCTGCTCGACCAGTTCGGCCGCAACCTGACCAAGCTCGCCGCCGAGGGCAAGCTCGACCCGGTCGTGGGCCGCGAGACCGAGATCGAGCGGATCATGCAGATCCTCTCGCGCCGCCAGAAGAACAACCCGGTCCTGCTGGGCGAGCCGGGGGTCGGCAAGACCGCCGTCGTTGAGGGCCTGGCGACCCGGATCCACAACGGCGAGGTGCCGGAGCTGCTGAAGAACAAGCAGATCTACACGCTCGACCTGGCCGCCCTCGTCGCTGGGTCCAAGTACCGCGGCGAGTTCGAGGAGCGCCTCAAGAAGGTGATGAAGGAGATCACCCAGCGCGGCGACATCATCCTGTTCATCGACGAGCTCCACAACCTCGTCGGCGCC
>DATFPK010000026.1:0-29757 GCA_035264885.1 Solirubrobacterales bacterium
TCCGGCGATGGCAACGCAGCGCTATGCAGCGCCCGGAACGGCGGGAAGCGGAACCGACTGCACGCAGACGTCACCGTGCAGCCTCGACTTCGCAGTGACGCTGGCGAACAGCGGCGACGAGGTGATCGTGACGCCCGGCGCTGAGAATTACGTCCTGCCAGGCACGACCTCCATATCCGTCCCCGGCGGGGTCACGGTTCACGGCGCGGACGGCGAGCCACGGCCGACGGTGGTATCCAGCAGCTTCACCGCACCGCTGACGGCGGGGGGTCCCAATGTGGTGCTACGGCATCTCGCGCTCGAGAACAGCACTTCCAACGCGGTCGAGATGCACCAGGGCATCGTCGTGAGGGACGTCATCGCGCACTCGACCGGCGGCGGATCGACTGCCTGCTTCTGGGTCACCTCGGGCACTCTCACCGACAGCCTCTGCTGGGCGAGCAACGCGACGAACACGCGCGGGGCAGGTGCCAACGTGAGCGGCTTCACCGTCGCGGCGAGACTGCGGAACGTAACGGCTATCGGGAACAACTACGGGCTCGAGTTCTCTGTCAACAACAGCGCCACCGCCTCCACCGTCGATGCCAAGAACGTGATCGCGATGCAGGCCGCAGAGGGGCCCGGAACTGCGGACGTCTATGCGTCCGCTTCCGGCGCGGCGACGTCGATGACCGTGACCATGGACCACTCCAACTACGACACCCGTCTTGAGGTGGGGACGTCGGGTGGAACAGCCAGCGTCACCGATCCGGGTACGAACCACAACCAGATAGACGCCCCGGTGTTCGTCGGCGCCACCGGCGATTTTCATGAGGCCTCCAATTCACCGACGATCAACGCCGGCGCTGACGATCCCTTCATCGGGCCGGTGGATTTCGACGGCGACCAGCGCTTCCTCGGGACCGCGCCGGACATCGGCGCAGACGAGTTCAACGCGGACCCGGTGGCCAACGACGACGTCGCGACCGTACCCGAGGATGAGCCCGACACCCCGCTCTCGGTGCTCGGCAACGACACCAACGACGGCGATCAGACGACGGTCGAGTCGACGACGGATCCGGCACACGGCACCGCATTCGTGGAGTCCGGCGGAGCCGATGTCCACTACCAGCCGGATCCCGACTACTGCGGCCCGGACTCGCTCACCTACACGCTCAACGGCGGCGATTCGGCGGTGGTGTCGATCACCGTCACCTGCGTGGACGACGACCCGGTGGCGGTCGGGGACTCGGTGACCGTCGCGGAGGACGCGGGTGCGACGGCGATCGACGTGCTCGCCAACGACACCGACATCGATGGCGGGCCCATGAGCGTCGGCTCGAAGAGCAGCCCGGCCCACGGCACGGCGACCATCACCGGCGGCGGGTCCGCGGTCAGCTATCAGCCCGCCGCCGACTACTGCGGCGCCGACTCCTTCACCTACACGCTGAACGGCGGCTCGACGGCTACCGTCACGATCAACGTCACCTGCGTTGACGATCCGATCGTCGACACCCTTGCCCCCGGCACGTCGCTGCGCAAGAAGCCGGCCAAGGTGACGCGCAAGCGCAAGGCGAAGTTCCGGTTCGCCTCCACCGAGGCCGGGTCCACCTTCCTCTGCAAGCTCGACCGCAAGCCCTACCGGCCGTGCCTCTCGCCGGCGACGTTCACCGTCAGGCCTGGGAAGCACCGGCTCAGGGTGAAGGCGGTCGACGCCGCCGGCAACGTCGACGCCACGCCGGCGAGCTACCGCTGGAAGGTCCTGCCGCCACCCTGAGCCGCTCGGGCGGAGCCTTCTAGGCTTCGTCCCCCTTGAAGCTCGACAACTGGCTGGCCCAGAGAGCCCAGAGCGCGCCGGAGCGATGCGCGCTGATGGCGGATGGCTCCGAGGTCTCCTACGCGGAGCTCGAGGCCGAGGCGGCCTGGGTGGCACGGCGACTCGCCGCCTACGGCGTCCGCCGCGACGCCACGGTGGCCCTGACCACCAGGGCGGGGCGCGAGCAGGTCGTGCTGATCCACGCCCTGATGAAGCTCGGCGCGGTCGTCCTGCCGCTCAGCCCGCGCCTGACTCCGGCCGAGCGGGAGGCCGTGATCGCGGCCGAGCAGCCGGCCGTCGACCTCGACGACCCCGCGCGGCAGCTCACGCAGACCGAGGCAGACCTGCCGCTGCTCGGCGAGCACGACATGGACGACCTCCAGTGCCGGATCCTGACCAGCGGCTCGAGCGGCGCGCCGCGAGCCGTCGGCCTCACATACGGCAACCAGATGTGGAGTGCCGTCGGCTCCGCCTTCAACATCGGCGTCCTGCCGGAGGACCGCTGGCTCTGCTGCCTGCCGCTGAGCCACGTGGGCGGGCTCTCGATCGTCCTGCGATCCGTGATCTACGGGACGACGGCGGTCCTCCACGACGGCTTCGACACCGACCGGGTCGCGGCTGCGCTCGAGCAGGACCGGATCACGGTCGTCTCGCTGGTCTCGACGATGGTGCGGCGGCTGCTCGAGGCCGGCGCCGATCTCTCCGCCCCCCGGGTGATCCTCGTCGGCGGCGGCCCGGTGCCCCGCGACGCCCTCGAGGAGGCCCTGGAACGGGGCGCGACGATCGTCCAGACCTACGGCCTGACCGAGGCGGCGTCCCAGGTCACGACGCTGGCCCCCGCCGAGGCTCGCCGCAAGCTCGGCTCGGCCGGCCGGCCGCTCCTGACCACGCACTTGCGGGTGCGGGACGGCGAGATCCTGGTCCAGGGCCCGACCGTCGCCCCGGGCTGCGCCGACGCCGACGGCTGGCTCCACACCGGCGACCTGGGCCGGATCGACGACGAAGGCTTCCTCTACGTCGAGGACCGTATGGACGACCTGATCGTGACCGGCGGCGAGAACGTCGTCCCCGCCGAGGTCGAGTCGGTCCTCGTCGGCCACCCCGAGGTCGTCGATGCGGCGGTCATCGGTCGCGAGGACCCGGAGTGGCAGCAGGCGGTCACTGCGGTGGTTGTCCTGCGCAGCGGCTCCGCCGCGACCGCCGACGACCTCCGCCGCCACTGCGCGGGCACCCTGGCCCCGCACAAGGTCCCGAAACGGGTCGAGCTCGCCTCGGCCCTTCCGCGCACCCCGTCCGGCAAGCTGATGCGCCGCGCTCTGCGCTGACCCCGGCGAACGAGGGCGGTAGGATCGCCCGCCCGATGGCGCAGGACATGCTCTACGACGCCGACGCCGACCTCTCGCTGCTCGACGGCAAAACGGTCGCGGTCCTCGGCTACGGCTCCCAGGGCCACGCCCATGCCCGGAACCTGAAGGACTCCGGCGCCGAGGTCGTGATCGGCCTGCGGAAGGGATCGTCCAGCCGCGAGCAGGCCGAAGCCGACGGCTTCGAGGTGCTGAGCGTCGCCGACGCGGCCAGCCGCGGCGACGTGGTCATGGTCCTGCTGCCCGACGAGAAGCAGGCGGAGGTCTGGGAGAGCGAGATCGCCGATGGGATCGGCGAGGGGAACCTCCTCATGTTCGCCCACGGCTTTGCGATCCACTTCGGCCAGATCGAGCCGCCGCCGGGCGTGGATGTGGGCATGGTCGCGCCGAAGGGCCCCGGTCACCTGGTCCGTCGCCAGTACGAGGACGGGGCGGGCGTCCCCTGCCTGATAGCGGTCCACCAGGACGAGAGCGGCAACGCCAGGGATCTCGTCCTCGCCTACGCCTCGGGGATCGGTGGCGGCCGTGCGGGGATCATCGAGACGACCTTCAAGGACGAGTGCGAGACCGACCTCTTCGGTGAGCAGTCCGTCCTCTGCGGCGGGGCGACGGAGCTCGTCCGCGCCGGGTTCGAGACCCTGGTCGAAGCCGGTTACGACCCGCGGCTCGCGTACTTCGAGTGCCTCCACGAGCTGAAGCTGATCGTCGACCTCATGTACGAGAAGGGGATCCAGGGGATGCGGTTCTCGATCTCCAACACCGCCGAGTACGGCGACATGACCCGCGGGCCCAAGGTGATCGGCGAGGAGACCCGCGCGGCGATGCGGCAGATCCTCGCCGACATCCAGTCCGGTGACTTCGCCCGTGAGTGGATCGCCGAGAACCGGGCCGGTGGGGAGAACTTCAATCGGCTGCGCGACGAGGCGAAGGGGCATCAGGTCGAGCAGGTCGGCAAGGAGCTGCGCGACAAGATGCCCTGGATCAACCAAGAGTTCTAAGCGGGGGCTCAGGCGCCCGGCGGCGAATCCTCCCCGAAGCGGCTTTCCTCGCCCTCCGGCAGCTTGCCGTCCCGGCCCACGTAGCCGCCCTTGGCCCCGACGACCACGTAGACGGCGTCCTCGGAGTCGCTCGGGTTGCGAACCCGCCGGACCGTCGACGCGTCGACCCTGGCCGCCGAACCCTCGGGCATCTCGTGTGCCGACCCGTCGCCGAACTCCATCTCGACCCGGCCGCGGTGGACGAAGTAGAGCTCCTGCTGCTCCTCGTGGAGGTGGCGCCCGGTCTCGTATCCGGGCGGGATCACGATCGCGTTGATCCCGAACTCGTCGACGCCCAGCCCCTTGCGGAGCTTGCGGAACCCGTATCCCTCGCCGAGGTCGTCGATGAGGGCGACGGCGTAACCGTCGCCCTCGACGACGCCGGGATATTCGTCAGCCATGCCTACTCGGCCGGGCGCCGCTGCTGCTCGGTCGCCGGCTCGCCGGCGGGGGCGGGCGGCGCGGCGGAGCCGGCCAGGGCCGGCTGACCGGCCGAGCGAACGTCGCCGATCGAGGGCGCTTCGTCGCCGACCGGCGGGTAGATGTCGGTCAGGAGCAGGATGTAGGCGCCCACCCGGGTCTGCCACGCCGTCGTGAACAGCAGGGCGTTGTGGGCGCCCGCCGGCTGGTAGCCACGGAAGACGATCGTCAGCCAGCTGATGAAGATGCCACCGAGGTGGATGAAGTTGATCGCGTAGGCGACGAAGAACAGGGGGATCGCCAGGATCATCCGGAAGAACGCCTTCAGCCGGCTCTGCTTCTCGGGTCGCGGCGCGACCTGGACCCGGACGGGGTAGGTCGGATCCGTCCCGGTCCCGAAGGGAGGGAACTCGTCGGTCAGCAGGCCGCCGAAGCTGTTCGCCCGGGCCGAATAGCGGAGCACCCCCGCGTTGAAGTTGTAGAGGCCCTGCGGGTACCGACCGGTGATCAGGATCGCGAACCAGGAGATCAGCACCGTGACCGCGAGGGCGATGAAGTAGACGTAGCCGACGATGATCCAGGGGATCATCAGGATGAACCGGAAGAAGGTGCTCAGGCGGCTGGGCTCGCGCTTGTAGTCCGCCTCGTAGGTGATCGGATACATCTGATCCTCTCCAACTGGGATGACAGGACGTGGACCGCGTTCTCACCCTAACCTGTCGCGCCGATGGCCACCGAGACCCTCAAGTCGAGCGAGATCCCGGCTTCCCTGCTGCCAACCGACGGCCGTTTCGGCTGCGGCCCCTCGAAGGTGCGGCCCGAGGCACTCGAGGCGCTGGCCGAGCGCGCCGCCGTGATCGGAACCTCCCACCGACAGGCGCCGGTCCGCGACCTGGTCGCCGGGGTCCAGGCTGGGCTGGCCGAGCTCTTCGCGGCGCCCGAGGGGTACGAGGTGGCGCTCGGCAACGGGGGCACGACCGCCTTCTGGGACGCCGCCGCGGCCTGCCTGATCCGCGAGCGAGCGCTCCACCTCGCCTACGGCGAGTTCTCCTCGAAGTTCGCGAAGGCGGTCGCCGGCGCCCCGTTCCTGGCCGACCCCCTCGTGATCGAGGCGGAGGCTGGCGACGCGCCCGAGCCGGTCGCCGATCCGGCTGCCGACGCGTTCGCATGGGCCCACAACGAGACCTCCACGGGGGTGATGGTCGACGTCGTCCGGCCGGATGACGCCGGCGACGCGCTCGTCCTGATCGACGCGACCTCGGGGGCCGGCGGGCTCCCGGTCGACCTGGGCCAGGCCGACGCCTACTACTTCGCGCCCCAGAAGGCGTTCGGCGCCGACGGCGGCCTATGGATCGCCCTGCTCAGCCCGGCGGCGGTCGAGCGGATCGGCGAGCTCGACGGCGCCGAGGGGCGCTGGCAGCCCGCCTTCCTTTCGCTGACGACGGCGCTCGAGAACTCGCGCAAGCACCAGACCTACAACACGCCGGCGATCGCGACCTTGATCCTCCTCGCCGACCAGGTCGAGTGGATGCTGGAGCAGGGAGGGCTCGACTGGTGCGTCGGCCGGACGAAGCGGTCATCCGACCACCTCTATGGCTGGGCCGAGGACGCCGACCTCGCGACGCCGTTCGTCGCCGATCCCGGCAAGCGGTCGCTGGTGGTCGGCACCGTCGACTTCGCCGATTCGATCGACGCGGCGGCGCTCGCCGCGGTGTTGCGGTCGAACGGGATCGTCGACGTCGAGCCCTACCGGAAGCTGGGCCGCAACCAGCTCCGGGTCGGCATGTTCCCGGCGGTCGAGCCGGCCGACATCGAGGCGCTGACCGCCTCGATCGACTGGGTCGTCGAGAACGTCTCCGCGGTGACCCGGTGAGGGTCCTCGTCAAGGAGAAGATCGCCGACTCCGGCGTCGCGCTCCTCGAGCGCAACTTCGACGTCGACCTCGGCCTCGACATGCCGGTCGAGGAGCTGCCCGAGCGGATCGGCGAGTACGACGCGATCCTGATCCGCTCGGCCACCAAGCTGACCGCCGACCTGATCGACCGGGCCGATCGGCTGCGGGTGATCGGCCGGGCCGGCACCGGCGTCGACAACGTCGACATCGACGCCGCGACGAAGCGGGGCATCATCGTCGCCAACGCGCCGGAGTCGAACTCGGTGGCCGCCGCCGAGCACACGATGGCGCTGATCCTCGGCCTGCTACGGAACGTTCCGGCCGCCCACGCGTCGCTGGCGGCGGCGCGCTGGGACCGCTCCTCGTTCAAGGGCTCCGAGCTCTACGGCAAGACGCTGGGCGTGCTCGGGTTCGGGCGGATCGGGCAGCTCGTCGCCCGCCGTGCCCTGGCCTTCGACATGGAGGTCGTCGCCTTCGACAAGTTCGTGGCTGCCGAGCGGTTCCGCGAGCTCGGGGTGGAGGGTGTCGCCACGTCCGAGGAGCTCTACGAGCGCGCCGACGTCATCTCCCTCCACCTGCCGAAGACGCCGGAGACCGTCAACTGGATCGACGCCGACGCCCTGGTCCGGATGAAGGATGGGGTCCGGATCGTCAACTGCGCTCGAGGGGAGCTGATCGACCTCGACGCGCTGACCACGGCGCTCGAGTCGGGCAAGGTCGCGGGCGCGGCGCTCGACGTCTTTCCCGAGGAGCCGTTCACCGACCACCCGATCCTGAAGCGCGACGACGTGGTCGTCACGCCGCACCTGGGCGCCTCCACCGCCGAAGCGCAGGATCGGGCCGGCGTCGTCACCGCCGAACAGGTCACGGCGGCGCTGACCGGCGGCGTCGTGACCAACGCCGTGAACATCACCGCCGTCCGCCCCGAGGTGATGGAGGCGCTGGCGCCGTTCGTGCCGCTGTGCGAGAGGCTCGGCCGCCTCGCGCAGGGGCTGTTGCCCTCCGGGTCGGTTGATCGGGTGGGGATCGAGCTGCGGGGCCGGATCGCCGAGCATGACACGCGGCTCCTGGGGATCGCGGCTCTGGTGGGGATCCTGTCCGGCCACACCGAGGAGCCGGTGAATCTGGTCAACGCTCCCCACATGGCCGATGAGCGCGGCATCGAGCTGACCGAGACGAAGGACGCGCTGTCGGAGGACTTCACCGAGCTGGTCGTGATCCGCCTCGAGGCCGGCAACGAGTCGGTCGAGGTCGCCGGAACCGGCGTCGGGCCGCGCAACGAGCCCTACCTGGTCTCGGTCTGGGGAGAGAGCTTCTACCTGCCGTTCGCCGACCACATCACGGTCCTCCGCTACACCGATCAGCCGGGGATGATCGGCCGGGTCGGCACCGCCTTCGGCGGGGAGGGGGTCAACATAGTGTCGGCGGCGGTGGGGGCTGAGTCCGGCGGGGATCTGGCCGTGATGGCGCTGACGACGGACGCGCCGGTGCGTCCCGAGACCGTCGGGAAGATCCTCGAGCTCGAGGGTTTCGCTGCCGGGCGCTCGGTCGACTTCTAGGGCCGGGCGCTACTAGGCGCTGATGGTCGGGGCGGGCGCAGGGCGCCGGGCGCGTAGAGTCGGCCCATGCGCGCGCTGGTCCTGACCCGGCACGGCGGACCTGAAGTCCTCCAGGTTCAGGAGCGCCCGGCCCCGCCGGTTGGCCCGGGGCAGGTGCGGATCGCCGTCCGGGCGGCGGGAATCAACTTCGCCGACACGATGGCGCGGGTCGGCCTGTACCCGGACGCCCCGAAGCCGCCGTGCGTGCTGGGCTACGAGGTGGCCGGGGAGGTCGAGTCGGTGGGGGAGGGGGCCGGGGAGCACAGCGTCGGGGACCGGGTCATGGCCGGGACGCGTTTCGGCGGGCAGGCCGAATTGGTGACCGTTCCCGCCGATCAGGCCCTCCCGCTGCCCGAAAATCTCGGCTTCGAAGAGGGGGCGGCGTTCCCGGTGAACTACGGGACGGCCTATGCGGGACTGATCCTGATGGGCGGCCTGAAGGAGGGGGAAAGGGTCCTGATCCACGCCGCCGCAGGCGGGGTGGGGATCTCGGCGACCCAGATCGCCCGCAACGCCGGCGCTGAGATCTTCGGCACGGCGTCGGGGTCCAAGCACGAGGCCATCCGCGCCCAAGGCGTCGATCACCCGATCGACTACCGCGAAACGGACTTCGCGGCCGAGGTCCGGCGCCTGACCGGCGGCGAGGGAATCGACGTCGCCTTCGACGCGCTCGGGCCGACCAGCTTTCGCAAGGACTACCGGCTGCTCCGCCAGGGCGGGCGGCTGATCATGTACGGGCTCTCGGAGGCGACGAACGAGAAGGGCCGCGACCTGCCGGCGACCCTCAAGAGCCTCGTGAAGATGCCGCTGGCGACGCTTCCGTGGTGGAAGAGCCTCTCGCTGATGAACGAGAACAAGGGCGTCTTCGGCCTCAACATGCTCTCGTGGTGGGACCGCGAGGGCGGCCTCGACCGGGTGGTCGAGCCGCTTGTCGCCGAGCTCAATGCCGGCCGGCTCGCGCCGGTCGTCGCCGAGGCATTCCCGCTCGATCGCGCCGCCGAAGCCCATCGGTACATCGCCGAGCGGCGCAACATCGGCAAGGTCGTGTTGTTGCCCTAGTTGCCGTGCCCGGCATGGTCAGAACGACAGCCGCCCTGGCGGTGATCACCGCCGCATTCGCCGCGCCGCAGGCGCTGGCGGGTGCCTCGGATGCCTACACCCTGGTGCTCAAGGGAGCTGATGGCCCGAACGAGATCACGATCAGCCTCGACGGCATGGCGGACGAATACGTGATCCGTGCCAACGGCACGATCGATCCGACCGAGACCTGCTCGAATCCGCCCGGCGACCCGAACGAGCTGCGCTGCCCCGAGGACGACATCGTCGGCTTCACGGTGCGGGCCCGCGGTGGCAACGACGACATCATCGTCAAGGACTCGGTCGCGGTCAGCACGATCCTCAACGGCGGCGCCGGACTCGACGACCTGGTCGGAGGCTCGAACACCGACAGGCTGGTCGGCGGTGACGACGACGACGTCCTCGTCGGCCGCGGCGGCTCGGATTTGCTCTACGGCAACAATGGCCGCGACGTCCTCCGGGGCGGCGCCGGCAAGGACGTTCTACGAGGCGGTCCTGGTCGCGACGTCCTTCATGGCGGCCCAGACCGCGACGACGTTCGGCAGTAGAGACCGGTCCGGCGGCAGGTCAAGCGCTAAGCTGCGGCGACCGATGGACCCGCGCGGCACCAGCCTGACGCTTCTCCTTCTGCTCCCCCTCCGGGGGGAATAGCGCTGGGCGGCGCGCAGCCGCGAGAGACAGGTCAATCGGTGAAGAGGCAGAAGGAGGAAGGGCGATGAGCCCAGCAGGCGGCCAGAACCGCGTACACATCTTCGACACGACGCTCCGCGACGGGGAGCAATCGCCCGGGATCTCGCTCAACACGCAGGAGAAGGTCGAGATCGCGCAGCAGCTGGCGCGGCTCGGCGTCGACGTGATCGAGGCCGGGTTCCCGATCACCTCCCCGGGCGACTTCGAGGCGGTCGAGCAGATCGCACGCAGCGTCGAGGGGCCGGTGATCTGCGGCCTGGCGCGGACCCACAAGGCCGACATCGACGCCTCCTGGAACGCGATCAAGGACTCGCCGCGGCCGCGGATTCACACGTTCATTTCGACCTCCGACATCCACATCGAGCACCAGCTCCAGTCGACGCGCGAGGACGTCAAGGGGCAGGCGCGGGCGGCGGTCGCGCTGGCCCGCTCCTACTGCGACGACGTCGAGTTCAGTCCGATGGACGCGACGCGGGCCGACGTCGAATTCACGGCCGAGGTCTGCGCGATCGCGGCCGAGGAGGGGGCGACGGTGATCAACATCCCGGACACGGTCGGCTACACGACCCCGGAGGAGTACGCGGCGTACTTCCAGCAGCTCTACGAGCTGGTGCCGGCGCTGGGCGAGGTCGAGACCTCGGTCCACTGCCACGACGACCTGGGCATGGCCGTCGCCAACTCCTACGCCGGCCTGCTGGCGGGAGCGCGGCAGGTCGAGTGTGCGGTCAACGGCATCGGCGAGCGGGCGGGCAACTGCTCGCTCGAGGAGATCGTGATGCTGGTCCGCACCCGCGAGGACACGCACGGACTGAGCACCGGGGTCGACACCCGTGAGCTGGCTCGGACCAGCCGCATGGTCTCGCGCCTGACCGGCTACGTCATCCAGCCCAACAAGGCGGTCGTCGGCCGGAACGCCTTCGCGCACGAGTCCGGGATCCACCAGGACGGCGTGCTGAAGGAGCGGACGACCTACGAGATCATGGACGCGACCGAGGTCGGGCTCGAATCGAACTCGATCGTGCTCGGCAAGCACTCCGGGCGCCACGCGCTCCGCGATGCGCTCGAACAGCTCGGCTTCAAGGTCGAGGGCAACGCGCTGAACGCCGCCTTCAAGCGGTTCAAGGAGATCGCGGACAAGAAGAAGCAGGTCACCGCGCTCGACCTGGAGGCGATCGTCTCCGACGAGATGCGCGAGCGCTCCCAGGCAGTCCACCTCGACTGGTTCGAGGTCGAGGCCGGGTCGCGCCGGGAGCCGGTCGCGCGGGTGGCGGTGCGGATGCCGTCGGGGGAGGAGCGGACCGGCTCCTCGACCGGCGACGGGCCCGTCGATGCGATCTTCCGCGCGATCCGCGAGGCGACCAGGGTGGAGTCGGAGCTACGCCAGTACACCGTCGCGGCGGTTACCGGCGGCGAGGACGCGCTCGGCGAGGTCACGGTGATGCTGCGGGCCGAGGGCCGGCTGGCCACGGGTCAGGGCGTCGCCACGGACATCCTCGAGGCTTCGGCGACGGCCTACATCCGGGCGCTCTCGAACGCGCTGGAGGGCGCCGCGATCCGCGAGGCGGAGGCGGCGACCGCCGAGGCCGCGGTCGAGAGGACGCCCGGTCCCTAGCGCCTAGACTGCGGCGATGCCCGGATCGCTCGACGGACGGAAGGTGGCGATCACCGGAGCGTCCTCGGGGATCGGCGAGGCCACAGCCGAGCTGCTGGCGAGCGAAGGCGCGTCGGTCGCGCTCGGCGCGCGGCGCAAAGATCGGATCGACGACCTGGCCGGGCGGATCGGCGATGCCGCGCACGCGTTCGAGGTCGACGTCAGCGACGAGGCCGCCGCGCGGCGGTTCGTCGAGTCGGCGGCGGAGGCGATGGACGGCCTCGACGGTCTGGTCAACAACGCCGGCGTGATGCTGCTGGGCCCGGTCCAGGGCGCCGACACCGGCGAGTGGCGTCGGATGATCGAGGTCAACCTGCTCGGTCTCCTCTACTGCACCCACGCGGCGATACCGCTGATGCAAGACGGCGGGGGAGGGCACGTCGTCAACGTCTCCTCGGTCGCCGGCCGCGTTGCCAGCCTCGGCAGCGCCGTCTACAACATGACCAAGTGGGGCGTGAACGGGTTCTCGGAGGGCCTGCGCCAGGAGGTCCTCAACTCGGGCATCCGCGTCACGATCCTGGAACCGGGATTCGTCGACACCGAGCTCCAGGGCCACAACGAGCACCCGCTGGTCCTCGAGGAGATCGAGAAGATGCGCGCGAAGATCGGCGACGACGGGCTCCTCCAGGCCGCAGACATGGCCGAGGCGATCCGCTACGCCCTCGCCCAGCCGCAGCGGGTCAGCGTCAACGAGATGCTGATCCGGCCCACCGGCCAGCCGCGCTAGCTATACAAGCGTCCGTGATAACGTACGGCGGGTGAGCGCCGTCGCCGCCCCAGCGAACGGAACCGCCGACG
Organism: Solirubrobacterales bacterium; assembly: GCA_035264885.1. Lineage (GTDB taxonomy): Bacteria > Actinomycetota > Thermoleophilia > Solirubrobacterales > 70-9 > DATFPK01. The sequence goes on from DATFPK010000026.1 coordinate 12,325, forward strand.
CGGTCGGCTCGCGCGTGCGCGCTTTGCGCGAAGGGATGGGGCTCTCGCTACGCGACCTCGCCGCCCGGTCCGGTGTGAGCGCCCCGATGCTCTCGCAGGTCGAGCGTGGGGAGACGAGCCCCACTCTCGCAGTGGCCGGCAAGATCGCCGCCGGTCTGGAGCTGACGCTTTCGCAGCTCCTCCGGCTCGACGAGGGCCAGCACGTCGTCGTCACGCGCGCTGCCGACCGCCGCGCCACCCGCCGCGACGGGCATGCGGTCGAGGAGCTCACCCCGCCGCTTCCCGGCCAGCGGGCCGACGTCTCGCTGCACACCCTCGCACCGGGCTCCGCCACGGGCGGCGCCGGCGACCCGCCGATGCACGAGCCGGGCAGCCGCGAGACCGCTGTCGTCCTCGCCGGCCGTCTCGTCCTCCACGTCGACGGGGACCGCCGCGAGCTTGCCGAGGGGGATTGCGTCACCTTCGACGCCGACCTCTCGCACCACTTCGAGAACGACGGATCCGAGCCGACCCGCTTCCTGGCCGTGATCGCGGCAGGGTTACGGCGTGGTTGACGTGGCGCCCACCGCCCCCGGACGCGGGAGCGAGGCCCGCAGCAGGTGGGGTCTCTGGCTGCGGGCCGAACGGGAGCAGAGGAGGCGGCGGATTTGAAAACCATGTTCGACAAGATCTGGGACGCGCACGAGGTCGCCGACGGCCTGATCTACGTCGACCTCCACCTGGTCCACGAGGTCACCTCGCCGCAGGCGTTCGACGGCCTCCGGCTCGCCGGCCGCCAGGTCCGGCGGCCTGACAAGACGGTCGCCACCGCCGACCACAACGTTCCGACCGACGGGACCAAGGCGGCGCGGCTGATCGCCGACGAGCTCTCCCGTGTGCAGGTCGAGACCCTCGAGCGCAACTGCGAGGAGTTCGGCATTCCCATCTACTCGCTCGGCTCCGAGCGCCAGGGCATCGTCCACGTGATCGGCCCCGAGCTGGGGCTGACGCAGCCGGGAATCACGATCGTCTGCGGCGACAGCCACACCTCCACCCACGGCGCCTTCGGCGCGCTCGCGTTCGGAATCGGAACGTCCGAGGTCGAGCACGTCCTCGCCACCCAGTGCCTGGTCCAGAAGCGGCCGAAGACGATGCGGATCAGCTACGACGGCTCGCTCGGCTACGGGGTTACGCCCAAGGACCTCATCCTGGCGACGATCGGGAGGCTCGGCACCGGCGGCATGGTCGGGCACGCGGTCGAGTACGCGGGGCCGGCGATCGAGGCGCTCACGATGCCGGGCCGGATGACGGTCTGCAACATGACGATCGAGGGCGGCGGCCGCGCCGGCATGATCGCGCCCGACGAGAAGACGATCGATTGGGTTCGCGGCCGTCCCGCGGCACCTCGCGATTTCGACGCCGCCGCCGAGCGCTGGCGCTTGTTGCCCAGCGACGTCGGCGCGACATTCGACCGCGAGGTCGAGATCGACGCCTCGGCGATCTCGCCGATGGTCACCTGGGGCACGACGCCGGAGATGGTCGTCGAGGTCACCGGTGCTGTGCCCGACCCGGGCCGCATGGACTCCCCGGCAGACCGCGAGGCCGCCGAGCGCGCGCTCGCCTACATGGGCCTCAAGCCCGGCACGCCGGTCCGGGAGATCCAGCCCGAGCGTGTCTTCATCGGCTCCTGCACCAACTCGCGGATCGAGGACCTGCGCGAGGCCGCGCAGGTCGTCGACGGCCGGCGGGTCGCCTCCACGATCCGGGGGATGGTCGTCCCCGGGTCCCAGCAGGTAAAGGCGCAGGCCGAGGAGGAGGGGCTCGACGACGTCTTCCGCTCGGCCGGGTTCGAATGGCGCGACGCCGGCTGCTCGATGTGCCTCGGCATGAACCCCGACATCCTCATGGACGGCGAGCGCTGCGCATCGACCTCGAACCGCAACTTCGAGGGACGTCAGGGCAAGGGCGGCCGCACCCACCTGGTCAGCCCGAAGATGGCCGCCGCCGCTGCGGTCGAGGGCCACTTCGTCGACATCCGGGAGTGGGTCTGACCTTGGAACCGGTGCGAGTCGTCGAAGGCAGCGTCTCGATCCTCGACCGCGCCGACGTCGACACCGACCAGATCATCCCCAAGCAGTTCCTCAAGCGGGTGGAGCGGACCGGCTTCGGCGAGTTCCTCTTCTACGACTGGATCCGCGACGGCGAGATCGAGCTGGAGCCCAACCCCATCCTCGTGGCCGGCAGGAACTTCGGCTGCGGCTCCTCCCGCGAGCACGCGCCATGGGCGCTCCAGGACTTCGGCTTCGAAGCGGTGGTCGCCCCCTCGTTCGCCGACATCTTCTTCTCGAACTGCACCAAGATCGGCCTCCTGCCGGTCGTCCTGCCCGAGGACGAGTGCCGGGCGCTGGCCGCTGCGGGGGAGGGGCGGATCGACCTCGAGACCCAGGCCGTCGCCTTCACCGGCCGCGAGGTGCGGTTCGAGATCGACCTCGAGATCCGCCACCGCCTCCTGAACGGGCTCGACGACATCGGGATCACGCTCCAGAAGGCCGACTCGATCGGCGCTTTCGAGCGCTCCGGCGCCGCCGACGACGGCCCGGTCACGACCGCGCTCCGAGCGGAATGAGCTCGACCGCCGACTGGGACGCCGCCCGCTACCACCGTCTCGCGGCGCCGCAGGCGGAGTGGGGCAAGGAGGTCCTGGAGCGCCTGCCGCTGGTCGGCGACGAGACCGTGGTAGACGCCGGCTGCGGCTCCGGCCGGGTGACGCGCGAGATCGCCGAGCGGCTGCCGCGCGGCCGAGTGATCGGCGTCGACGCGTCGCCCTCGATGGTCGAGCAGGCCCGCGCGGCCCTCGCCGGGTACGGCGGCCGCGTCGAAGTCGTCCTCGGCGACCTCGCCGAGCTGGTGCTGGCCGAGCCCACCGACGCCGTCTTCTCGAACGCCACCTTCCACTGGATCGCGCACCACGAGAGGCTCTTCGCTCGGCTCCACGCCGTGTTGCGACCGGGCGGCCGCATGGTTGCCCAGTGCGGCGGCGAGGGGAACGTCGCCGAGTTCATCGCCGCGATCGAGGAGGCCGCCTCGGCCCTCGAGTTTGCGCCGTACTTCGAAGGCTGGCCGCCGCCCTGGAACTTCGCCGGGCCCGACGAGACCGAGGAGCGGCTGCGCTCCGCCGGCTTCGAGTGCGTCCGCCCCTGGCTCGAAGAGCGAGTCGTGGAGCCCGACGAGCCGCGCGAGTACCTCGCCGCATCCGGTCTCGCCGCGCACCTCGAGCGGCTTCCTCCCGAGCTTCGCGAACCGTTCAAGGATGCCGTGCTGGCCCACTTCGAGCAGCCGGTCAGGCTCCGCTACGTCCGCCTCAACATCGACGCGAGGCGGCCGGGGTGACGGCGAGGATCGTCCTCCTGCCCGGCGACGGCATCGGCCCCGAGATCGTCGGCGCCGCGCGACGCGTGCTCGAGGCGGTCGGCGACTTCACCTTCGAGGAGCATCAGGTCGGCGGCGCCTCGATCGACGCCTCCGGGGTCGCCCTGACCGACGACGTCCTCGAGGCCTGCCGCGTCGCCGACGCCGTCCTCCTCGGCGCCGTCGGCGGGCCGAAGTGGGACACGACCGATCCGGCGGCGGCCCGGCCCGAGCAGGGCCTGCTCGGGCTCCGCAAGGGCCTGGGCCTGTACGCGAACCTGCGGCCGGTCCGTCCCAGCCCGGCGCTGATGGCGGCCAGCCCGCTGCGCCCGGACCGGATCGCCGGCACGGACCTGCTCGTCGTCCGCGAGCTCACGGGCGGCATCTACTTCGGCGACAGCGGACGCGACGGGGACCGAGCCCACGACACCTGCGAGTACTCCGTGGCCGAGATCGAACGGATCACCCGCACCGGCTTCGAGGCGGCGCGCGCCCGGGCCGCGGAGTCTCGTCGGCCCGCGCGGGTCACCTCGGTCGACAAAGCGAACGTGCTGGAGACGTCGCGGCTCTGGCGCGAGACCGTGACCAAGGTCGCCGAAGAGCACAGCGACGTCGAGCTGAATCACCTCCTGGTCGACAACGCCGCGATGCAGCTCGTCTCCCGCCCCGCCGACTTCGATGTGATCCTCACCGAGAACCTCTTCGGCGACATCCTCAGCGACGAGTCGGCGATGCTCACCGGCTCGTTGGGGATGCTGCCCTCGGCCAGCATCGGCGATGGCGGACCCGGGCTGTTCGAACCGGTCCACGGCTCGGCGCCGGACATCGCCGGGCAGGGCGTCGCCAACCCGCTCGCGACATTCCTCTCGGCGGCGATGATGCTGCGCCACGGGCTCGGCATGCCGGATGCGGCCGGGGCGATCGAGGAGGCGGTCGACGAGGTGCTCGAGCGAGGCCTGCGAACCGCTGACCTGCTCGGCGACGTCGAGGGCCGCGAGGTCGAGGTGGGCACCGAAGAGATGACCGAAGCCGTTCTTGCGGAGCTCGGTGCGTAGGGCATACTTCTCCCATGGAGAAGGCGGAGCTGATCTGGCACAACGGCGAGTTCGTCGCCTGGGACGAGGCCCGCGTCCACGTGCTCAGCCACGGACTCCACTACGGCACCGGGGTCTTCGAGGGCATCCGCTGCTATGAGACCGAGCGCGGCTCGGCGATCTTCCGGCACGCCGACCACCTGAAGCGCTTCGCGCAGTCGGCCGCGCTCTACTACCTGCCGCTCGAGCAGTCCGTCGAGCAGATCCGCGCCGCGACGCACGAGCTGATCCGCCGCAACGGCCTGAAGAGCTGCTACATCCGCCCGCTCGCCTTCCGCGGCTACGGCGAGATGGGCCTCTACGCGCAGAGCGCGCCGGTCGAGCTGACGGTCGCCGTCTGGCCCTGGGGCGCGTACCTCGGCGAGGAGGGCAAGCGCCACGGCATCCGGGCCAAGGTCTCGAGCTGGCGCCGGATCAGCCCCGCCGGGCTGATCCCGCACGCCAAGGCGACGGGCCAGTACCTCAACTCGATCCTCGCCAAGACCGAGTCGGCGAACGCGGGCTACGAGGAGGCGATCCTGCTCGACGAGCGCGGCTTCGTCTGCGAGGGATCGGGCGAGAACATCTTCGTCGTCCGCGAAGGACAGATCGTCACGCCGCCGCACACCGCCTCGATCCTCGACGGCATCAACCGCAAGTCGGTCATCCAGATCGCCCGCGACCTCGGCTACGCCGTCGTCGAGCGCGACGTCGCGCGGGCCGAGCTCTACATGGCCGAGGAGATGTTCCTGACCGGCACGGCCGCCGAGCTCGTTCCCGTCCGCGAGATCGACGACCACGGGCTCGGCGAGCCGGGCGAGGTCACCCGTCAGATCCAGGCGAAGTTCGACGACGTGCTTCACGGGCGTGCCGAGGAGTACCTCGAGTGGCTCGACTTCGTCGATACGCCGGACGCCGGAACCGGCGCCGAGGCGGATCGAATTAGGGGGGCCGCGACCGCCTAGCGGTTGTGGCCGCGCGCCCTCGTCGCGCCCCTGGCCGGAAGGCCTCCCGACGCCCCAGTAGAAGGAACTCATGCGGATGGAACAGGTGAAGCTCTACGACACGACTTTGCGCGACGGCATGCAGGGTCAGGGCATGTCCCTCTCGGCGCGCGAGAAGGTCCGCGTCGTCAAGGCGCTCGACGCGCTTGGCGTACACATGATCGAAGCGGGCTTCCCGAGCTCGAACCCGAAGGAGGAGGAGCTGTTCGACCTTCTCGCCGGTGTCGAGCTGTGCTCGGCCGAGATCTGCGCCTTCGGGATGACCCGCCGGCGCGGCGCGAGCGCCGCCGAGGATCCGGCGCTGGCGACGCTGGTTTCCTCGTTTGCCCCCGTCGTGACCCTGGTGGGCAAGACCTGGGGCCTCCACCTCGAGAAGGTGACCAAGGTCTCGCGGGAAGAGAACCTGGCGATGATCGCCGACTCGGTCGCCTTCTGCCGCGACGCCGGGAAGCGCGTCCTCTACGACGCGGAGCACTTCTTCGATGCCTGGCGCGACGACCCCGGCTACGCGCTCGAGTGCCTGCGCGCCGCCGCGTCGGCCGGCGCCTTCAACGTCACCCTCTGCGACACGAACGGGTCAAGCCTCCCGCACGAGGTCGCCGAGACGACGGCGGCCGTGGCCGCGGCGCTGGGGAGCGAGGTCGAGGTCGGGATCCACACCCACAACGACGCCGAGGTCGGGGTCGCCAACAGCCTCGCGGCGGTTCGCGAGGGGGCCCGGCTCGTCCAGGGGACGATCAACGGCTACGGCGAGCGCTGCGGCAACGCCAACCTCGTCTCGATCCTGCCGGCCCTCCAGCTCAAGATGGGGCTCGACTGCGTCTCGCCCGAGCAGCTCGCCGGGCTGACCGAAGCCGCGCACTTCGTCGCCGAGCTCTGCAACCTGACAGCCGACCCGGACCAGCCGTACGTGGGCCGCAACGCGTTCGCCCACAAGGGGGGGATGCACGTCGCCGGCGTGGCGGCCGACGTCCGCACGTTCGAGCACCTCGATCCCGCCGCCGTCGGCAACGAGCGGGATGTCCTCCCGTCCGAGCTCTCGGGACGCGCCACCGTGGCGTCGCAGGCCGACCAGGCCGGAATCGAGCTGAGCCAGGAGGCCGCCGTCCGCGCCCTCGAGACGCTCAAGGGCCGCGAGCACCGGGGCTACCACTACGAGGCGGCGGAGGCCTCGTTCGAGCTGCTGCTGCGGCGCGAGGCTGGCGAGTACGAGCCGCTCTTCCGGCTCGAGTCCTTTCGGGTGATCACCGAGAAGCGCGAGGACGGCCGGGTCCAGACCGAGGCCACGATCAAGGTCTGGGTCGACGGCGAGCGCTACGTCCGGACCGCCGAGGGCAACGGCCCCGTCAACGCGCTCGACCGGGCGCTGCGGGGGGCGATCACCGACCGACACCCGCACCTCGCCCACATCGAGCTGACGAACTACAAGGTCCGGATCCTCGACGAGAGCCATGGCACCGACGCCGTCACCCGCGTTCTCCTCGACTCCTCCGACGGCGACCGCGAGTGGGGCACGATCGGCGTCTCGGAGAACATCATCGAGGCCTCGTGGGAGGCCCTGGTCGAGTCGCTCGAGTACGCCTTCCAGCCGGACAAGCGGGCGAACGCCGTTGACCGAGCAGATCCCGCTCGCCAGGCCTGAGATCGGGGAGCGCGAGGAGGCGCTCGTCCTCGAGGTGCTGCGCTCCGGCCACCTGTCGCTGGGGCCGATGCTGGAGCGGTTCGAGCAGGCGTTCGCGGCGTGGCTGGGGGTGGGCGACGCGGTCGCCGTCTCGAGCGGGACCGCCGCCCTCCACCTGAGCGTGCGGGCCCGGGGGTGGGGGCCAGGCGCCGAGGTCGTGACCAGCCCGTTCAGCTTCGTCGCCTCGGCCAACTGCCTCCTCTACGAAGGGGTGAGGCCGGTCTTCTGCGACGTCGATTCCGAGACGCTCAACGTCGACCCGGCCGCGGCGGAGGCCGCGATCGGAACGCGCACCGCCGGCCTCCTCCCGGTTCACATCTTCGGCTTCCCGGCGGCGATGCCGGAGCTCGAGCGCCTGGCCGTCGACCGCGGCCTCGGGGTCGTCGAGGATGCCTGCGAGGCGCTGGGGGCGGTGGACTCCGAGGGCGTCGCGGTCGGGGCGCGCGGCAACGCGGCGACCTTCGCTTTCTACCCCAACAAGCAGATGACCACGGGCGAGGGTGGCATCGTCGTCCCCCCCGACGAGGCGACCGCGGTACGGCTCCGCAGCGAGCGAAACCAGGGCCGCGCCGCGGACATGGGCTGGCTCGAGCACGAGGGGCTCGGCTTCAACTACCGCCTCTCCGACCTCGCCTGCGCTCTCGGGGTCGCGCAGGTCGAGCGGCTCGACGAGCTGCTGGCCGGGCGCGACCGGGTGGCGGCGCTCTACGAAGAGCGGCTGGCGACGCTCGAAGGCGTCGAGGTGCCGCTCACAGCGCGGGGGCGGGAAAGGCGGAGCTGGTTCGTCTACGTGGTCCGGCTGACGCGGGGAACCGACCGCGACACGGTGATCGACCGCCTGGCCGGCAGCGGCATCGCCTCGAAGGCCTACCTGCCCTGCATCCACCTCTTCCCGCAATTCCGCGAGCTCGGCTACCGCGAGGGGCAGTTCCCAATCGCCGAGGACGCCGCCGCCCGATCCCTCGCCCTGCCGTTCTTCGGCGCGATGACCGAGAGCCAGGTCGACCGCGTCTGCGAGGAACTGGGCAGCGCGATTCGCGGCTAGTACCGTGGAAGCCGGCTGAGATGGAACCGACCGCTACGGAGACCGAGAGCCGGACCCTCGACAACTACATCGGCGGCCGCTGGACCGCGGCGGCCGGCGCCGAGACGCTCGCGGTTGAGAACCCGGCCACTGCCGAGGAGCTGGCCCGCGTGCCGCTCTCCGGCCCCTCGGACCTCGACGCCGCGGTCGAAGCAGCCCGCGCGGCCCTTCCCCGGTGGCGGGAGGTCAGCGTGATCGAGCGGGCACGCAGGCTGTTCGCGCTGCGCGAGGGTCTCGACGCCCGCCGCGAGGAGCTGGCCCGGTCGGTGACGACCGAGATGGGGAAGACGGTGGTCGACTCCCGCGCCGAGGTCGCCCGAATGATCGAGATGGTGGAGTGCGCATGCGCGATCCCGACGACGATGCAGGGCCAGGTGCTCGAGGACGTCTCCCGCGGCGTCGACGCCGAGACCATCCGCCAGCCCGTGGGCGTCTGCGCGGCGATCGTCCCGTTCAACTTCCCGGCGATGGTGCCGTTCTGGTTCCTGCCGTTCGCGATCGGCTGCGGGAACGCGTTCGTCCTCAAGCCGTCCGAGCAGGTGCCGCTGACCCAGCAGATCGCCTTCGAGGTCCTCGACTCGCTCGACCTGCCCCCGGGGGTCGTCAACCTCGTCAACGGCGGCCGCGACGTCGTCGAGTCGATCCTCGACCATCCAGGGATCGACGCCGTCTCGTTCGTCGGCTCGGCGCCCGTCGCGCAACTCGTCTACGAGCGCGGCGCGCGCGCCGGCAAGCGGGTGCAGGCGCTTGGCGGCGCGAAGAACCACATGGTCGTCATGCCCGACGCCGTGGTCGACCGCACGGTCGACGGGATCATCGGCTCGGCCTTCGGCGCCGCAGGCCAGCGCTGCATGGCCGGCTCGGTCCTGGTCACGGTCGGGGAGGCCCGCGAGCGCGTCCTGGGCCGCCTGGCCGAGCGGGCGGCATCGCTGCGCGTGGGTCCCGGTCTGGAGGACTCGGTCGAGGTCGGCCCCGTCGTCTCCGCCGCGGCCAGGGAGAGGATCCTCGGCTGGATCGAGCGCGGGGTGGAGGACGGGGCCGAGCTCGTGCTCGACGGCCGCGCGCCCGATGTCGACGCCTCCGGCTCGTTCGTCGCGCCGACGATCCTGGGGGGCGTCCGCCCCGGCGCCGCCGTGGCCGCAGAGGAGATCTTCGGCCCGGTGCTGACCGAGATCCACGTCGGGACGCTCGACGAGGCGATCGAGGTCGTCAACTCGAGCCGGTTCGGCAACGGCGTGTCGATCTTCACCGAGTCCGGAGCCGCGGTCCGGCGCTTCCGCCACGACGTCCAGGCGGGGATGGTGGGCGTCAACATCGGCGTCGCGGCCCCCGTCGCCTTCTTCCCCTTCTCGGGCTGGAAGGAATCCTTCCGCGGCGACCTCCACGCGCACGGGACCGACGCGATCGAGTTCTTCACCCGCAAGAAGACGGTCACGAGCCGGTTCTTCTCCGACGGCGCGAGCGGACGCTACTTCGTCGAGAGCTGAGCCCGGCTCAGACCCTGCCGGTCTCGGCCATCCAGCGCACCGTCTCGCGGATGCCCTGCTGCCAGGGGCGGAAGACGACGCCCAGCTCCTCGCGCGCCTTGGTGTTGTCGATGCGTGCCTGCCAGAGGAGAAAGTGGAGCTGGCCGGCGGGCAGAAGCGGCGGGCGCCGAATCAGGGCGGCGACGCGCTCGCCGGCCGCGGCGACGCCGCGGGCGACGGAGACCGGGATCGTCGGCGGCACCCACCCCCGCCCGGCCTCCTCCACCGCGGCCCGGGCGATCTCGGCGTTGGTCGCAAAGCCGTCGGCGAGGATGTAGCGCTCGCCGGGTGAGCCGCGCTCGAACGCCGCGAGGTGCCCGGCGGCGACGTCGTCGACATGGGCGAGGGTCAGGCCGCCCGGGGGCAGGGCAGGCAGGCGGCGCCGGATCACGTCGCGGAGGACGCCGTCGAGCCCGGCGCCCGCCCACGGCCCCGGTCCGTAGACGCCGGCCGGGTTGACGATCACCACCTCGATGCCGGCGGCCGCGTCGCCCAGGACGAGTTCCTCAGCGCGCTGCTTGGAGCGCTCGTAGGAGGTGCCCTTCGGATAATCGGCGAGCTGCGTCTCGTCGAGCGTCCCGCCCTGCTCGGCGTGGAAGACGTCGAACGTGGAGGTGTGGACGACGCGTCTGGCGCCGGCCTGGCGCGCCGCCGCGACAACGGTCAGGGCCCCCTGCGCGTTGACCTCCTCGAAGCGGGCGTCATCAGGCAGCCACTGCTCGTAGATGCCCATGCAATTGAAGACACCCTCGACGCCCTCGGCGGCGCGATGGACGCTGGCGGGGTCGGTGACGTCGCCCCGGACGAGCTGGACGCCGGCCGGCAGGCCCTCGCGGGCGGCAGCGACGTCACGGACCAGGGCGACGACCTCGTCGCCGCGTTCGGCCAGGCGGCGGGCGACTGCATTACCCACCTTGCCGGTGGCCCCGGTGACCAGCAGACGCATCCCGGGCAGGGTATCTCCCGGCAGTCGGTCGGCCGGCAGTCATAATCGCGCCCGCCATGGCCCGCTTCGGCAAGGAACCCGACCCGCGCTTCTGGCGGCTCAACCGCTCGGTCGACTTCGACTGGCGGCTCGCGCCCTACGACATCGACCAGTCGCGCGCCCATGCCGCCGCCCTGGCCGCGCTCGGGGTCCTCGACGACGCGGAGCTGCGCCGCCTCGACGAGGCGCTCGACCAGGTCGGCGAGGAGATGGAACGGGGCGAGTTCGAGTTCGCCGAGGAGGACGAGGACATCCACATGGCGATCGAACGACGCCTCGGGGACATCGTCGGAACGCTGGCCGGCAAGCTCCACACGGGGCGCTCCCGCAACGACCAGGTGGCGACCGACCTCGCGATGGTCGTCCAGTCGCACTCGCTGCGCGCGATCGAGTTGCTGGGCGCTGTCATGCGCCGGCTGCTCGAGCTGGCGGAGCGCCACCGGGACTGGCCGATGCCCGGCTACACCCACCTCCAGCGGGCCCAGCCGGTGTACCTCGGCCACCACCTCCTGGCCTACTTCTGGATGCTCTCGCGCGACGTCCTGCGCTTCCAGTTCGCACTCGACAGCGCCGGTGTCATGCCGCTCGGCTCCGGCGCCCTGGCGGGAGTCAACTGGGAGCTCGACCGGCGCTCCCTTGCCGACGAGCTCGGCTTCGAACACGTGACGCCGAACTCGATCGACGGCGCGTCGAACCGCGACTTCGTCCTCGACTACCTCGGCGCCGCGTCGGCCTGCGCGATGCACCTCTCACGGCTCGGCTCCGAGCTCGTCCTCTGGTCGAGCAGCGAGTTCGGCTTCTGCGAGCTCGACGAGTCGTTCTCCTCCGGGTCGAGCATCATGCCCCAGAAGAAGAACCCCGATTCGGCCGAGCTGCTGCGGGCCAAGGCGCCGCGGGTCGCCGCTGACCACCACTCGGTGCTGGGCATGCTCCACGCGCTCCCGCTGACCTACAGCAAGGACATGCAGGAGGACAAGGAGCCGCTGTTCGACGCGATGGACACGATCGAGCTCTCGCTCGACGCCGCCGAGGGCATGCTGGCCGGGATCCGATTCGACCGCGCGCGGCTGCAGCACGCGGCGGCCGACGAGATGCTCGCCGCCACCGAGATCGCCGACCTCCTGGTCCGCAAGGGGGTGCCGTTCCGCGAGGCGCACGGAGTCGTCGGCGGCCTGGTCCGAGAGGCGCTGGAGAGCAGCCGGGCGCTGTCGGAGCTGACGGCGGAGGACCTGAGGCGGCACAGCGACGCGCTCGACGACGAGTACTTCGAGGTGCTCCGCCAGCACAGTTGGCTGGAGTCGAAGGCGATCGAGGGGGGCACCGCGAGCGCCAGCCTGGGGCGCCAGATCGAGCACGCTCGCGAGACCCTGGCAGCGGTCGAGCAGCGGGTGCGCGACGAGCGCTCGTGAGCGGGGTGCTCGGCCACGACTTCTTCGCCCGCTCGGTCCACGAGGTGGCCCGGGACCTGATCGGGTGCACGCTGACGGTGGGGGGGTGTGGCGGCGCGATCGTCGAGACCGAGAGCTATGAGCGCGAGGACCCCGCATGCCACGCCTACGTCGGGCGCACGGCGCGGACGGAGACGCTCTTCGGGCCGCCGGGCCGGGCGTACGTGTACCTCTCCTACGGGATCCACAGCCTCCTGAACGCTGTCGCCGAGCCGGAGGGGACGGCGGCGGCGGTCCTGATCCGGGCGCTCGAGCCGACCGTGGGCCTCGAGGCGATGAGGGCGCGCCGGGGGGAGCGGCCCGACCGCGACCTCTGCGCCGGCCCCGGCAAGCTGACCGAGGCCCTGGGAGTCGGCCTGGAGCTGAATGGGGCCGATCTGGCGAAGACGCCGTTCGCGGTGCTGCAGCGCGAGGACGAGTGGCGCGACGTCGCCATCGTCGCCGGCCCGCGGATCGGGATCACCAAGGCGGTCGACCTGCCGTGGCGCTTCTGCGCGGCGGGGAACCCGCACGTGTCGCGGCCCTGGCCGCGGCAGACGGCCGCCTGAGCCGACGCTAGCCGGGTGGGACAGCGCCGCCTGTGCCGCCGCTGGTCGCCGGGGCAACCGGGGCGGGCGCGGGAGCTGGAGCCGGCGTGGGGGCGGGGGGCGGGGCGGGCGCGGGTGCCGGTGAGGGAGCTGGGGCGGCGGACGCCGACTCGACCGGGGCCGGCGCGGGGGAGGTGGCGGCGGGAGCGGGGGCGGGCGCCGACTCGACGGGGACGTAGGTGTCGCTCGAGGAGGCGGCCGCGGTCTCGCTGCTGCTGTCCTCGGAGTCCTCCTCGTCGGCGGCCTCTTCCGCCTCCCGAATGTCGCGGAGCTCGCTCCAGGCGCCGATGATCCGGGCCCAGATCAGCGCAGGGTAGGTCCCGCCGGCGACCGGGGTGCCCCCGTACTCGGTGGTCATCGGGGTGACCGAGTCGGGGTAGCCGACCCAGACGCAGGCGGTGACGTCCTCGACGCCGCCGCAGAACCAGGCGTCACCGAAGTTCTCGGTCGTGCCGGTCTTGCCCCAGGCGTAGCCGCCGTACTGGGCGTTCGTGCCGGTGCCCTCGAGCACCACGCTCTCGAGCATGCTCTTCGCCGTGACCGCCGCGTCCGGGTCGATCACGGTGTCGCGGTCGACGACGTTCTCCTTGACGTTGCCGTCGCTGTCCTCGATCTTCGTGAACCCGATCGGCCCGAAGTCGTTGGGATAGCCCGGGTGGAAGGTGCCGGTCGTCCGCCGCCCCTCGTTGTTCAGGTTGGCGAAGGCGTAGGCCCACTCGAGGGGCGTAACCCCCCTCTCGAGGCCGCCCAGCACCATCGCGGGGTTGGTCGACAGGTGAGTCTTGACCCCGAGCGTATGCGCCGTCCTGGCGATCGCGCGGGTTCCGCCCTTGATCGTCTCGAGCCCGAGCTGCGCGTAGACCGAGTTGTCGGAATTCGTCGTCGCCGAGTAGAGGTCGGCGACGCCGGCGTAGCTGTCCTCGAAGTTGGCGACCGGGAACTTCTCCTTGCCCTTCTCGCCGAAGGAGAAGACCTGCGGAGCGGACTCATAGGTCGTGCTGGGGGAGATCCCCTGCTGGAGCGCCGTGAGCAGGATGAAGGGCTTGATCGAGGAGCCGGGCTGGCGGTGGCCCTGAGTGGCCAGGTTGAATGAGGACTCTTCGTAGTCGGGGCCCCCCACCATCGCCTTGACGCCGCCGGTCTCGTTGTCGATCACGACGACCGCGGCGGTCGGACCGATGCCGCCGAGGTAGCTGTACACGGCGTCCTCGGCCGCCTGCTGGAGTTCGAGGTCGAGCGTCGTCGTCACCTTGAGGCCGCCGAAGAAGGCGTAGCCGGGGCTCTGGCCCTGCGCCTTGAAGTAGTCGACGAGCTGCTGGCGCATCCAGGAGGTGAAGAACGGCGCCTTCGAGTCGAGCTTCGGCGGGGAGATGTCGGACTCCGCCGGGATCGCCTTGGCGACCGAGTCGCGATAGGTGGGCTCGTCGATGTAGTCCTGGTCGAGCATCTTCTCGAGCACGAGGTCGCGGCGGGCCTTGGAGTCGTTGGGGTTCGCCTCCGGGTCGTAGGCCGCGGGTGACTGGATCACGCCGGCCAGCAGCGCCGCCTCGTGCGGCTCGAGGACCGAGGCGCAGGGATTCGTCTCGGTGCCGCAGCCGGGATGGGCCTTGGCGAAGTAGGTGCGGGCGGCGGCCTCGATGCCGTAGGCCCCCTGACCGAAGTACACGGTGTTGAGGTAGTTGACGAGGATCTCGTCCTTCGTCCACTTGCGCTCGAGGTGGTAGGCGAGCGCGGCCTCGCGGAGCTTCTGGAAGACGGTGCGGTTGCTCTGGGCCTCAAGAGCCTCCTTGACGAACTGCTGCGTGATCGTCGAGGCGCCCTGCTTGGCGCTCAGCGACAGGACGTCCTGGACGAGCGCCCGGCCGATCCCCTCGAAGTCGACGCCGCGGTGCTCGTAGAAGCGCGAGTCCTCGATCGAGACGACGGCGTTCTTGACGTACGGGGAGATCTCCCCGGAGTCGAGCAGGATCCGGTTCTCGTTGCTGGTCAGGGTGCCGATGCGCTCACCGGTCGCGTCGACGACGACCGTGTTCTCGTTGGCGCGGAATGCGGCGAAGTTCTCGAGGGCCGGCAGGTCCTGAGCGACCGCCATCATCATCCCGAAGACCGTTGAGACGATCGCCAGGACGCCGAGGCCGAGCAGGACGAAGAGGATCCGCAGCTTCTTGAGCCGGGGCCGGGTGCGCGCCGGGGGCACCACCGGGGGCGGCGGCGGCGGCGGCAGGGCGCCACCGGGGGGCAGGCCGTTGCCGTCGCCCGGCTTTGACGTCCCCCGGCGTGCCGGGACCTCGCGCTCGACCCGGCGGGTCCGCCGGTCGCGGAGGGCGGCCGGGGAGCCGTCCGCGGCGGCCCCGTCGGCGGCAATACCCGCGCCGTTGCCGCTATCGGCGGCGCCGGCCGCCGCCGCGTTGCCGTCGCCGTCGCCGTCGGCTGCGGCGAAGTCCGGCTCGCCGGTCCCCGGGAAGCTCACGTCCGGGCGGGGAAAGGCGCCATCCGACCGCGACCATGCCTCGTCCCGGTCGTCGGCCCGAGCTTCCTGCCCGGCGTCCCCCTCACGGGGCTGCTCTTTGCGTCGTGCGGCCATCAGGTCGCTTCGGCTGTGCCCGGGAGCCCCAGCGGGTGCCGCCGAATCGTTCGGCTGGGGCGCCCTGCCAAGAGGCCCCGCAGTGCCCACGAGCCGAGGGCGAGTCTAGCATTGGCCCCGATGGCGAAATCGCAGGGGGAGCCGAGTCGGGAAGCCCGTGATCAGGCTGCGCGTCTGGCCCGCCGCGCGGTCGACGTTCTGCCGGCGGGCCGGCTCGCCGAGCAGCTCAGCGAGGGCCGGCCGCTGCGGGTCAAGTTCGGCATCGACCCCACGGCGCCGGACATCCACCTCGGCCACACCGTGGCCCTCGGCAAGCTGCGCGAGTTCCAGGACGAGGGGCACACCGTCGTCCTGATCATCGGTGACTTCACCGCGCGGGTCGGAGACCCCAGCGGGCGGTCTGCGCAGCGGCCCGTGCTCGGGGCCGAAGAGATCGACGCCAACGCCCGCACGTTCCAGGAGCAGGCCTTCAAGGTGCTCGACCCCGAGCGGACCGAGGTCCGGTTCAACAGCGAGTGGCTGCGAATGGAGGCTGGGGAGTTGTTCGGCCTGATGGCACGGGCGACCGTCGCCCGGCTGCTCGAGCGCGACGACTTCCAGAAGCGCTTGCGCGACCAGGCGCCGATCGCGCTCCTCGAGCTGCTCTATCCGCTGCTCCAGGGCTACGACTCGGCGGCGATCGACGCCGACGTCGAGGTGGGGGGGACCGAGCAGAAGTTCAACCTCCTGGTCGGGCGCGACATCCAGTCGGCCCTGGGGAAGGAGCCGCAGTCGATCCTGACGATGCCGATCCTGACCGGGATCGACGGCAGCCGGCGGATGAGCAAGTCGCTCGACAACTACATCGGGGTGACGGACCCACCCCAGGAGATGTTCGGGAAGGTCATGCGCATCCCCGACGAGCTGATGCCCGCCTACTTCGACCTGGTCCTGCGCCGGACGGTGCCGGATGGCGTCCCGCCCAACGAGGCGAAGCGGGCGCTGGCCCGGGACATCGTCGGGCGGTTCCACGGCAACGAGGCGGCCGTCGGCGCCGAGGAGCACTTCGACCGCCTCTTCGTGCGCCACGAGGCCCCCGAGAAGCTCGAGGAGCTGACGGTGGCGCCGAACGGCGACGTCCACCTGCCCGCGGTGCTGGCCGAGGGCTTCGGCCTGAGCCGCAGCGAGGCCCGTCGCCTGCTCGACCAGGGGGGAGTACGCCTGGACGGGGAGGTCGTCCCCGGCGAGCCGCTGGACGTCGACCCGGCCACCCTCGACGGCCGGGTGCTGCAGGTCGGCAGGCGCCGCCACAGGCGCGTCCGCGTCGCGGGCTGAGCCACGCTATCCTCCCGCGCCGGCGGGCGGGTCCCAAGGGGCCGCGCCATTGAGAGGTGCTCTCGATGGCGTTATACTCGTCGGTCCCTTCGGGCAGGCCTCGTGCCTGTCCGGCGCATGCAGGCGGCGAGACCCGCCGCCGCGGGCGTGGCGGTCTTTGAAAACTGAGCAGCGTGCATCTCCGCGGGTCGTGAGATCTGCGGAATGTCAGAGCCCGATCCGCCGGCTCGTCAGCGTGCCGGCGGAACATCAACCCGTCATGCCGGTCGTCGAGGATGTGTACGCGACGGCCTTTCCGCATGACAACTCTCTGAGACAGAGGAACCGGCCTTCGGGCCGGCAGTCGCACCCTCGGGTGCGGCGTTGAAACCTCGAGTCACTTTTTACGGAGAGTTTGATCCTGGCTCAGGACGAACGCTGGCGGCGTGCTTAACACATGCAAGTGGTGCGACGAACCAGGGCTTGCCCTGGGGCAAAGCCGCGAACGGGTGAGTAACACGTGAGTAATCTGCCCCGATGACCGGGACAACCCGAGGAAACTCGGGCTAATACCGGATGTGGTGCACACACATAAGTGTGTTCACCAAAGGTAGCTTCGGCTTCCGCATCGGGAGGAGCTCGCGGCCCATTAGCTTGTTGGTGAGGTAAAGGCTCACCAAGGCTGCGATGGGTAGCTGGTCTGAGAGGACGATCAGCCACACTGGGACTGAGACACGGCCCAGACTCCTACGGGAGGCAGCAGTGGGGAATCTTGCGCAAT
>DATFPK010000027.1:0-18440 GCA_035264885.1 Solirubrobacterales bacterium
CCTTCTCGGAAAGCGCAGTGGTCCGAGGTCCGCGACACGGCGCCCGGGGGACCTTCTCGGAAAGCGCAGTCGTCCCCTCAACTGCTCATGAGACGGCGCCGGGTAGGCCTTCTCGGAAAGCGCAGTCTTCCCTCGAAGACCTCCCCGCCGCCGCCCCAGGAATAGGCTCGGCCGATGAGCGACGACCCGCCGCCGCAGCTTCAGAGCGCGGAGGATTTCTTTGCGGTGGATATGCGGGTGGGGCGGGTCGTGGCGGTAGAGGAGTTTCCCGAGGCGCGGGTGCCGGCCTGGAGGCTGACGGTGGACTTCGGGCCCGAGGTCGGGCGGAAGACGTCCTCGGCGCAGATCACGCACTACGCCCGGGACGAGCTGGAGGGCAGGCTGGTGGTCGGGGTCGTCAACCTGCCGCCGCGCCAGATCGGTTCCGTCCGTTCCGAGGTGCTGGTCCTCGGCGCACTCGATCCCGGGAAGGGCGTGGTCCTGTTGCGCCCGGACGAGGACGCCGAGCCCGGCTCGCGGATCGCCTAGGTCTTTTATAGTTTCCCGACCAACTTAGTTGGGTAGGATTCCGGCGATGAACCCGCCGGCCTGCTCCTACCTCGTCTGCGCCACCCCGCGCAGCGGCAGCACCCTCCTCTGCCACGCGCTCGCGTCCACCGGCGTCGCCGGGCGCCCGGAGGAGTACTTCGAGGCCCTCCGCCACAGCGGCCTGCCGCGCCAGCCGAAGGAGTTCTTCCTCGGTGGCGAAGACCGCTCGATCCTCGACCACCTGGGCGAGCACGCCGCGGTCGACCCCCAGGAGCGCCATCCGCTGTGGAGCGCCGACGACTACCGCCCGTACCTCGAATGGGCGCTCGACCGCGGGACCACCCCGAACGGCGTCTTCGCCGCCAAGCTGATGGCCAACTATCTCGGCGACTTCGTCGGCCTGCTGCGCACGCTCCCCGATTACCGCTCGCTCGACCTCGCGGACCTCTTCCCGGCGGTCTTCGGCCCCGGGGTCCGGTTCGTCCGAATCGTCCGCGCCAACAAGCTGCGCCAGGCGATCTCCCTCTGGAAGGCGCTCCAGACCGCCGCCTGGCGCCAGGACGACTCGCCGGAGGAGGAGATCGACGGCCACGCCTCCCGGCCGCAGCTGGAGTTCCACGTCGGTGCGATCGACCACCTGATCGGCCAGATCGCCGCCGACGAGGCCCGCTGGGACGCGTTCTTCGAGGTCTGCGGCGTGCGGCCGATCACGATCGCCTACGAGCGCTTCGTCAATCGCTACGAGATCACGACCAAGCTGCTTCTGAACGACCTCGGCATTGGGATGCCCCAGGGCCTACGGGTCGAGCAGGAGATGAAGCGCCAGACCGACGACCTGAACCGCACGTGGGCCCGGCGCTTCGGCGAGCTGACGATCGGCGCGGACCCCGACCTCGCGCCGTCGGTGCCCGCGCCGGCCTGAAGTAGAGGGGCGCGCCTCGCCGGCCGGGACCGCGAGTCTTCGCGGTCGACGGCAGCGCGTCAGCGCGAGTCCCAGGCGTCGGGCGAGCCGGTGAGGTGCTCGACGACCGGCGGCAGCTCGCCCTCGACCAGGTCCGTGAGGGTGACCGACTCGAGGACGGCGCGCAGGTTCGCCCGGACCGCGATCCAGACCTCCTGGAGGTGCTCGGCATTGCCGCGGTAGGTCATCGACTCCGGCGGCGCCGACTGCACGTTCGCGATCGGGCCCTCGACCGCGCGGATGACCTCGGCGATCGTGACGTCGTCGGCCGGGCGGGCGAGCCAGTAGCCGCCCTTGGCGCCGCGGCGCGCGCGGACGATGCCCGCGTGCTTGAGCTCGAGGAGAATGTGCTCGAGGAACTGGAGCGGGATGTCCTGCGCCTCGGCCAGGCGCTCGCCCTTGATCGGTCCCTCGTCGGCGGCGGCCAGCTCGACTGCGGCGCGCACCGCGTAATCTGCCTTGGCGGAGACCCGCATCGGGCACCAGTAAACCAGGCGGGAGCCCTTGTCTGATCTTGTCGGTCTTCTAAGTCAAGAGCGGGAACCGGCGCGCCGAGTCGAGGCCGGCGTAGTGATGCGCCGCCTCGCCCATTCCTACGGGGCCGTCGAGGCGCTGGCCGGGATCGACCTGGTCGTCAAACCGGGAGAGGTCGTCGGCTTCACCGGTCCGTCCGGCTGCGGCAAGTCCACACTGCTCGAGCTCGTCGCCGGACTGCTCGAGCCGACCGGCGGCAGCGTCACCGCCGGGGGCGTCGAGGCGCCGCCGGAGCGGCTGGCGCGCTGCGCCTACATGCCCCAGCGCGACCTGCTCTTCCCCTGGTACTCGGCGATCGACAACGCCGCCCTGGCGCTCCGCAACCGCGGCGCCGGACGCGCCGAGGCGAGACGCAGCGCCCACGCGCTCTTCGACCGCTTCGGCCTGGCCGGGTTCGAGTCGGCGGCGCCGAGCGAGCTCTCGGGCGGCATGCGCCAGCGGGTCGCCTTCCTCCGGACCCTCGTCGCCGGCAAGCCGATCGTCCTGCTCGACGAGCCATTCGCGTCGCTGGACGCGCTGACCCGCGCCGACATGCAGGGCTGGCTCGCCGGCGCGCTCGAGGCGGAGCGGCGGACGACGCTCCTCGTCACCCACGACATCGAGGAGGCGCTCTACCTCTGCGATCGCGTCCTCGTGCTCACGCCTCGCCCGGGGCGGGTCGCGGGCGCGGTGTCGGCGCCGGTGCCGCGCGCCCTCGGCCGGGACGAGGCGGTCGTTGCACCCGGATTCGTCGCCGCTCGCGAACGGGCCCTCCGGATCCTGCGCGAGGCGTCGCGGTGAGGCGCTTCCTCCTGCCCGCCCTGGTCCTGGTCGCCCTGGTGGGGATCTGGGAGGGAGTCGCCCGGTGGGACACCGCGGCCGAGGCGCTCGATCTCAAGCCCTATCTCGTCCCCGCGCCGAGCGAGGTGGCCGAGGCGTTCTGGGGCGATCGGGGGCTGATCGCCGACAACGCCTGGGTGACGCTCCGGGAGGTCGTGCTCGGCTTCGCCCTGGCGCTGGCGGTCGGCATCGCCTTCGCGATCGTCCTTCACCTCTCACCGACGCTGCGCCGCGCCTTCTATCCCCTCCTCGTCGCCTCGCAGGCGGTACCGGTGATCGCCGTCGCCCCGGTCCTGGTGGTCTGGTACGGCTTCGGGCTGGGCCCGAAGCTCGCGATCATCGCCCTGATCTGCTTCTTCCCGATCACCGTCAACGCGCTGGACGGCCTGCGGCGGGCCGACCCGGATGCGATCAAGATGATGCGCACGCTCGACGCCTCGCGCTGGCAGACGTTGACGAGATTGGAGGCTCCCACCGCGCTCCCGTTCCTCTTCAGCGGCGCCCGGATCGCGGTCGCCGTCGCGGTGATCGGAGCGGTGTTCGCCGAGTGGACGGGATCCTCCGAGGGCCTCGGGTTCCTGATCCAGAACGACTCCGCCAGCCTCGCGACCGCCCGGATGTTCGCGTCGATCGCGGTTCTGGCGCTGATGGCGGTCGGGCTCTTCGCCGTCCTGGGCGCGATCGAGCGGAGGTTCGTCAGATGGCACTGAGGACGGCGACCGCCGCGCTGGCGGTCGGACTGGCGGCCCTTCTCGCGGGCTGCGGCGAGAAGGAGGAGGGCGGGAAGGCGTCGCCCGACCCGCTCCACGTGGTCCTCGACTTCTACCCGAACCCCGACCACGCCGGGATCTACGTCGCCGAGCAGCGGGGCTACTTCCGCGAGGCCGGTCTTGACGTCGAGATCTCCACCCCGACCGACCCCGCTGCCCCGATCCGGCAGGTCGCCGCGGGCCGCGCCGACCTCGCGGTCTCCTATGAGCCCGAGGTGCTGCTCGCCCGCGAGCAAGGGCTCGACGTCGTCGCGGTCGGCGCCCTGGTCGACGAGCCTCTGACCTCGCTGATCTGGCTCGAGCGCTCGGACGTGCGAGGCCCGGAGGACCTCGCCGGCGAGACCGTGGCGACGGCCGGCATCCCCTACCAGGCCGCATACCTGCGCTCGATCCTGGGACGGGCCGGGGCCGATCCCGGCGACGTCGAGCAGGTGAACGTCGGCCTCGGCCTGCTGCCCGCGCTGCTGGGCGGGCGCGCGGCCGCGATCCTCGGCGGCTTCCGCAACGTCGAGGGAGTCGACCTCCGGCTGCGCGGCGAGCGGCCGGTCGTCCAGCCGGTCGACCGCCTCGGCGTGCCGCGCTACGACGAGCTCGTGCTGGTCGCCGGCGGCGACCGGGTCGACGAGGATCCGGAGGCGATCCGGCTGTTCCTGGCCGCGCTCGAGCGCGGCACCTCGGCCGCCGCCGCCGACCCCGGAGCCGCCACCGACGCCGTGCTCGAGGCGAACTCGGCCCTCGACCCCCGCCTGACCGCCGCCGAGATGCGGGCGACACTGCCGCTGCTCGGGCGGGAGCAGGGGGAGCCCTACGGCTGGATGGACCCCGCCGAGTGGGACGCCTTCATCCGCTGGATGCGCGACCACGGCGTGATCACCGCCCTGCCGGCGCCGTCCGAGGCCCTCACCAACGAGCTCCTGCCGCGGGCGGGGTCGCGCTGAACCGCCCCTACGGGGCGGGGATCAGCTCGGAGAAGTCGACCTCTTCCACCAGCAGGCTCGTGAGCTGCTGACCGGAGAGGGGCCGGGCGAAGTAGAAGCCCTGGGCGTAGGGGCAGCCGAGCGCCCGGATCTCGGAGAGCTGGAGCTCGCTCTCGACGCCCTCGGCGATGACGTCGAGCGAGAGCGCCCTCGACATCCCGACGATCGCCTCGACGATCGCGCTGCGCTCCTGCTGGACGCCCAGCGCCTCGATGAACGAGCGGTCGATCTTGAGCGCGTCGAGCGGGAAGCGGTTCAGGTAGGCCAGCGCCGAGTAGCCGGTGCCGAAATCGTCGAGGACCAGGTTCACGCCGAGCTCCTTCAGCGCCTCGAGCGTCGCGGTCGCGTGGCCGGACTCCTCGACGAGGACGCTCTCGGTGATCTCGAGACGCAGCGAGGCGGCGTCGAGGCCGGTGCGGACGAGGATCTCGGAGATCACCTCGGGGAGGTCGCGATGGGCGAACTGGCGCGCCGAGACGTTGACCGAGACGTCGAGCGGGCGCTCGTCGGGGCGCAGCTCGTGCCAGACCAGGGCCTGGCGGCACGCCTGCTCGGTCACCCAGCGCCCGATCGGCTCGACCAGGCCGGTCTCCTCGGCGATGTCGATGAACTCGTCCGGCTGCAGAAGGCCGCGGTCGGGGTGGCGCCAGCGCACCAGCGCCTCGACGCCGCTGATCCGGCCCGTCGCGAGGGCGATGATCGGCTGGTACTGCAGGGTGAGCTCGTCACGCTCGAGCGCGTGGCGGAGCTCGCGCTCTACCTCGAGCCTGCGCACCGCGCGGGCCCGCATGTCGGCGTCGAACAGCTCCACCCGGGCCCGGCCCTTCTCCTTGGCCCGGTACATCGCGGCGTCGGCGTCGCGAATCAGGCCGTCGGCGTCGATGCCCTCCTCGCCGCCGGGGCGGGCCACGGCGACCCCGATGCTGGCGCTCATGAAATGTTCGACCCCCTGGAGGACGAACGGGCGCGCGAACGCGGTCGAGATCCGCTCGGCGACAGCCAGCGCCTCCTCCTCGTCGGCAAGGTCCTCGACGAGGACGCCGAACTCGTCGCCGCCGAAGCGGGCGACGGTGTCGCCTGGCCGCAGTCGGCTGCGGAGGCGGGGTGCGACGGCACGAAGCAGGTCGTCCCCCGCCTGGTGGCCGAGGCTGTCGTTGACCAGCTTGAAGTGGTCGAGGTCGAGGAAGAGGACCCCGATCGGCGCGCCGGACTCCGCGCAGCGCTTCAGGGCGGCGTGGAGCGTGTCGCCAAACAGGACCTTGTTGGGCAGGGCGGTGAGGGCGTCGTGCAGGACCCGGTAGCGGAGCGCCTCGTCGGCGAGCCGGCGCTCGATCGCGTCGGCGAGGACGTTCGCCACCGACTGGACGAAGTGGACGTCGGCTGGGGTGAAGCGCCCGGGGGCCGACGAGTGCACGTCGATCACGCCGAATGGGCGCCGCTGGCCGGGGATGACGACGGCGAGGCTGCTGCGCACGCCGAGGACCCGGAGGGCCGGGGGCATGCTGAACCGCGACTCGGTGCGCCAGTCGTCGACGATCACGTGTAGACCCGCCTCGTAGGCGGCGCCGGCGTGGGAGTCGCGGGTGGCAGAGGCCTTGGACATGATCCCGTCGGGGGACTCGAGGCCGGCCCGGAGCTGGAGCGAGCGGCCCTTTGCCGGCATCTCCCAGACGCAGCCGTGCTCGACGTCCTCTACCTGCGTGACCAGGTGGACGGCGGCGCGGATCAGCTCGTCGAGGTCGGCCCCCTCGAGGGCGCGCTCCCCCAGCGAGGCGACGGCGGCCTGCTGGGCCGCCCGGTGCTCGGCCTCCTGGAGAGCCTCCTTGCGCTCGGTGATGTCGTACATGACCCCGTGCCAGAGCACGGTGCCATGCTCGTCGGGCTCCTGCACCGCCTCGTCGAGGATCCAGACGACGTCGCCGTCCCGCGTAATCATCCGGTAGTCGGCGGCGGGGGCGTTGCGCTCGAAGCCGGCGTAGTTGGTCATCTCGTGGGCGACGACCCGGTCGCGGTCCCCGGGGTGCAGGCAGCGCGCCCACAGCCCGGGGTCGGCCAGCCACTCCTCGCGGGTGTAGCCGAGGATCTCCTCGACCTGCGGGCTGACGTAGCGCCAGACGCCGAACTCGCCGGGCTCGGCGGTGTAGACGATCGCCGGCAGGCGCTCGACGAGGTTGCGGTATTTGGACTCGGCCCGCTTGCGGACCTTCATCTCGGCTTCGGCCCGCTCGCGGACGTGGCGCTCCTCGCCGATGCTGTGGAGCAGCTTGAGGCCGATCGCCAGGGTCCGGGCCATCGCCCGCAGCAGGGCCGCGGCCTCCGGCTCGAAGGCTTCGGTCCCCTCCCGGACGACGACGAGGTGGTCGCCGCGGCCGCTGCCGATCGGCGCCGACTCGGCGGCGCGCTCGCGACCGCCGACCCGGACGGAACCGGCATCGCCGGCGATCAGGGCGCAGAGGTCGGCGAGGTCGGCGTCGCCGGCGAAGTCGCCGGCGGCGGCCGTGACTCCGTCCTCGCCGGCGATCGCCGCCAGCTTGGCGCCGGTGGCGTCGACGACGCTGGCGAGAGCAGCCCCCACCGCGGCCTCCTCGTCGCGCGCCGAAGAGATCAGGTCGAGGAAATCTGCGAGCTGTTCAGCCGACCACGGGTCGTCCCGTGGCTTTCGATCGTGCACAGGAGAGGTATCGACCGAACGGCCAGGCCCTTGAACGTTGATTCGTCCAGCCCGGAGCGCGGGCGATTCATCAAGCCGCCAGCGGCAGCGGCGGCCCCTGAGCGACGATCTTGTGGAGGCCGGCGAGGGCGAAGTGGCCGGCGATCCCGCGGTAGGGCTCGTAGGGCGCGAAGAACTCCTCGACCTCCTCGACCGTCGCCCTACGGCCCAATCCGGCGAGGTGGCCGACCAGCTTGATGTAGGCGAGGTCGCCGGCCGGGAGGGAGTCCGGGTCGCCGCGGCCGCGGAAGCCGAGGCACTGGACGGTCCAGGGGCCGATGTTCGGGGTCGCGAGGAGGCGCCGGTCGGCGTCGCGGTCCCAGAGGTCGCAGCGTCCGGCGGCGACGTCCCGGGCCACCGCCCGCAGCGCGACCGCCCGCCGGCCCGCCAGGTCCATCGACTGGAGCTCGGCGGGGGAGCGGCCGCCGATCGCCGCCGCGCAGGGCACGTCGCGCAGGACCCGCCGTCCGGCGCCGAGGCTGCGCCCCCAGCGGCGCACCACGCGGCGCTGGATCTGGGCCGCGCGGGTCGACTCGATCAGCTGCTCGGTCACCGCCCAGGCCAGCGCCTCCCACGGCCAGGGGCGCCGGCGCGGCCGCAGGTGGGGCCGGCGGCGAATCAGCGGCCCGAGCAGCCGGTCGCCGCGGAAGCGGCGACAGAATTCGCGGTTGTCGTCGTCGACGGCGAGCGCGAAGCGCATCCGCTCGATCGCGAGCGCGAGGTCGGCGCGGGTCGCTCGCGTCCGTTCCGGGACGCCGTCGAGCGCCGGACCGCCGATCGCCTCCGGGTCGATCGCCTCGGCCCGGAACACCACCCGCTCGCCGGCCGGCTGCCATGCGCTGACCAGGACCGGCGCCGAGCCGACGTGCATGAGACGGTGGGCGATCGAGGACCTGACGACGAGGACGCGGTCGCCGCCGCCGCGGCCGGGCATCCGAAAGACCCAGCGCGGGCGCACCTCGACCTCCAGGGTCGCGGCGGCGGCGCGGCGCGACCGCGGGCTGCTCACCGGTTGCCGAGCAGGTGAACGTCGACGAGGAACGAGCGGCTGGCGACCACGTTCGCGGGCCGCTCGCGGCGCGTCAGGCTTCGGCCGCGGCGCCGGGCGCCGGTGCCGACCGCGCGGGCAGCGGCGACGGCGGCGACGCCGGCCAGTGCGCCGCCGGCGGCCGCGATCGCGGCGGTCCGGACGTCGCCGAGGACCGCCGGCGTGGCGGCCTCGAAGCGCTGCGGGAGGGGGCGGGCGCCGCCGGCCTCGGTGGGGCCGGCGTCCTCCTCGGACAGGACCTCTCCCTCCAGCTGGTCGGTCACGATCCCGACTCTACCGGCGGCCAAGGCGGGTCCCGGAGCGGCATCTCGGGAACCCCGCAACTAGCGGGAATCCGGTGCCCCGAGCGCCTTCTCGTAGATCCGGTAGCGCTTGACCACGTGGCCGCCCATCCCCTCCATGGCGCGGTTCATCGCCTCGTTGACCTCCAGGATCCAGCCGGTCTCGGCCGACATCACCCCGTCCGGCCGGGTCGTCTCGATGTGCTTGACGTAGAGGGCGGCGGCGACGCCCGTGTGCTGCCAATCGTGCTTGACCCCGAGCGCGAAGACGCGGACCCGGTCGATCTTCCTGCGGCCGAGCAGGAACCTCAGCCAGCCGAACGGCAGGAGACGGCCGTTCATCCTCGCCGTCACCTGGTTGATGTCGGGGAGCGTCAGCGCGGCGCCGACCACCTCGCCGTCGGCGTTCTCGGCCATCATCGCCCAGTCCTCGTCGAGCACCTGCTTGAGGTTCTTGGCCTGGAAGCGCACCTCGGCGTCGGTGATCGGTACGAAACCCCAGTTGTCTCCCCAGGCGTCGTTGTAGACGTCCATGAAGCGTCGGACCTCGGCCTCCATGTCGGACTTGCGCATGTTGCGGAGCGTGATGCCGTGCTCGGTGGCGCTGCGCTCGGCGGCCTGGTGGATGAAGTCGTGGAACTGATCGCCCCGCTTGAGCTCGCCCATCGCGATGTTCCACATCAGGAGGTCCATGGCCTTGCCGTAGCCCTGGGCCTCGACGAGCCGCTGGTAGTACGCCGGGTGCCAGGGCTGGAGGATCATCGGCCGCAGCTCGTGGCCCTCGACCAGCACGCCGAGCTCGTCGTTGGTGTTGAAGTCCATCGGGCCGATGACTCGCTCGCGACCCCGTGACGCGGCCCATGCGGATGAGGTGTCGAGCAGCGCCGCCGCCACGTCGGGGTCGTCGGCGAACTCGATGAAGCCAAACATCCCGTCGTTGCCGCCCTGGTACTCGTCCCAGCGGCGATCGAGGTGGGCGCTGATCCGCCCGACCGCCTCCCCGTCGCGCTCGGCGACGAAGAACTCCGCCTCGCCGTGCTCGAACCAGGGGTTCTTCGAGCGGCTCAGGAACTGCATCCGCTCGAAGATCAGCGGCGGAACCCACTGCGGGTGGTCGCGGTGGATCGCGAACGGCACCTTCACGAACCGCCTGAGCTGGCGCCTCGTCTTGACGGGAACGATCTGGGGAGCGGCCACCGCGCGCGGAACCTAGCGCGTCCGAGCGCACCTAGAATCCCGCGAGATGGCGGACACCGTCAGGGCGCCAGTCGACGTCTTCGCGAAGACGCGCAACCACGATCGCCGCGAGCAGCTCGAGGCGGCGAAGGAGCACGACCTCCTTCCGTACTTCCGGCTCCTGACCTCCCAGGCGGGCCCGGTTGTCGAGATGGAGGGGCGGGAGACGATCATGCTCGGCTCCAACAACTACCTCGGCCTGACCGGCGACGAGCGGGTCAAGCAGGCGGCCCGGGACGCGCTCGAGCGTTTCGGCACGGGTGTCACCGGCTCGCGCCTCCTCAATGGAACCACGCCCCTCCACGTCGAGCTCGAGCGCGAGCTGGCCGGCTGGATGGGGACCGAGGACGCGATCGTCTTCACCACCGGCTACCAGTCCAACGTCGGATGCATCGGCACGATCCTCGAGCCGGGGGACACCGTGATCTGCGACTCCGGCGACCACGCGTCGATCCTCGATGGATGCCGCCTCTCCGGCGCGAAGCTGCGGCCGTTCCGTCACAACCGCATGGACAAGCTGGAGAAGATGCTGGTCCGGGCGGGCGAGGACGGCGGTGGTGTCCTGGTGGTAGTCGACGGCGTCTACTCGATGGAGGGCGACCTCTGCGACCTCCCTCCGATCGTCGAGCTCTGCGAGCGCCACGGCGCCCGGCTCATGGTCGACGAGGCCCACGGCGTCGGCGTCCTCGGCGAGCGCGGCGCCGGAGCCTGCGAGCTGTTCGGCCTCGAGGACCGGGTCGACCTGCGGATGGGAACCTTCTCCAAGAGCCTCGCCTCCTGCGGCGGGTTCATCGCCGGCCCCGAGGAGGTGGTCGAGTACCTGCGGATCGCCTCGCGCTCGTTCATCTTCAGCGCCGCCGCTGTCCCGGCGGCGGTCGGCGCCGCGCTCGGCGCCCTGCGGATCATCCGGGGGGAGGGACCGGAACTGTTCGCCCGGCTCCTCGACAACTCCGCCTACCTGCGGGCCGGGCTCCGCGACCTCGGGCTACGGGTCGTCGAGCCCGGCACCCTCCCGAACGGCAGCCAGGCGACGACGCCGGTGGTTCCCGTCCTGGTCGGGGAGGACTGGCAGGCCGTCCTGCTCTGGAAGGCTCTGTTCGACGCCGGCGTCTACACGAACGTCGCGATCCACCCCGCCGTCCCGCCGGGTGGTGCGCTGCTGCGGACGAGCCTGATGGCGACCCACGAGCGCGAACAGCTCGACCGGGCGCTCGAGATCATCGGCCGGGTCAGCGCCGGCTTCCCCGACCTGCCGCGCGCCGCCTGACGCGGCTTCCCGTCTTCTTCACGACCTTGTGACGAGGCCGTAACGAAGCTATTGCATCCCCCGCGGAGGGTACGAGGAAGCTTGTCCAGATCTGAACAAGCGTTTCTCGGGCCGAAAAAGTTGCTCTTAGCGAACGACCCGCCTGGACTTCCCTATTAGTGGGTTGACGCTCCGGTCCGGCGGGCCATAGCTTCCCGCGCGCACCGCACACCTTGGGCAGGGAGCCCCGTCGGGAAGACATATCAGGGCTCCACGCGCCGGACGGCGCCGGGGGATGGCGGAGCGAGAGAGAGATAGCCCAGTTATCGATTCCTTGGAAGGGAGGAGTCTCAGTGGACGCTGCATCCATCGCCCCTGCTCGCATCTCAGGAACCCTGCGACAGCCCCAGCACATGCAGGCCCTTGCCCGAGCAAACCGCGTCCGCCTCGCCCGGGCGGCGCTGAAGCGCGACATCGCCCGCGGAGCGGTCAGCGCATCCGAGGTGGTCCGCGAACGATCATGGGAGACGGAGAGCATGAGCCTCGCCGAGCTCCTCACGAGCCAGCGGCGCTGGGGGCGCACCCGCGCCCGGAAGTTCCTCTTCTCCCTGGCCCTGTCCGAGAACAAGCGGATCGGCTCCCTCACCGACCGCCAGCGCCACCTCCTCTCCTCCGAACTGGACGGCTCCGGCAGCGCCAGGAGCGCGCTGCTCTGAGCCCCCCTTCCCGGCGGCCTGGGCGTGTCAGCCGCCCAGGCCGCCGATCCTGTAGCTGAGGCCGCCGGTCGCCCGGCGGAAGGCCCGGCGCAGGACCAGGAACGACGCGGCGAACCCGGCGCCGCCGGCGATCAGCGCCGCCAGCAGCGGCAGGCCCGCCGCGTAGTAGAGGAGGCCGACGCTGACGACGAAGACGAGGCCGGCGAGCAGCGTGGTGTGCGAGCGATAGCCGCCGAAGTGCTCACGGATCGAGAGCTCGAGGCCGGCCAGGGAGCCGAGCGCGAGCCCGACGACGACCGTCACCGGGTCGTTGCGGACGAAGCCGAAGACGAGCATGACCAGCCCGACGAGGACCGCGAGCTCGACCAGCGGAAACGAGCCCCACGGGGCCGGCGGCCGTTCGTCCGGCGGCCGACCGCGCCCGCTCGGGGCGCCGGTGACGGCCCGCTTCGGCTCGGCCGGCTGCGGAGCCCGGTGCTCGCCCGGGGCCGCGCGTCGGCGCTTTCGCCGGCGGGACTTCGCCATCGATCAGAGGGGGGCCTGTTGTTGGGGCGGGACGCCGGTGGCCGGCGCCCCGGTCATAAGGGGCAACCCGAGGAGACCTTGACCCTCCACCACCCCATCAGCATCCCGACGATTCCGTAGCGGGGCCGGGAATGCCAGTGGCGGCAGCCGCGCTCGCCGATGTCCTCGTTCGACACCCGGACCCATTTGAATCGCTCGGGCTCGGCGATCATCCGCTCGATCAGCTCGCGGTTTCGCGTCTCCACGTAGCCGCGATCCTCGAGCAGGCCGCGGACATCGGCGATCCGCTCGGCGAGCGTGTCGCGGATCCGTTCCAGCTCGGCGATGCCGAGCAGACGCGGTCCGCCGGTGGCGGGGACCGAGAACGAGATCCCGCGGCCGGGGAAGGATGACTCGAAGAGCTCACCGAGCTCCAGCTCGAGGCGAGCGATCTGGCGTCGCAGCTCGACCCGCGCCAGCCGCTCGTCGCCCTCGAGCAGCGCTTCGAGCCGCGCGGTGTCATGGCGTTCGAGCAACTCCGGCATCACCAGGATTCTACCCGCGCACGGGGCGCCCGACACCCATTACGGCGGCGGCCATCCACAGCGCCTCCTCGATCGCGATCTCGGGCACGCCCTTGACCCGGGTCGCGGCAAGGATGATCCGAGTGGTCGCCGGGTGGACCCCGCGGCCCTCGGCGGTCGCGCCGAAGAGCATCCCGACCGGCCGGCGCTCGTCGGCGATCACCAGCGTCCCCTGCGGCAACTCGCCCGGGCGCCCCTCCAGGGACTCGCCGGGGCCCGAATCGCGGATTCCCAGCAGCCCCTCGAGCTTCTCGGCGTCGAAGGCGCGAATCGCGACTCCGGTCTCGACGATCGCGATCGTCAGCGCGTCATCGAGGTGGTTGCGGCTCTTGAAGCCGCCCGACTTGATCCGGTCGTACGCGAGTTGCTCGACCGGCGTGCGATCGCGATCCGGGTCGAGCCCGATCTGGCGAAAGAAGACCCGGTAGGCCCAGGGGATCGGCCGCTGGCGCAGGTGGATCGCGTGGCCGCCGTGGAACCGGTTGGAGAGCTCACGAAGCCGGTCCTGCACGGGCCCCGGGCTGCGGCCGGAGGGCCCCTCGACCTCCAGGCTCGCCAGTCCGAGCCCCGGGAACTCCGACCGAACCGCAGGGGCGACCCAGCCGGGATCGGCGGCGTCGTTCATCTCAGTCGCGCTCCGCGGCCTTGGCGCGGGTGGCGCGGAGCAGCCGCCTCACCTCGGCGGCCAGCTGGGCGCCGTCGAGCTCGCCGATCGTCGCGTGCTCGAGCAGGCCACCGGGATAGGCGAAGACGAAGGTCGGGCAGCCGCCGACCCGGTAGAGGTTGGCGACCGCGCCGTCGCCGTCGTGCCCGACCGGCATCCGCCAGCCCCGCTGCCTGACCATGTCGCGGACCGTGTCGCGACTGTCGCGGACGTTCAGCGAGAGGAACCCCACGCGCCCACGGTAGCGCTCGTAGGCGGCGCTGACCACGTCCTGCTGCGCCTCGCAGTCGCCCCCGCGGCTGAACCAGAAAGACAGCACGAACGGACGGTCGAAGAAGTCGCACACGCGGATCGCCCCGGGCTCGCCGACCTCGCAGGCCGGGGTGCGGACGTCTCCGGCCGGGCAGGGAATCTGCGAGGTCTCGCAATCGTCCTGGGCGACGTTCGCGTCTCCCTCCAGCGAGCTGGTGGCGAGCGGGACCGCGAACTCGGGCAGCGGCAGGTCGCTCGTCTCCTCGTCGAGCCCCAGGGTGCCCTCGTCGCGGTCGACGACGCTGCCGAAGAAGGCGACGACGATCAGGGCGAGGAAGAGCAGCCCGACGACGTAGGAGTAGCGGCTGCCCGGCTTCGGTGCCGGCCCCAGGGTCCGGCGTCCGGCGACCGTCGAGCCCTCGGGACCCTCAGCCCCCTGCCCTGCGCCGCGGCCCTCAGCCGGCTCGCTCATGCCGCAATCCTCGCGGCCTTCGCGGCAGAGCGCCACCCAGCTCGAAGCCGCGCTCGGCCCAGACCAGGGCGGCCGGCAGGACGAGCATGACGCCGATCAGGGCGACCCCGAGGTCGACGACCGTGACGAGCCCGAAGTCGCGCAGCATCCGGATGTCGCTGGCGGTCAGCGCCGCGAACCCCGCGATCGCCGTGAGGCCGGAGGCGGCGACGGCGGCGCCGGTCCTCGCGTAGGAGCGGCGCAGCGCCTCGCCGACGCTCTGGCCGGCTTGCCGCTCCTCGTGGTAGCGGGCGGCGAGGATCACGCTGAACTCGGTGGCGATCGCGATCACAAGGGCCCCGAGGGCCGCCGACATCGGGTTGAGCGGGATGTCCATGGCGGCGATCACGAGCGGCGACCATCCGGTCGCGAGGGCGATCGGGATCAGCGGGACCAGGGCCCGCCCGGGCCGACGGTAGACCGCCAGCAGCGCCAGCGCGACCGCCACGAGGCCGGCGAGGGTGAGCCAGTAGCGGCTGCGCTCGAGATCGGTGGCCGACTCGGCGGCGAGGACCGGCAGTCCGGCCAGCCGCACCGTCGTCCCTTCCGGGGGGCCGGGAGCGTCGCCCGGCGGATCCACCTGGGCGCGAATCCGGTCGATGAGCTTCTGTTGCTCGTCGAGCGGCATCACCCGGATGCCGAAGGCGATGTTGGCCGTGTCCCCGAGCTCCCCGGTCTCGGGATCGCGCTCGATCACTCCTTGGAGGTCGTAGGCCGGAAGCGCATCGAGCAGGCTGACGATCCGGGCCCGCGTCAGGCCGCCCCGCGCGGCGTCGGGGATGAAGTCGCTGAGCGCCGGGCCGGGGCAGATCTCCGCGTCGCGGCAGGTCGGCACGTCGCCGCTGAAGCCGCCGGCCTCCAGGACCCGCTCCTTGAACGCCGCCATCCAGGCCACCAGCTCGGGGTCGGTGAGGTCGTCGGACCTGACCGTGACGTCGAGCTCGCCGGAGACGCCGGTCATGTCCTGCACCTCCTCGAGATCGCGGACCTCGCGGAGGTCGCCGGGGACGAGCTCGCGGATGTCGGAGACCGTGTCGGTCTTGGTGCCCGCCACCCAGCCGCAGAGCGCCAGGGCCAGCGCGACCGCCAGGACCCGGCCTGGGCTGGCGATCGAGACCGCGAGGGCGGAGCGGGCGACGTGGGCGAGCCGCTCACGGATCCCGCCAAGGCGCGATGGGGTCGCGACCGGCGCCTGGCGACCGGCGCCTGGCGACCGGCGACCGGCGACCGGCGGCCGGCGCCTCAGCGCAAGCGCCGCCATTCCCGCCGTCAGCGTCAGGCCGAACGCGAGCACGACCCCCGCGACGAGCAGCAGGCCGAAGGTCCTGACCATCGGGGTGGGCGAGAGCTGGAGGGCGAGGAACCCCGCGGCGGTGGCGAGACAGGCGGTGCCGACCACCGGGCCGCCGCGGACGGCGGCGCGGCGGGCCGCCTCCGCTCCCTCGGCGCCGGCGGCCACCGCCTCGTCGAAACGGGCCTGGAGCTGGATCGCGTAGTCGACCGCGAGCCCGATCAGGACCGGCAGGACCGCGATCGACGCCATCGTCAGCGAGCCGCCGAGCAGGCCGGCGAGCCCGAAGGTCAGCGCGGCGGCGGCGAGGGCGAGCGCGAGCGGCAGGAGGCGAAGTCGGGAGCGGAAGACCGCGAGGAGGGTCAGCGCCATCAGGGCGATCGCGGCGAACAGGAGGACGAGGAGGGCGTCCTCCAGCTCGCTGGCGAGGCCGGCGACCACCACCGGGGCGCCGGAGATGACGTAGCGGCCGGCGTCGAGGGTGAAGCAGGGCCGAGGCTTGCCCCGGAGGGCGCACGCCTGGCGCGGCGTCTCGTCGGTCACGGCTGCCCGGATCAGCTCGAGCGCCCGCTCGCGCTCGGCGTCGCTCAGGTCGGGCCTCAGCCTGATGACGATCTGGGCCGCGTCCTCGTTCGGGAAGAGGTAGGAGAGCTTGGCCTTGGGGACGTTGCCGGGCTGGCGGTTGTCGAAGACGACGGCGCTGACGAACGTGGGGTCGTCGATCCGCGGCAGGCGGGTGATGCCGTACTGGGTGGCGAGCTCGAGCGCCAGCTCCTGGAACTGCTGGTAGACGGCCTGGGCGGCCGCCCGGGCGGCCGCCTCCTGCTGGGCTCGCGAGAGCCCCTGGCGCCGCGCGTCCACCGCCGCGGCGCGGGCGGCGACCGCCATCTGGCGCTGCGCCTCCCGGATCTGGCCCCGGAACTGCTCGTCGATCCCGATCACCGCCTGGTTCAAGAACGTCGCCGGGCCGGAGACGAGCTTGGCCGGCTGGAGCTCGGCCAGCTCCGCGCAGGGGCCGGGCAGCGGGTCTACCCCCTCCGGGGGGCGACCGGCGAGGCAGCCCTCGAGCCGCAGGAGCTGGCCGAGGTTGCGGGTGAGGATCAGCCGTGCGAGGTCCCCCTCGGCGACGACGACCACGGGGTCCTCGCCGAACTGCTCCCGCATGTCCTCGGACGCCTGGAAGGACTCCGAGTCCTCGTCCACCAGCGTGTCCGTCCCGGCGTCAGTCTCCAGGGTCGTTGCCGCGACCGCCGCGGCCAGCGCGACGAGCGCCGCGACCGGCAGGACGATGCGGGCGTGCGCCGCGCACCAGGCCGCGACCCGCGCGAAGACCTCTCCCGTTCTCACCGGCAGAAGGTTAGGGAGCGCCTGTTACGGCGACCTGGAGCGAGATTAAGCGCCCGCGATGGAGAGCGAGCAGGGCGAGGACCCCGGCGGGGAACGCTCAGTCCATCGCCAGAGGGCCGTCGACGTCCGCGTTGAGGAACTGGCTGACGAACTCGTTGTCCGAGTTGAACAGCTCCTCCTTCGGGCCCTGCTCGACGATCTTGCCCTTCCAGAGGACGGCGATGAAGTCGGCGATCCGGCGCGCGGTTCCGAGGTCGTGGCTGATGACCATGTAGCAGCCGCCGTTCTCCTCGTGGACCTCGCGGATCAGCTCGCAGAGGAGCGCGGTGCGGACCGGGTCGAGCCCGGAGTCCGGCTCGTCGAACATGACGATCGCGGGGTCGAGCACGAGCGCCCGGGCGAACCCGGCGCGCTTGCGCATCCCGCCGGACAGCTCGTTCGGCATCTTGTAGGTCGCTTCGCCGAGGCCGACCTCCTTGAGCCGGCGGTTGACGATCTCGCCGATCTCCTCCTCGCCCTTGTCGGTGTGCTGGCGGAGGGGGAAGGCGACGTTGTCGTAGATGTTCATCGATCCGAACAGGGCGCCGTCCTGGAACAGCAGGCCGAACTTCTTGCGGACCTCGAACAGCTCGTCGTCGGTCATGTTCGGGATCGACTCGCCGTGGACCAGCACGTCGCCGGAGTCCGGGTAGAGCAGGCCGACGATGTGCTTGATCAACACCGACTTGCCCGTCCCCGAGGGGCCGAGGACCATCGAGATCTGGTCGTCGGGAAGCCCGAGGTTCAGTCCGTTGAGGATCCGGGCGCGGCCGAACTGCTTGACGAGGTCGATGATCTCGATCGCGTCCTCGCCGCCGTGGTCTCGCTTCTCGCCGGTGTGCCAGCGGTACGGGTCGTCGTCGTCGGGATCGACTCCGGGCACGGTGAAGTCCTTGCCCAGCACCGCGCCGTCTTCGGCGACATAGGTACCGCCGCCGTTGCCCTCGCCCTCGCCGCCGCGATCGTTCTCGCGCTCGCGGACCTGGGTGCGGCCGGAGCCCATCTCGGACTCGCTCTGCGGCTCGCCCTCGTCGTCGTCACGCTCGAATGCGTAGCGGTCGTCGCGCGCGGAGCCTTCCTCGCTCATGTCCTCGGCGCGCTCGGCCTCGACCTCGGCGGTCGGGTCATCCGGCCCCTCGCCACCGGAGCCGTGGTCGTAGCGCTCATCCCTCTCCTCGCGATCGAACGCGCTCATTTTCGGATCATCCTCCTATCGGTGCCCGGGGATTCGCGCCCCAGAAGACAAGTGTTCCCACCATGCCGACGACGTGGACCAGCACGATGTTGAGGGCCATCGACTTCGCGGTCGCAGAACCCACGCCCACCGGGCCCCCCGAGGCGGTGTAGCCGTAGTAGCAGCCGACCAGCACGATGATCGTCGCCATGACCATGCCCTTGATCAGGCTGAACAGGAGGTCGGGC
>DATFPK010000028.1:0-5368 GCA_035264885.1 Solirubrobacterales bacterium
GGCGCGGAGGAGGCGGGCTTGTGTGTTCTCCCAGTCGCGCAGTGCGCGCAAATCGCGGCGCACCATCCCGGGGTCGAGCTGGCGGCCGAGCGGGTCGAGGTTCGACTCGCCGATGACGAGCTTCTCGTCGGCCTCGAGTGCCATCCACTTGGCCAGGACGTCGTCGGAGTCCGGAAGCCGGTGGCCAAGGGTCGCGTCGCTGTGGTCCGGAAACCCGACGCAGTACTCGTTGAGCAGGTCGCCGGACTCCTCGTCATACGCGATCACGGGCCGGTGCGGGTAGACCAGGTAGGAATACCCCTCCCCCGCCTTCCCGGCCACCCGCAGGAACCCGAGGTCGCAGTACATCTCGAACGCCCGCTCGCCGACGACCGATCGCAGCAGCTCACGGGCCTTGACCTCGGCGCGGCGCTCCCGCCCCGGATCGAACCGCGCCGGGCGGCGCCTCGCGCCACTTGACGGCCGCAGGGCGGCGAGCGGCCGCCGCGCATCGGGACCGAAGGCGATCGCGGCGAGGACCAGGAGCGCCCCCGCGAGGAGAGCGGCGGCGACCTCCATGCTTTAGGCCCCTCCGGCCGCCCTGGGGAAGAAGATGACCCGCTCGGCGTCGCGCGGGACCTCGGCGAAGTCCTTGACCATCGCCGCCTCGTGGCGGCCGTTGGCGTCCGAGGTCGGGACCGCCGCCCACATCCCCTCGTCGAGCTGCCGGCGGAACTCCTCGAGGAGCCGCTCCTCGTCCTCGGCGACCTCGACGTCTCCCTCGGCGAGGAGGACATCGCCGTGCCCCGGCTTCATCCGCACGAACTTCACACCGGGATTATGGCCGACCGGGGACCGGGCTCAAGCCGGGAGGCGCCGGAGCTCCCGCACGGAGGCGAGCGCGTCGACCGGCCCCGCGCCGGAACCGAGGCCTCGGAGGCCCTCGGCAACGGCATCTCCCGCGACCTCGCGCGCCCTGCGCGCCGCCTCCAGCGGAGCCTCGCCGAGGGCGAGGTATGCGGCGAGAGCGCTCGAGTGCGTGCAGCCGGAACCGTGGCTGGCGCCGTCCGGGTGGCGGGGACCGGCAATTGGCACCGCCCCGCGCCGGTCGAAGAAGAGGTCCTCGGCCACGTCGCTGTGGCCGCCGGTGACGACGACCGCGTCGGGTCCGAGTGAGTGCACGGCGGCGGCGAGGTCCCCCTGGCTCGCGTCCTCGCCCAGCCCGGACAGCACCCGGGCCTCGGGGAGGTTCGGGGTCACCACCGCCGCCCGGGGCAGCAGGTCCCGGGCCAGCGCTCCGCGGGCGTCCTCGTCGAGCAGCACCGCCCCGCTCTCGGCGACCATCACCGGGTCGATGACCACCGGCGCGTCACCGACCAGGTCGAGCGCCTCGACGACGGCGGCGATGGTCTCGGTCGTCCCCAGCATTCCGATCTTCACGGCGTCGACCCCGATGTCCTCGCTTACAGCCCGCACCTGCTCGACGATCATCGGGCCGGAGACGGGCTCGACGCCGCTGACGCCGATGGTGCTCTGGGCGGTCACCGCCGTGATCGCCGTCATCCCATGGACGCCGACCGCGGCGAATGCCTTGAGGTCGGCCTGGATGCCGGCGCCGCCGCCGGAATCCGATCCGGCGATTGACAGGACGGCGGGGGTACGGCCCTGGGGCGCCACCCGGCAAGCCTACGAAGGCAGCGGCGCGGGCGGCTTGAGCGGCGTCCGCGTGTAGGTGCCGACGGCCGAGCCCTCGACGTAGCCGAGCAGCTCGAGCCGCGAGAGGGCGACCGCGGCCGGCCCAAGGGGCACGCCCATCTCGCGGGCGAGCGCGTCGCAGCTCCCGTCCGAGCGCTCGAAGCAGCCGAGCGCCTCGGCGAGCCACGGCTCGAGCGCCGGCCCGGCGATCGCGACCGCGGCGGCGCCGGCGCCGAGCATCGCGTCGAGGACGTCACGCGCGTCCCGGACGACGCAAGCCCCGGCGGCGAGCAGGCCGTTCGGCCCGTCCGAGGACGGCGAAGTGACGGGCCCCGGCACCGCGCCCACGTCCCGCCCGAGCTCCTGGGCGAAGGTCGCCGTGATCAGAGACCCTGAGCGCTCACGGGCCTCGGCCACGACCGTCATCCCGGCGAGGCCCGCCATGATCCGGTTCCGGGCGGGGAACATCCAGCGCCACGGACCCTGGCCGGGAGCGATCTCCGAGACCACCGCGCCCTCCTCGACGACGCGCCGGTGCAGGCCCCGGTGAGCGGCGGGGTAGGCGACATCAGCGCCGCAGCCGAGGACCGCCAGCGTCGCCCCGGACTCCAGGGCCCCGCGGTGGGCGGCGCCGTCGATGCCATAGGCGAGGCCGCTGATCACCACCATCCCCGCGCCGGCCAGCGACCGGGCAAGGTCGGCGGCGACGAGACGCCCGTAGGCGCTGGCCCGCCGGGCGCCGACGATGGTCACACTGGCCTCCGGCACAGCCCGGCGAAGCACCGCAGGGTCTCCCTTGCCGACCAGGGTGATCGGCGGGTCCCCGAGCTCACCGAGCGCGGCGGGGAACGAGGCGTCGTGTGGGCAGAGCGCCCAGCAGCCGGCGTTCATCAGGCGGGCCCGCATCCCGGCCTCGCCGAGGTCGTCGAGCGCCGCGAGGATCCGCTCCCCTGCCCGCGGCGCCGCCGCCTCCGCCAGATCGGCTTCGCTCAGCGCCAGCAGCTCCGCCACCCGCCTGCCGCGCTCGAGGCTGACCAGGTTCTCGATGAACGGCGCCAGCTCGGCGAGGAGCCAAGGGCGGCGCAGGCAGAGGGGGCAGGCGGAGGGGCCGGTCACCGATCCTCCCGCAGGCGGAGCTGGAGGGCCGCGGCTATGTGCTCCTCCCCGACCCGTTCCCGGCGGTCGAGGTCGGCGACGGTCCGGGCGAGGCGCAGGACTCGGTCGTGGGTGCGACCGCTGAGCAGGTGGCGCTCGTATGCGC
This sequence comes from Solirubrobacterales bacterium, assembly GCA_035264885.1. GTDB lineage: Bacteria > Actinomycetota > Thermoleophilia > Solirubrobacterales > 70-9 > DATFPK01. Next base: position 2,936 of record DATFPK010000028.1, read on the forward strand.
CGAGCAAAAGGGCGCGGGCGGAGTCCTCGAGACCGCAGGCACGGGCCTCGCCGGCGGACATCTCAGCGTTGCAGCGGCCGTCGAGACGCGCCTCCTGAAGCCGCCTGGCGGCGACGACGCGTTCGCGAACCTGCGCCGAGGGCTCCCCCTCGCCGCCCCCGATCTCCTCCGCCCCCGGCCGCTCGACCGGCACGACGATGTCGATCCGATCGGCGAGGGCGCCGCTGAGCCGTCCGCGGTAGCGGCGGATCTCCGGCCCCGCGCAGGTGCAATCCGGATCTCGCTCGCCGCGACCGCACGGGCACGGGTTCGCCGCCGCGACCAGGAGGAAGCGACACGGCAGGACCTGGCGCGAGGCGGCGCGCGAGATCGCGACGCTGCCCGTCTCCAGCGGCGCACGCAGCGCCTCCAGGGCGTCACGGGAGAACTCGCAGAGCTCGTCGAGGAACAGGACCCCGCGGTGGGCGAGCGTTACTTCGCCCGGCCGCGGCGGATTGCCGCCACCGACCAGCCCGGCGGCGGAGATCGTGTGATGCGGGGCGCGAAAGGGCCGGCCGCCGGCCAGGCTGCCGTCGAGCCGCCCACAGGCGCTGGCGATCCGAGCCACCTCGAGCGCCTCGTCGCTGGTGAGCGGCGGCAGGATCGAGGGCAGCCGCCTGGCCGCCAGCGACTTGCCGACGCCGGGCGTCCCGACCATGAGGAGGCTGTGCCCGCCCGCAGCGGCCACTTCGAGGGCGCGCCGCAGCTCGCGCTGGCCGCGGAGGTCGGCGAGGTCGGGCCCGGCGCCGTTGCCGGTGCCGGTCAGGCCCAGCGGCCGCGGTGGCGGCGGCGTCCACTCGCCGGACGCGAGCGGTATCAGCTGGGCGAGGCTCTCCAGCGGGGACACGCCGAGCCCCTCGACGACCGCTGCCTCGCCGCCGTTGGCGGCCGGGACGACCACCCCGTCCAGACCGCCGGACCGGGCTGCCTCGGCGATCGCCAGCACCCCGGGTACCCGACGGACCGTCCCGTCCAGCGCCAGCTCGCCGACCAGCGCCCGCCGGTCGAGGCCCTCCCAACCGAGCTGTCCGGAGGCCGCGAGCAGCGCCGCGGCGATCGCCAGATCGAGCGCCGGGCCCGCCTTCCGCAGGTCGGCCGGCGCGAGATTGACCGTGATCCGGTGGAGCGGGAACTCGAACCCGCAGTTCGAGATCGCCGCCCGCACCCGTTCGCGCGCCTCGCGGACAGCGGTATCGGGCAGGCCGACGATTGAGAACGCCGGCAGCCCCCGGTGGACGTCGACCTCGACCCTTACCGGGCGCGCCGCGATCCCGTCCAGCGTGAACGATCGGGCGGTGGCGAGCACCGCCGCGACGCTAGGTCCGCGCGGGTCAGCCGTTGCACCTGCACCGTCACGAGTCTGCGCCGGTACGGCCAACAGACGTCCAGCTCCGGTTGACACCGGCGGAAGGCCCGTGAGAGCGTCGGGGCGAGGCCCGGAGGGCCGCGCCGGCCCGACCTGAAACCGGGTGCGAGGAATGGAGGGCGCCATGGAGAGGCACGGTTCCGAGAGCTACTTCGTGATCGGCGAGGGGATGCTGGGCGAGACCGTCGGCGGGCGGTCGCCGGCATTCGCGGTCCGGCGGGCCGGCGCCACCGCCTCGGCGGCAGCCGCCCCGCCCTTCCGGTTCTCGCGGATGGGCCCGAAGGGGACCGGAAAGCAGCTCGGCGACTCGACCCTGAAGAAGCTCGGCCAGGCGATGATCGGCGGCGGCAGTCACGGCCGCCTCCCGGCCGGATACACCTACCTCGGGCAGTTCGTCGACCACGACCTGACCTTCGACAAGACCGACGTCATGCTCGGCGAGCACGTCTCGGCCGCGGAGCTGCGCCAGGGAAGGTCGCCCAGCCTCGACCTCGACAACCTGTACGGGGCCGGGCCCGACGATCCCGGCTCGGAGAAGTTCTACGAGGCCGACGGGATCCACCTGAAGATGGGAAAGACGACGCCGGCCGGCGGCCTCGGAGTGCTCGACGGCTTCGACCTGCCGCGCGGCGCCGGCTCCAACGCCGCCGCCCGGCGCCGGGCGATCATCCCCGACAAGCGCAACGACGAGAACCTCGCGGTCGCGCAGACCCACCTGGCGATGATCCGGTTCCACAACCGGGTCGTCGACACGCAGCTGGGCGGCGTGCCCGCGGCGCAGAAGTTCGACACGGCGCGCGAGATCGTGACGAAGCACTACCAGTGGATGATCCGCACGGACTACCTGCCGCGAATCGCGAAGGCGGCCGTAGTGAGCAACGTCTTCAACCAGGGCCGCAAGGTGTTCGAGGTGGGCGCCACTCCCACCCACGTGCCGACCATGCCGATCGAGTTCTCGATCGCGGGGTTCCGGCTCGGCCACGCGATGGTGCGGGCGGCCTACAACTGGAACAAGATCTTCGACAACG
>DATFPK010000029.1:0-14308 GCA_035264885.1 Solirubrobacterales bacterium
ACGAGCGCTTCACGGACACGAACACCAGCCGCGCGTCGAACGCTACGGCGGGCGCGATCTACAACTCCGTGATCCGCCGCGAGCGCCGCGGCGACTATCTCGGCGGCACCGTCCAGGTGATCCCGCACATCACCGACGAGATCAAGCACCGCATCAAGCTCCAGGCCGAGGCGCAGGACGTCGACTTCGTGATCACCGAGATCGGCGGCACGGTCGGCGACATCGAGTCGCTGCCGTTCCTCGAGGCGCTGCGCCAGTTCCAGGTCGAGGAGGGGCGCGACCGGTCGATGTTCGTGCACCTCACGCTCGTCCCCTACGTCGGCCACGCCGGCGAGCTGAAGACGAAGCCGACCCAGCATTCGGTCAACGAGCTGCGCCGCATCGGGATCCAGCCCCATGCCCTCGTCTGCCGGTCCGAGCAGGGGCTCGCCCGGGACATCCGCCGCAAGATCGCCCTGTTCGCGAGCCTCCCGGAGGAGGCCGTGATCTCCGCTCGCGACGTCGACAACATCTACAAGGTGCCGCTCGTGTTCCGGGCCGAGGGCGTCGATGACCTCGTCCTCGACCACTTCGGGATGGAGGCCCCCACGCCCGATCTGGGCGAATGGGAGGAGATGGTTCGCAAGGCCGACGCCGCCGAGGGCAAGGTGAAGATCGCGCTGGTCGGCAAGTACGTCGGCCTGGCCGATGCCTACAAGTCGGTGATCGAGGCGCTCGAGCACGGCGGGTTCCACCACGGCGTCGGCGTCGACGTCGAGCTGGTCGACTCCGAGGACTTCGACCCGGAGCGGCTCGAGGGCGCCGACGGCATCCTCATTCCCGGCGGCTTCGGTGAGCGCGGCATCGAGGGCAAGGTCCAGGCCGCCCGCTACGCGCGCGAGCATTCGATCCCGTACCTCGGGATCTGTCTCGGGATGCAGATCGCGGTCGTCGAGTTCGCGCGGTCGATCGCCGGCATGGACGGCGCCAACTCGGCCGAGTTCGATCCTGAGACGCCGTACCCGGTGGTCGATCTCCTGCCCGAGCAGAAGGAGGTCTCCGAGATGGGGGGCACCATGCGGCTCGGCGCCGACCCCGTGAAGCTCCACGACGGCACCCGCGCCCGCGAGATCTTCGCCGAGGCAGTCATCTACAAGCGCCACCGCCACCGCTACGAGGTCAACAACATGCTGCGGCGCCGGCTCGAGGACGAGGGCCTCGTCTGCAGCGGGACCTCTCCCGACGAGCGCCTCGTCGAGATCGTCGAGCTGCCGGACCACCCGTTCTTCGTCGCCTCGCAGTTCCATCCCGAGTTCAACTCGCGTCCCGACAGGCCCGAGCCGCTCTTCCGCGAGTTCGTCGGCGCCGCCGCCGCCCACTCGGGCGACTCGGCCGCCGTCGAGGTGGAGGTCGACGACGGGCTCGCCGCGCACGAGCCGGGCGACGTGAGCGTTCGCCGCACGAGCTAGGCCGCGTGGCCGCCGCGGAGCTCGAGGGCGTGCGTTCTCGGGCCTCGGCCAGCGCATAGCCTGCGGGCGTGAACGGGCGCCTCCACGACCGCTTCGTCCGCCTCTGCGAGGTGCCGAGCCCGACCGGGCGCGAGCGCGAGGTAGCCGACTCGGTGAAAGCCGAGCTGCGGGCGCTGGGGGCCGAAGTCGCCGAGGACGACGCCGCCGGGGCCGCGCGGGCCGGCGCCGGGAACCTCCTCGCCAGGATCCCGGGCCGCGGCGGCGGGTGGGTCGGCTTCTGCGCCCACGTCGACACGGTTCCCCACGAAAGCCGGGTCGAGGTCGTGCTCGACGGGGGCGTGTACCGCAGCGCCGGAGAGACGATCCTTGGCGCCGACGACAAGGCGGCCGTGGCGGTCCTGCTCGAGCTCGCGGCGCGGCGGGCGGAGCACCCCGGCGAGACCGGAATCGAGTTGCTTCTGACCGTCGCCGAGGAGGACGGGCTGCGGGGCGCCAAGGCGTTCGAGGCGGGAAGGCTGCGCGCCGAGCGCGGGTTCGTCCTCGACCACGCCAGTCCGATCGGCGAGGTCATCACCGCCGCCCCGACCTATCACCGGCTGACCGCCGACTTCGAGGGCACCGAGGCGCACGCGGGGATCAATCCGGAGGACGGCCACAGCGCAATCGCCGCCGCGGCGGCGGCAGTCGGGGCGATGCGCCTTGGCCGCCTCGACGAGGAGACGACCGCGAACGTGGGCGTGATCGACGGCGGCAACGCCGCCAACGTCGTCCCCGGCCGCTGCCGGGTCGAGGCGGAGGCGCGCTCGATCGATCCGGCGAGGGCCGCCGCGGTCGCGGGGGAGATGGCCCAGGCCTGCGGGTGGGGAGCCAGCGAGCACGGCTGCGACGCGGACGTCCGCCTCGAGGAGCTCTTTCGCGGCTACCGCGTACCGCGTGACTCCGCGTCCCTGGCGCTGGCCGAGGCGGGCCTCGCCCGAGCCGGCTACACGCCCCGGAGGGTCGCCACCGGCGGCGGCAGCGACGCGAACGCGCTGGTCGCCAAGGGCCTCGACTGGGTCCTGCTCGCGAACGGGACGCGCGACAACCACACGCCGCAGGAGTCGGTGGCGGCGGCCAACCTGGACGCGATGCTCGCGGTCTGCGAGGCGATCGCCGAGGAGACGCGGCGGTGCTGAAGCTGCGGCGCGGGATCGTCGTCGAGGAGGATCCGCTGACGGTTGAGGTCGATGGGGCGCGCCGCCCCGCCTGGGCCGATCCCTCGCTGACCGGGGAGTGCCGGGCGGGCGACGAGGTCGTGGTCAACACGGAGGCGGCCGACCTGGGCCTCGGCTCGGGCGGCTTCGACGTCGTGCACGTCAACCTCACCCGCGGACTCGAGGGGGGCGGCGCCGGCGGCGCCCATGTGATGAAGCTGAACTACACCTCGCTGCAGCATCCCGTCGAGCCGGTCGAGCGCGCAACCGGGTCGCTCGGCACCGGCCGGGACCCCATCCCGGTCCTGGTCATCCCCCTGCACGGGCATCTGGCGCCGGCCGCCTGGGCCGCGCAGCAGGCTCGGCCGGAGGTCCGCGTCGGTTACGTGCAGACCGCCGGCGGCGCCCTGCCCGGCCGGATCTCCCGCGACGTCGCGCAGCTCCGTGGCCTGGCTTTGCTCTGCGGGTACGTGACCGCGGCGCCGGCGTTCGGCGGCGAGGCCGAGGCGCTGAGCGTCGCCGGGGCGCTCGACGCGGCCGCCAGCCGGCTGGGGTGGGGGGCGGCGATCGTCGGGCCCGGCCCGGGGATCATCGGCTCCGATACCGACCTGGGCCACGGTGGGATGGCAGCGCTCGACTCGGCGCACGGGGCGCTGGCCCTTGGGATGCCGACGCTGGTGGCGCCGCGGATCTCCGAGCGAGACCCGCGGCCCCGCCACCGCGGCCTCAGCCACCACACGGCCACCGTCCTCGGCCTGCTCCTGGCTGGTGTAGACGTGCCGGTCCCTGGCAACATCGAGGGCATCGACCCGATCGCGCAACAGATCCCCGAGCGGCATCGGGCGGTACGGGTGGACGTCGACTTGGAGGCCTACGCGGCGGGCGGCCTGCCGACCCGGGTCATGGGACGCGGGCTGGAGGAGGACCGGGCCTTTTTCGCCGCGGCGCTCGCCGCGGGGAACGCACTCGCGCAGGCGACGACCGCGGAGAGAACCTGATGGAGCGGATCAGCTCGAAGAGGGTGTACGACGGACAGATCTCCGACGTCCGGATCGACACCTTCCGCCGTGCCGACGGCGAGGAGGCCGAGCGGGAGATCGTCGGCCATCCGGGGGCCGTGGGGGTCGTGGCCCACGACGACGAGAAGGTCTTCCTGGTCCGCCAGCCGCGCGAAGCCGTGGGCGAGGACGATCTGCTGGAGCTACCGGCCGGCAAGCTCGACGTCGAGGGCGAGGAGCCGATCGACTGCGCGAAGCGCGAGCTGGAGGAGGAGACTGGGCTGCGGGCCGGGACCTGGCGGGAGCTGAAGCGGTTTTTCACCACCCCCGGCTGGTCCGACGAGGAAGTGATCCTCTTCGAGGCCACCGACCTTGAGCGGAGCGAGCCCGATCCTGACGAGGGGGAGCAGATCGAGCTGGTCGAGGCGAGCCTGGACGACCTGGCCGACCTGATCGCCGATTGCCGCGACGCCAAGTCGCTCATCGGGCTGCTGACGCTGCGGGCCCGCCGCCCCTGAACAGCGGCTTGCGCGGCAAGGAGTGCCCGGCGGGGGACAGAACCCAGCGCCATGGCGACGATTGCCGCACCCGAGCCGCCGCGCCCGTCCGCTCCCCAGCCCGACGCCCGCTTCGAGGGGCTCGTCCTCGACTTCCTCTCCTACCTCGAGCTCGAGCGGGGCCTCTCGCGCAACACGCTCAACGCCTATCGGACCGACCTCCTCCAGTTCGGTGACTTCCTCCGCCGGCGGACGATCGGGGCGGTCGACGCGCGCCCGGGCGACATCGCCGAGTTCCTGGCCGAGCTGGCGACGGGGAACGGCCGCCCGCCCTGCTCGACCGCGACGATCCACCGCAAGGCCGCCTGCCTCCGCTCCTTCTACAAGCACCTGCGTCGCGAGGAGCTGATCGGCGACGACCCGACCGCGGCGCTGAATGCGCCGCGGCGCTCCAAGAAGCTGCCGCAGGTCTTGGGGTACGCCCAGGTCCAAAAGCTCTTGGCCTCACCCCGCGGTGACACCGCGCCGGCACGGCGCGACCGGGCGCTGCTCGAGGTCATGTACGCCTCCGGGCTGAGGGCATCGGAGACGATCGGGCTCGACGTCCGCGACGTGGACCTCAAGCGCGGGTTCCTGCGCGCTCGCGGCAAGGGATCGAAGGAACGCCTGGTGCCGCTCGGCCGCCAGGCGATCGCCGCGGTCAGCGCCTACCTCCGCGACGGGCGCCCGGCACTGCTCGGCCAGCGCGAGGAGTCGAAGCTGTTCCTCAACTTCCGCGGGGGGCGGCTGACCAGGCAGGGCCTCTACAAGATCGTCCAGCGACACGCCCGCGCCGCTGGGCTGTCGGGGCAGATGAGCCCGCACACGCTCCGGCACAGCTTCGCCACGCACCTGCTGGCCGGCGGATGCGACCTGCGGGCGGTCCAGGAGATGCTCGGCCACGCCGACATCTCGACTACCCAGATGTACACCCACCTCTCCGGCGACGAGCTCAAAGACGTGTACTTCCGCGCCCACCCGCGCGCCGTCGCCCGCTGATAGAACCGGGCGGGTGAGGCTCCGCCCGGCCGCCGCCGTCATCGCCCTGCTGCTCGTCGGGGGGTGCGGCAACGAGCGTGGCGAGGCACCCGACATCGATGCCGTCGGCGGGGGACGCCAGTATGCCCGGTTCACGAGCGCGGGCGGGACCGTGAGCTTCCGGCACCCCGTCTCCTGGGTGGCCGACGACGCCGAGGCGCCCCAGGTGGCGCAGGTCGGCACCGGCGGGGCGCTGGCGGCGATCTACGCGTACCCGCGGACCGACCTCGGGACCGACCCCGCGAGCGTCCGCGCCCAGCGCCAGAGGTTGATCCAGTCGCTGCGCCGGCGCTCCCCGGGGTTCCTGGTCACCGGCAGCGAGATCACCGAGGTCGACGGCTCGCCCGCCGTGGAGATCCGCGGCCGGGGGAGGGTCGGCGGGCGACCCGTGCAGACGCGAGCGGTTCACGTCTTCGAGCCGCAGGTGGAGTACGTGATCGACGCCTACGCGCGGCCGGATGCGTTCGCGAAGGCGGACCGGCTCGGGTTCGAGCCGCTGCTCGCCTCGCTCCAGCTCAGCGACAGCCCGGTTCCCGGGCAGACTTCGGGCTGATGCCGGAGCTGCCCGAGGTCGAGACCATCCGCCGCCAGCTTGCCCCGGAGGTCGCGGGGCGGGTTGTGAGGCGATTGGACGTGCTGGACCCGCTCTGGTCGCGGCCGGTGGATCCCGCGGAGCTGGGTGCCGCGGTCAGCGGACGCGGGATCCGAGAGATGGGCCGGCGCGGCAAGTACCTGCTGCTGCGGCTCGACGGCGGCGAAACCCTGGCCATGCACCTGCGGATGACCGGCAACCTGCTGCTTGTCGAGGACGGCGAGGCGGCCGAGGCGCGCTTCCTGCGCGCCCGATTCGAGCTCGACGACGGCCGCGAGCTCTGGTTCACCGACGCTCGCCGATTCGGCCAGGCGCTGCTGCTGGGCGACGAGAGACTGGAGGAGCACCTGGCCGAACGGCTCGGGCTGGAGCCGTTCTCGGAGGACTTCACGCCGGCGGCGCTCGGGGAGATGGCGGCGGGGCGGAGCGCGCCGCTGAAGTCGTTCCTCCTCGACCAGAAGGGCGTCGCGGGGGTCGGCAACATCTACGCTGATGAGGCGCTGTTCCGCGCCTCGCTGCATCCGCTCTCGCCGGCAGGGTCGATGCGGAGCGGGCACCTCGAGGACCTGCACGAGGGGATCCTGGGGGCGCTGCGGGCGGGCCTCGACGAGGGCGGCGCGTCGATCGACGACTACCGGGATGCGCGCGGCGAGCGGGGGACGATGCAGGACGAGTTCCTCGTCCACACCCGCGAGGGCCAGGCCTGTCCTCGCTGCGGCGAGTCGATCCGCCGGATCGTCGTCAGCGGGCGCTCCACCTACTTCTGCCCGGGCTGCCAGGTGCGCCTGCGCCGGCGGCGCAGGCGGTCGCGGCTGTGAGCGCCGCAGGGGAGCAGCCGGTGCCCCCGGCCGGATTCGCGATCGGCCACTGGACGGACCGCGCCGCCGCGACCGGCTGCACCGTCGTCCTGGCGCCGCCGGGAACCAGGTGCGGCGTCGACGTCCGCGGTGGCGGGCCGGGGACCCGGGAAACCGACGTGATCGGGCCGTTGGCGGGGTCACACGAGGCGAGCGCGGTCGTCCTGGCCGGTGGGAGCGCGTTCGGCCTGGCGGCGGCGGACGGGGCGGCGCGCTGGCTGGAGGAGCGAGGGCGGGGGCACCCGACGCCCGGCGGTGCCGTGCCGATCGTCCCCGCGGCGGTCGTCTACGACCTGGCGGAGGGAGACGCGACCCGAAGGCCCGGGCCGGAGGAGGGCTACGCGGCCTGCGAGGCGGCCCGCGAAGGGGTGCCGGAGCGCGGACGGGTCGGCGCCGGGACCGGAACGGCGGTCGGCAAGATCCTCGGTCGCGAGCGGGGGGTGCCCGGCGGGGTCGGCTACGCGGCGGTGTGGACAGCCGCCGGCGCCACGGTGGCGGCGCTCGCGGTCGTCAACGCGTTCGGCGACATCCTGGCCGAAGACGGGTCCGTCCTGGCCGGGCCGACCGGGAGGGAGGGACCGGTGTCGACCAGCGAGGTGATCGCGGGGATGCCCGCGTTGCCGGAATGGGCTCAGGTCGAGGAGCGGAACACGACGCTGGTGTGCGTGATGACCGACGCCGGCCTCGGGCGATCCGCGTGCACCCGGATCGCGCGGATGGCGAGCGGCGGCGTCGCTCGCGCCGTCGACCCGGTCTTCTCCGACTTCGATGGTGACGTCGCCTTCTGCCTCTCCGCCGGCGCCGTCACCGAGGACCGCTTCGCGGGCCTCGCGGTCGGCGTCGCCGCCGCCCACGCCACGGCGACCGCGATCCGCGACGGCATCCGCTCCGCCGGAGGATGCATTCGACGTTCGCCCGAATAGTCGCTGTTCAACGTCGAAGGCATCGGCCGGCTGTTGACAGTCAGTCGCGTCCGCCCGACCCTTCAACGTAGGAAGGCCGTGCCCGGATCGTTCAAGACAGAGGCGGTGGTCCTGCGGAGCATCCGCTTCGGGGAGGCCGATCGGATCCTTCACCTCTACTCCGCGGACCGGGGACGCGTCGGGGCGATCGCGAAGGGCTCGCGGCGGCCGCGGTCGCGGTTCGGGGGGCGGCTCGAGCCGTTCTTCCGGCTGTCGCTGGTCCTCCACGAAGGCCGCGGCGACCTGGCGACGGTGACCTCGGCCGCGACGGTCGACGGATACGGGGCGCTGCGCGGAAACGGGCCCGCGATCTCGGCCGCCGCGCGGGCCTGCGACGCGGTGCTGCGCCTGCTCGACGCCGCCGAGCCCAACCCGGCCGCCTACAACCTCCTCTGCCGCTACCTGTCGATCCTCGACGCGGGCGGCGAGGGCCCGGGGACGGCGGTCGCGTTCCGGCTCAAGCTGGCGCTGGCCGCCGGCTTCGCGCCCGAGCTCGGCTCCTGCGCCCGCTGCGGCGAGGCCGACCACCTGACGGGCTTCTCCGGCGCGGCGGGCGGCGTCGTCTGCACGAGCTGCGAGCGCGGCTCCTTCGCGCTCTCCGCCGACGCTCATGAGTTCATGGTCGGGGCGCTGGCGCGTCCGCTCGCCGAGGCGCCGGCCGGGAGCGAGCCGACGCTGCGCCAGGCGGAGCGGGCGGTGGGGGAGACGCTCGAGCACCACGCGCACGTCCGCCTTCGCGCCGTAGCCTGACGCCCGGTGAAGTACGTCTACGAGTTCTCCGAGGGCGGCCGCGACATGCGCGAGCTGCTGGGGGGCAAGGGCGCCAACATCGCCGAGATGACCCGCCTGCTCGGTGCCGACCGGGTACCGGCAGGGTTCACGATCACGACCGAGGCCTGCGTCGCCTACATGCGGTCCAGAGGGGCGCCGGAGGGGCTCGATGAGGAGGTGGACGCGGCGCTGGCGGCGCTCGAGGAGCGGGCGGGGAAGCGTCTGGGCGACCGCGAGGACCCGCTCCTTGTCTCGGTTCGCTCCGGTGCCCGCGTGTCGATGCCTGGGATGCTGGAGACGGTCCTCAACCTGGGTCTCAACGACGACTCCGTCAGGGGCCTGGCGGAGCGGACCGGCAACGAGCGGTTCGCCTGGGATTCCTACCGCCGCTTCGTTCAGATGTTCGGCGACGTGGTCCGCGACGTCCCCGGCAGCGCCTTCGAGGACGCCCTGCGGGACGCCCGGCGGCGCAAGGGCGTAGAGGAGGACACGGGCCTCGGCGCCGGCGACCTGCGCGAGCTGACCGGGCGGTTCAAGCGGATCTTCGCCGACCACGCCGGAGAGGAGTTCCCCGCCGAGCCGCGCGTGCAGCTCCGCCAGGCGATCCTGGCCGTGTTCGACTCGTGGAACGGCGACCGGGCCGTCGCCTACCGCCGCATGGAGGGGATTCCCGACGACTGGGGCACGGGGGTGAACGTGCAGCAGATGGTCTTCGGAAACAAGGGCGACACGTCGGGCTCCGGTGTCGCGTTCTCGCGCGATGAGCGGACGGGGGAGCCGCGGCCCTCCGGTGATTTCCTGCTCAACGCGCAGGGCGAGGACGTGGTCGCGGGGGTGCGGACGCCCGAGGACCTCGCTTCCCTGGGCGAGCGCCTGCCGGACGTCCACGCGCAGCTGCTCGAGACGCTCGAAGCGCTCGAGCGCCACTACGGCGACATGCAGGACGTCGAGTTCACGGTCGAGCAGGGCCGGCTCTACCTGCTCCAGACGCGTAACGCGAAGCGGCCGGCGCAGGCGGCGGTGCGGTTCGCCCACGACGCGGTCGGGGAGGGGCTGCTGTCGCGGGAGGACGCGCTGCGGACGATCGACGCCGATTCGCTCGACGCGCTCCTGCACCCGGTCTTCGACCCCGCCTACGAGTATGAGCCGCTGACCCGCGGCGTGGCGGCGTCCCCCGGCGCCGCTCGCGGGGCGATCGTGCTGAGCGCCGCCGAGGCGATCCGTCGAGCCGCCGACGGGGAGGACGTGATCCTCGTCCGGCAGTTCACCGAGGCCGACGACGTGGGCGGCTTCCACGCGGCGCGAGGCATCCTCACCGCCGAGGGCGGGAAGGCGTCGCACGCGGCGCTTGTCGCCCGGGGAATGGGGAGGCCGTGCGTCGCCGGCGCCTCGGAGGTCGTGATCGACGAGGCGGCGGGGGTGGTCCGGGTCGGCGCGAAGGAGCTGCGGGCCGGGGACGAGATCGCGATCGAGGGGTCCAGCGGGGCCGTGACCGACGAGGAGGTGCCGCTGATCGCGCCGGAGATGGGCGAGGACTTCCTGGCGGTCCTGCGCTGGGCGGACGGGATTCGGGCCCTGGGGGTGCGGGCGAACGCGGACACGCCCGAGGACGCCGCCAAGGCGAGCGAGTTCGGGGCGGAGGGGATCGGCCTCTGCCGCACCGAGCACATGTTCTTCGGCGAGGACAGGGGCGAGCTGGTCCGGGGCATGTTCATCGCCGCCGAGCGCTGGCGCCGGGCGCGCAACCGGGCCGAGGGCGACGGCGACGGCGAGACTGGCGAGCTGGAGGGCGCCGAGGCCGCTTTCCGGCGAGCCCTGGACAGCCTCGAGAAGCTCCAGCGCGGGGACTTCCGCGCGATCTTCCACGAGATGGCGGGGCGGCCGGTGACGATCCGGCTGCTCGACCCGCCGCTGCATGAGTTCCTGCCGCTGGAGCACTTCGAGGCAGTGGTGAGGGAGCTCGAGGGGACGGACGAGGGGCGGCTCGAGCAGGCGCGGGCGGAGGCAGAGATCGCCCGGGACCTCGAGGAGGTGAATCCGATGCTGGGCACTCGCGGCGTCCGGCTCGCAGTCCTCTACCCCCCGCTCTACGCGATGCAGGTCAGGGCGATCGTCGCCGCGGCGGGTGAGGCGGCCGGGCGCGGCGACGCGCCGCACGCCGAGATCATGCTGCCGCTCGTCGCCTACGAGCGCGAGCTGGAGCTGCTGCGGGAGTTCGTCGTCGAGGCGGCCCGGGAGGCGCAGAGGGGCGCCGGCGCCGACGTCGCCTACAGCGTCGGGACGATGGTCGAGCTGCCGCGGGCCTGCCTCATCGCCGAGCGGATCGCCAGGCACGCCGACTTCTTCAGCTTCGGTACCAACGACCTGACCCAGACGACGCTCGGGTTCTCGCGCGATGACGTCGAGGGGAGCTTCATGCCGCGCTACCTCGACCTGCGGGTGATCGACCGCAGCCCGTTCGAGACGATCGACGTGCCGGGGGTCGGAGAGCTGGTGCGGATCGGCGCCGAGCGGGGGCGAGGGGCGAACGAGGGGCTGAAGCTCGGCGTCTGCGGCGAGCACGGGGGAGACCCGGACAGCATCGGCTTCTTTGACCAGATCGGTGTCGACTACGTCAGCTGTTCGCCGTTCCGGGTCCCGATCGCGCGGGTCGCGGCGGCCCAGGCGGCGCTCGCCCGGCCGGAGGACGGGGCATAGGATCGCCGCCGTGAGCCGCCGCCCGACGCTCGAGGATCGCGTCCGCGATTGGGAGGAGCGCTATCTCTCCGATCTGGCGACCCGCTCCTATCCCGCAGGGCGGCAGCGGGAGGAGCCGGACAGCCCGCTGCGCACGCCATTCCAGCGCGACCGCGACCGGATCGTGCACTCGAAGTCGTTCCGGCGCCTCAAGCACAAGACCCAGGTCTTCGTCGCGCCGGAGGGAGACCACTACCGGACCCGGCTGACCCACACGCTCGAGGCGTGCGGGATCGCGCGGACGGTGGCGCGGGCGCTGGGGCTGAACGAGGACCTGACGGAGGCGATCGGGCTCGGGCACGATCTGGGGCACCCGCCGTTCGGCCACATCGGCGAGGAGGCGCTGGACGCGGCGCTGCGGATGCGCGGGCAGTCGGGCTTTCGCCACAACCTGCACTCGCTGCGCGTGGTCGACGTGCTCGAGCGCGAGGGCCGGGGCATGAACCTGACCGACCAGGTTCGCGACGGGATCCTGCGGCATACGGGGCCGGACAAGCCGGCGACGCTTGAGGGGCGGATCGTGCGGCTGGTCGATCGGGTGGCCTACATCAATCACGACATCGACGACGCGATCCGGGCGGGAGTGCTGCGGCCGGAGAGCCTGCCCGAAAGGGAGATCGAGCTGCTCGGGCCGACCGGCTCCGCCCGAATCGACCGGCTGGTGCGCGACATCGTCGAGCGCTCCGAGGAGGCGGGGGACATCGTCCAGAGCGACGAGCTCGGCGGGGCGATGCTGCGGCTGCGCAAGTTCATGTTCGACAACGTGTATCTGGGGCCGGCGGCGCGGCGCGAGCAGGAGCGGGTGCAGCGGACGATGCGGGGCCTGTTCGACCACTACATCGCGCACGCCGACGAGCTGCCGGCGGCGGAGGACGGGACGGCGCCCGAGCAGCGGGTGGTCGACTACATCGCCGGCATGACCGACCGCTACTGCATCGCGACGTTCACGGCGCTGACCATCCCCGAGGAGGCAAAATTCTGACGCCGCCTCCTCGCTCCCGCTCGGCCCCCGCACCCGGAGACGCGGCAATCTGCGGGACCTCGGTACCGGGTCCGGGGGCGGCTTTGCCCAGGTGAGTACGGTGGCTTCCTAGTGTCGAAGTTCGCGTCCGACAGCGTCGAGCGGGTCCGCGTCGCGGCCGACATCGTCGAGATCGTTTCGGCGCACACCGACCTGCGCCGGCAGGGGGCGCGGTGGGTGGGGCTCTGTCCGTTCCACGAGGAGCGGACGCCGTCCTTCTCGGTCGAGCCGAGCGACAAGCTCTACTACTGCTTCGGCTGCGGGGCCGGGGGCGACGTCTTCGGGTTCGTGCAGGAGAAGGACGGGGTCGGATTCCCCGAGGCGGTCGAGATGCTGGCGCAGCGCTACGGGGTGGAGCTGCAGCGCGAGCGCGAGGATCCGCGGGCCGAGGCGGAGCGGCGGCACCGGGCGCGGCTGGGGGAGCTGCTGGCGCGGGCGGGGGCGTTCTACTCGGAGTTCCTGTGGTCCTCGCCGAAGGCGGCAAAGGCGCGGGAGTATCTGGCGCAGCGGGGGCTGGGGGAGGAGGTGCTGCGCGATTTCGGGGTGGGGCTGGCGCCGCCGGACTGGGGCTCGCTGCTCGAGCGGGCCCAGCGGGCCGGGTACACGGTTGACGAGCTGCTGGCGGCGGGGCTCGCCCAGCGGGGGCGGCAGGGCGGGGTCTACGACCGCTTCCGGGCGCGGATCACGTTCCCGATCCGCGACCGGCGGGGGCGCGTGCTCGGGTTCGGGGCGCGGGCGACGCGCCCCGACCAGCCGCCGAAGTACCTGAACTCCAAGGAGGGGGAGCTGTTTCACAAGAGCCGCTGTCTGTTCGGCATCGACCTGGCGTGGGGGGCGGTCAGCAAGGCGGGGCGGGCGGTGGTGGTCGAGGGGTATACGGACGCTCTGGCGCTGCACCAGGCGGGGGTGAAGGAGGCGGTGGCGGTGATGGGGACGTCGATCACCGAGCGGCAGGTGGAGATGCTCTCGGCCCATGTCGAGGAGGTGGTCCTGGCGCTGGATGCCGACGCGGCGGGGCAGCAGGCGATGCTGCGGGCGCAGCGGGTGGCGGACAGCCGCCGGATGCGGCTGGGGGTGGCGGCGATGCCGGAGGGCGAGGACCCGGCCGAGATGCTGGCGGGAGAGGGTGGGGCGGAGCGGTTCCGAGAGCTGCTCGACGGGTCGGTTGACCTGAGGGAGTTCCAGATCGACCTGATCCTGCGGGGGACCGACCTGGCGAGCCCGGCCGACCGTGATCGGGCGCTGGCGGAGGCGGCGCCGGTGCTGGCGGGGCTGGGGGAGGGGGCGTGGCGGGACGAGCTCGTTCGTCGGGTCTCGGAGAAGCTGGACTTGACGCCGGCGACGGTGATGGGGCGGGTGGCCGCGGCGCCGCCGCTGCGGGAGGGGGACGGGAGGCCGGAGCGGGTCGCGCGCCCGGGTGGCGGCGGCGAGACGGCGCGGCGGCCGGCGGCGCCGCTGACCTCGCGGGAGCGGCGGGAGCGGGCGCTGCTTGCGATGTGCATCGCCGAGCCGGACGAGGGGAGGAAGTGGCTGGAGCGGCTGACGCCGCAGCATCTGTCGCCGCTGGGAGGGCGGGCGGCGGAGTGGCTGCGCGGGCACCTGGAGGACCCGGTGACCGCGTTGCCGCGCGAGGACTCGGAGCTGGCGTCGCTGATCCCGGAGCTGGTGATGGTCGCGGAGCGTGAGCCCGCCTCGGCGGAGGCGATGGAGCTCAACTTCCTGATGCTCGAGCAGCGGCGACTGGAGGACCGGATCGGCGAGGCGGGCGAGCAGGGTGAGTTCGAGCGCCGTGCCGAGCTCAGCCGCGAGCGCGCCCGTCTGGTCGAGCGGATCGCCCACGCCGAGCGGGTCGCGGGCTGAGACCGGGCCGTCGGCTCGCCCGGAGGCGAACACATGTTCGCTTTTCCGTCCGCCTAGATCTCCATCATCTCGGCATGGACAAGGCATTTCTCGAGGCCCGCCTCGCCGAGGGGATGTCGCTCGAGAAGATCGGCCAGCTCACCGGCAAGCACCCCTCGACCGTCTCCTACTGGCTGAAGAAGCACGGCCTGGAAGCAGAGGGGAAGGCTCGCCACGCCCCGAAGGCGGTGCTCGACCCCATCCGGCTGCGGGAGCTCGTTGACTCCGGCGCCACGATCCGCGAGATCGCGGACCGG
>DATFPK010000030.1:0-64995 GCA_035264885.1 Solirubrobacterales bacterium
GGCGCCGCGCCGGGCTCGCCGGCGCCGACAGCGGTGGCGCTCTCCAGCGCCGACGGCTGCTCGGGGCCGCCGCCCGAGTAGCGGACGTCGGAGGCGTCCGCAGCGGGCGGCGCGAAAGCCTCCTCTGCCTGCGCGGGGGCGATGTCGACCTCGACGTGGAAGATCAAACGGCTGAACTCCTCCCAGATCGAGTGCATCAGCTCCTCGAACATCGAGAACCCCTCGTTCTTGTAGGCGACGAGGGGGTCGATCTGGGCGAACCCGCGGAGGTGGATGCCCTCGCGCAGGTAGTCCATGTCGTAGAGGTGCTCGCGCCAGCGGGTGTCGATGACCTGGAGGAGGATCGAGCGCTCGAGGTAGCGCATCAGCTCGTCGCCGAACTGCTCCTCGCGCTCCCCGTAGGCCTGTAGCGCGTCCTCGACCAGGTCGGCCTTGAGCGCCTCGCGGTCGATCGTCTCCGGCGCCATCCCGGCGACGTCGAGACCGACCGGCCAGATCTGGCGCAGCTGGGTCTCCATCTCCGGCAGGTCCCACTCTTCGAGCAGGTCGCCAGGCGTGTACTCCTCGACGGTGCGCTCGATCACGCCCACGAGCTCCTCGCGGGCGACGTCGGACATGTCGCGACCCTCGAGGATCTCGCGGCGGTACTTGTAGACGACCCGCCGCTGCTCGTTCATCACGTCGTCGTATTCGAGGACGCGCTTGCGGATCAGGAAGTTCTGTTCTTCCACCTTCTTCTGGGCGTTCTCGACGGTCTTGGTGAGCATCTTCGCCTCGAGCGGCAGCTCGCCGCCCTCCTCGTCGATCGGCCCGAGCCGGTCGAGGATGCGGTAGATGCGGTCGCCCGCGAACAGGCGGATGACGTCGTCCTCGGCGGAGAGGAAGAAGCGCGACTCGCCCGGGTCGCCCTGGCGGCCGGCGCGACCACGCAGCTGGTTGTCGATGCGCCGCGACTCGTGCCGCTCGGTGCCGCAGATGAAGAGACCGCCCAGCTCGCGCACCTCCTCGGCCTCGGCCTCGGTCTGGGCCTTCAGCCCGGCCGCCTGCTCGGTCAGCGCTTCCTCGAAGCCCTCGTCACCGGACTTGATGCCACGCTTCGCCAGCTCGATCCGCGCCATCCCCTCCGGGTCGCCGCCGAGCTTGATGTCCACTCCCCGGCCCGCCATGTTGGTGGCGATCGTGACCGCGCCCTTGCGTCCGGCCTGGGCGATCGTCTCGCCCTCGCGCTGGGCGTGCTCCGGCTTCGCGTTGAGGACGACGTGGTCGATGCCGCGCCGCTTGAGCTCAGCGGAGATCATCTCCGACACCTCGACCGACACGGTGCCGACGAGGATCGGCTGGCCCCTGTCGTTGCGCTCGGCGAGCTCGTCGATGACGGCCTTCCACTTGCCGTCCTTGGTCTTGAAGATCTGGTCGTTGTGGTCGGCCCGGACCATCGGACGGTTGGTCGGGATCTCGACCACCGGGACCTTGTAGATCTTCATGAACTCGGTGGCCTCGGTCAGCGCCGTCCCGGTCATGCCGGCGAGCTTGTCGTAGAGGCGGAAGTAGTTCTGGAGCGTGATCGTCGCGAGGGTCTGATTCTCCTCGCGGATCGCGACGCCCTCCTTGGCCTCGATCGCCTGGTGCAGGCCCTCCGACCAGCGTCGCCCCTCGAGGATCCGGCCGGTGAACTCGTCGATGATCATCACCTGCCCGTCGATGACGGCGTATTCCTTGTCCTTCTTGTAGAGCGACTCCGCCTTCAGCGACTGGATCAGGTGGTTGACCAGCGAACCGTGCTCGGACAGGTAGAGGTTGTCGACGCCGAGGAAACGCTCCGCCTTCTGCACGCCGCGCTCGGTCGGCGCGACCGTCTTGTGCTTCTCGTCGTACTCGTAGTCGTATTCCGCCTCGGAGGTGTCCTTGCTCTCGCCGAGCGCCTTCAGCTTCGTCTTCGCCGGGACGCCCTCGAGCTGCTTGGCGAGACGGGCGAACGTGTAATAGGTCTGGGCCGCCTGCTCGGGTGCGCCGGAGATGATCAGGGGCGTCCGCGCCTCGTCGATCAGGATGTTGTCGACCTCGTCGACGATCGCGAACGGGTGGCCGCGCTGGACGGTCGTCTCCAGCGATCCAGCCATGTTGTCGCGGAGGTAGTCGAAACCGAACTCCGAGTTCGTGCCGTAGACGACGTCGGCCGCGTACTTCTCGCGCCGTGCCGCGGGGTCGTCGGAATCCTGGATCGCGGCGACCGACACCCCGAGCCCGTCGTAGACCGGTTTCATCCACTCGGCGTCGCGACGCGCGAGGTAGTCGTTGACGGTAACGACATGCACGCTGTCGCCGGCGAGCGTGTTGAGGAAGACCGCGAGGGTCGCCGTCAGCGTCTTTCCCTCACCGGTCTTCATCTCGGCGATCGAGCCGTCGTTGAGGACCATGCCGCCGATCAGCTGGACGTCGTAGTGGCGCTGGCTGAGCGCGCGGCGGGCCGACTCCCGCGTCAGGGCGAAGGCTTCCGGCAGCAGGTCCTCGAGCGACTCGCCCTCGCGGGCCCGCTCACGCAGCCGGTCGGCCTCGGCGCGGAGCTCCTCATCCTCGAGCAGCTCCATCTCCGGCTCGATCCGGTTGATCGCCGCGACGCGCTTCTCGTAGGTCTTGAACTTGCGCCCCTCGCCCATGCGCAGGGCGCGGGTTACGACTTCCCCGACAGGCATATGCCTAGGTTAGCCGCCGCCCCAGCGCGGCACCCTGAGCGGCGAAGGAAGGGGATTCGGGCTTCCCTTGGATGCCCTCTCCTGCGCAGTCAGGGCTACGCCGCGCGGCCGCGCAGGCGGGCGGCCAGCTTGCGGGTCTGCCGCCGCTTCCGGCGCTTGTCGCGGTGGCGCTTGACCTGGCGCCGGATGTCCTCGGACAGCTCGTGGATGCTGTGGGCCATGTCCGGCGACGCCTCGCGAGCCCGCAGGGTCACGCCCTTCAGATGGAGCGTCGCCTCGGCGATCATCGGCTCCGGGATCGCAGGGTTGCGCTCCTCGATCAGCTCGAGCTCCAGGGTGGCGAGGTCGGAGACCTGCTTCCCGACCCGCCTGAACCGCCTGAACACGTGCTCTCGCAACTGGTCCGTTACGTCGACGTTGCGGCCGCGAATCTCGATGCGCACGGTCCCTCCTGTGTGGCGGATGAGGGAACGGATCCTACGCCGCGGAACCACCGACGGCAAGCCGTACGCCGTCAGACCTCACGGGCGAAGGTCACCCCTCGCACCTCCCCGGTCCCCGCCCGGCGCAGCGCCCTCGCGCACGCCGCGAGGGTTGCGCCCGTCGTCATCACGTCGTCGACCAGCAGGGCCACCGGGGGCGGCGGCGCTACGACGCCGATCGAGGGTGGCCTGGTCAGCCGCTCTTTTCGTCCCCGCCCGACCTGCCGCCCACCACCGCGGCGGGACAGGCAGAACTCCGGCGGCCGGCCGACGATCCGTCCCAGCGCCAGGGCCAGCTCCGCCGCCGGGTCGAAGCCGCGCAGGCGCAGGCGCAGCGGCGAGGCTGGCACCGGGACCAGGGAGGCATCGAGCAGAGGCCGTGGCGCAACCGCCGCGATCCGGATCGCCATCGCCTCGGCCGCGGGCAGCAGGCGCCGGTACTTGAGCGCGACGACCACGGCCCGTGCCACGGCGTCGTTCCGAGCCGCCGACACCATCGCGGAGAGACCGGGCGGGGGCGAGCCCAGCAGTGGTCCGCCGCGGCGCAGCTCCGCCTCACAGGCGGCGCAGAGGGCTCCGCGCGCCCTGCCTCGCCGGCAGGCGAGGCAGGCGGGCGGGACCAGGAGCGACGCCAGCCGCACGGGGCGAGGCTCGCAGTCGCCGGCGAACGCGGGAGTTGGGAACGTGACCGCTGCGCTACGAGCGGGTGCCGAGAATGCCGCCGGCGGCGACGGTCCCGTCGGCGAGGGTGACGCCGGGCAGGACGACGACGTCGCGCAGGCGGGCACCCGCACCGATCCGCGATCCCTCGCCGACCACGACGGGCCCGGTCACCGAGACTCCCTCCCCGAGCTCGACGCCGGGCCCGAACAGGACCGGGGGCTCGACCTCGGCGCCATCCAGGTCGGTCCCCTCACCGGCGCGGACGCCAGGCGAGACCTCCGGTACCCCCGGGTCCACCCGGACCGCCCCCGTGAGGGCGTCGACGTTGCCGGCGTGGAGCTCCTCGAGGTTCCCGATGTCGTTCCAGTACTCGTCGATCTC
Source organism: Solirubrobacterales bacterium (assembly GCA_035264885.1). Classification (GTDB taxonomy): domain Bacteria; phylum Actinomycetota; class Thermoleophilia; order Solirubrobacterales; family 70-9; genus DATFPK01. The sequence goes on from DATFPK010000030.1 coordinate 4,220, forward strand.
ATGCGAGTAGAACGGCACGTCGCTCTCGAGCAGCGCCGGGAACACGTCCATCGCCCAGTCGGCGAAGCCGGGAGGGTCGTCGGGGCCGGCGGCTTCGCTGGCACCGCCGGCGGGGAAGAAGTCGAAGATCTCGGCCTCGAACATGTAGATGCCGCAGTTGGCGAGGTCGGAGAGCGCTTCGTCGGGGTCCGGCTTCTCCTGGAAGCCCTGGATCCGCCCGTCTGAGCCGGTGATCACGACCCCGAACTGGCTGGTGTCCGCGACCCGCTTCGTCGCCAGGGTCGCGACGCCGTCGTGGGAGGCGTGGAAGTCACGCATCCGCGCGAGGTCTGCGTCGGTGAGGGCGTCGCCGGAGATCACCAGGAAAGAGGCGCCGAGGAAGTGGGCTACCTCACGAACCCCGCCGGCGGTACCGAGCAGCGACTCCTCCTGGCTGTAGCTCAGCTCGAGCCCGACGTCGGACCCGTCGCCGAAGTGCTCGCGGATCAGGTCGGGGAACCAGTGGATGTTCGCGACGACCTCGCGGAATCCGTGGCCGGCCAGGAGACGCCCGATGTGCTCCATCACAGGGCGCCCCAGGACCGGCACCATCGGCTTCGGCATCTGGAACGTGATCGGCCGCAGCCGGGTCCCCAGCCCGGCGGCGAGGATCATCGCCCTCATCGAGTTCGTCGCTCGCGCCCCGAGCAGGGGCTCACGTCCCCTGGTCCCAGCTCGCCAGGTACTTCGACTGCAGGTCCGACAGCTCGTCGATCCGGATGCCCTTCGACTCGAGCTTCAGGCGGGCGATCTCGCGGTCGATCTCGGCCGGCACGACGTGCACCTTGGTCTCGAGGGTCTCGTGGTTCTGCACCATGTACTCGGCCGCCAGCGCCTGGTTGGCGAAGCTCATGTCCATCACCGCGGCCGGGTGGCCCTCGGCGCTGGCGAGGTTGACCAGGCGGCCATCCGCGAGCAGGAAGATCTCGCGGCCGTCCTTCAGGCGGTGCCCCGCCACCAGCGGACGGGCCTCGTAGGTGGACTCCGTCAGCTCGTCGAGGTCGCCCTTGTTGATCTCGACGTCGAAGTGGCCCGAGTTACAGACGATCGCGCCGCTCTTCATCACCTCGAACATCTCCCTGGCCACCGCGTCGCGGTTGCCCGTCACCGAGATGAAGATGTCGCCCTCCTTCGCAGCCTCGGCGCCGGGCATGACGTCGAAGCCGTCATGGACGGCCTCGAGGGCGCGCAGTGGATCGACCTCGCAGACGATCACGTGGGCGCCGTGGCCCTTGGCGCGCATCGCGACGCCCTTGCCGCACCACCCGTAGCCGATGACGACGACCCGCAGGCCGGCGATCAGGACGTTCGTCGCCCGGATCACGCCGTCGAGCGTCGACTGGCCGGTGCCGTAGCGGTTGTCGAAGAAGTGCTTCGTCTGGGCCTCATTGACGGCGATGATCGGGAAGCCGAGCCTGCCCTCGGCCTCCAGCGCCTGCAGCCGGATCACCCCGGTGGTCGTCTCCTCGGTACCGCCGTAGACCTCGGAGAGCTGCTCGGGTCGCTCGCCGTGAAGAACCGAGATCACGTCGGCTCCGTCATCCATCGTGACGTGGGGATGCTTGTCGACCGCCGCGTAGATGTGGCGGTAGTAGGTGTCGTTGTCCTCGCCGTTGATCGCGTGGACCTCGGCGCCGTAGCGGTCGACGAGCGCGGCAGCGGTCTCGTCCTGGGTCGAGAGCGGGTTCGAGGCGCAGAGGGCGACGTCGGCTCCGCCCGCCATCAGCGTCCTGACCAGATTCGCGGTCTCGGTCGTCACGTGGAGGCAACAGGCCATGCGGATGCCCTCGAGCGGCTTCTCACGCTCGAACCGCTCGCGGATCTGGGCGAGCACGGGCATCTGCCGGTCAGCCCACTCGATCCGCTTCTGGCCGGCGTCGGCCAGGGCGAGGTCGGCGATGTCGTAGTTGGAGGCGGCGGTTGCCATCAAGTCCTTTCCGGTCGAATCAGGCCCGGAGGATAGTGGCGGCCTGCCTCCGGGGCGGACCGCCGGGAGCCCGCTCAAGCCCTGCCGAGGTCCTGCTTGAGCCGTTCGAGGACCGTGACCGGGTCGGGGTCGATACCCCGCCGCTCGGCCAGGGCGACCGAGACGAGGTCGCCGAGCATGACGGCCCAGAGCTGGCGCTGGGACCGGGTCTCGCCCTCGGTCTCCACCTCGGCGACGGCCGCCGCCGTCTGGCCTGCAAGCCGGGCAGTGAGCTCGATCCGCCGGCGCTCGCGAGGGTGCTGGTCGGCGTCGGCGAGGAAGACAGCGGAGAGCGGCGCGCCGCCGGCTCCCGACCAACCCTCGATCTCGTTGTGGTCGGCCTCGGGAAGGTCGGAGGCGAAGGCGGGGGACTTCGCGTTCTCGTTGACCTGCGTCTTCCAGCGGCGGGCGACCGGGATGGTCAGGTCGGCGCCGTAGATCACCGGGATCGAGCCGTGCAGCTCCTCCGCGACCTGCTCGGCGCGCCCGCGGAGGGCCTGCCGGGAGCGCTCGAGGTGTGCGGCGGCGCCATCGATCTCCGTGTGGATCCGCGGCGCGGCGCCGGCAAGGGCCGCTACCTCGGCGGCGACCACGACCATGTAGGCGACGGCGGCGCGTGGCTGGAGGATCCCCGGCAGCCCGACGACCGGTACCCCCGCCTCGCGGGCCCGCTCGGCCAACTCGCCCCCAGTAGTGCAGGCCACCCGCCTGGCGCCGAGGGCGCCGGCGCCCTCGAAGCAGGCGATCGTCTCCTCGGTGTTGCCCGAGTAGCTCGAGCAGAGAACCGTGTGGTCGGGGGTCGCCCAGACCGGCAGCTCGTAGCCGCGGACGGTCAGGATCGGCTTCGTGCAGCGGGTCCCGAGCGCCGCCGCTGCGAGGTCACCGCCGACGGCGGAACCGCCCATCCCGCAGACGAGCACCCCGGCCGCCTCGCGCGGCTCGAGGCGCGCCGACTCGACACGGAAGAGCGCGTCGCGCAGGTGGTCGGGAATCGCGAGCACGTCCTCGAGCATCAGGCCGCCACCCTTTCGTCGCTTCCAACGGTGGCGCCGGCGACCTCCGCCCCCGGGGCGACGAGGACGCCCGGCGAGAGGATCGACCCGCGGACAGTGGCCCCCTGCCCTACCCGGCAGCCGTCGAGCAGGACCGACCCCGTGATCTCGGCTCCGTCGGCGACCTTCGATCCGGCTGACACGACCGCTCGCGGGCCCACCGTCGCTCCGGGATCCACCTCGGCGCCCGGTGCGACGAGGACGGCATCGGGGTGCGGCTCGACTCGCGTGCGGACCCGCCCCTCGAGGATGTCCCAGGTCGCCTGGAGGTAGCGGTCGGGGGTACCGATGTCCATCCAGTAGCCCTCCAGGCGCAAGCCGTAGAGGCCACTACCTGCCATCCGCGGGAAGAGCTCCCGCTCGATCGAGACGGAGCGGCCCGGAGGGACCCGGTCGAGGACCTCGCGCTCGAGGACATAGGTCCCGGCGTTGACCTCTCCCGTGGCCACGCTCGAGCGCTCGTCCGGCTTCTCGACGAACTCGGTGACCTCGCCCCCGAGCTCACGCCTCACGAGCCCGTAGGAGCCGGGCTCCTCGACCGGGTGAAGGCCGAGGGTCGCGAGGGCGCCCGACTCCTCGTGGAAGCGGATCAGCGAGGTCAGGTCGAGGTCGCTGAGGACGTCGCCGTTCAGGGCGAGGAAGCGGTCCCGTAGGTGAGGCTCGGCGTGCTTGATGGCGCCGGCGGTGCCCCGCGGCTCGGGCTCGACCACCCAGGTGAGGCGCGGACCCCCGGGCTCGCCCTCGCCCAAGACGTCGCGGAGCGCGTCCGGCAGGAAGCCGCAGGCGAGCACGACTTCGTCGACTCCGTGGCCGTCCAGCCACTCGATCAGGTAGGAGATGAACGGCCGGTCGACGAGGGGAACGACCGGCTTCGGGATGTCCGCGGTCAGCGGACGCAGCCGCGTTCCCTGCCCGCCGACCAGGACGACAGCCTGCATCTAGAGCTCGGGCTCGCCTGCTTCGAAGGCAGGTGCCGGCAGCTCGGTCGCGACCCTTCCGATGCCCTCATAGGTGAACCCCGCCCGGCGCATCGTGTCCGGGTCGAGGAAGTTCCGCCCGTCGATCAGGAGCGGCCGGGACATCCGCCCCGCCGCGGCCGGCCAGTCGAGCTCGGAGAATTCCGGCCATTCGGTGACCAGAACTGCGGCGTCGGCGTCCTCCAGGGCGGCGGTGGCTGAATCGACCAGGTCCACAGACGCCAGCATCTCGCGGGCCCGCGGCTCGGCGACCGGGTCATAGGCGACGACCTCGGCGCCCTCACCCTGGAGGCGGGCCGCCAGGACGAGGCTCGAGGCCTCGCGCATGTCATCGGTATGCGGTTTGAAGGCGAGCCCGAGCAGCGCGATCCGCTTGCCCAGCAGCGACCCGAGGTGCTTCTGCAGCTTCCCGACGACCCGCCGCTTCTGAAGCTCGTTCACCTCGATCACCGCGTTGAGGAGCTGGAAGTGGTAGCCGGTGTTCCCGGCAAGCATCTTCAGCGCTGAGACGTCTTTCGGAAAGCAGCTTCCCCCGTAGCCGATCCCGGCCCGGAGGAAGCTCGGGCCGATCCGCCGGTCGAGGCCCATGCCGCGTGAGACCTCGCTCACGTCGGCCCCCACCTCCTCGCAGACGTTGGCGATCTCGTTGATGAAGGAGATCTTGGTCGCCAGAAAGGCGTTGGAGGCCAGCTTGATCATCTCGGCGCTGGCGACGTCGGTCTGGACGATCTCACCGCCGAGCGGCTCGTAGAGGTCGGCGACCGCCCGGGCCGCGGCGGCGTCCTCGGGCTCGGCTCCGACGACGACTCGGTCCGGATGCAGGAAGTCCTCGACGGCGGAGCCCTCCTTGAGGAACTCGGGGCAGGACACGTAGGGCACGCCGGGCAGCTCGCGCCTGACCGCGGCGCCGGTGCCGGCGGGCACCGTGCTCTTCATCACCAGGATGTGGTCACCGCCGCGCTGGAGGTCTGCGACCACCGAGCGGACCCGGCCCAGGTCGGCGTCGCCCGAATAGGTCGGCGGCGTGTCGACGCAGACGAAGAGCAGCTTCGCCCGATCGAGCAGGTCCTCCATGGAGGCGGTGAAGTTCAGGCGCTCGGCGTTGCGGTTCACCAGCTCGGCGAGCCCGGGCTCGTGAATGCCGACCTCGCCGCGCGTCAGCGCGTCGACCTTCTCGGGGACGATGTCGCGGGCGGTGACGTCATGGCCGAGCTCGGCGAAGCAGGCGGCGGTGACCAGCCCGACCCAACCGACGCCGACGACCCCGATCTCGCTGGGCTCGCTCATCGCTTCCGTTTCGCGCGACCCGGCTTCGGCGTCGGTGTGATCTCGCCCATCGCCTTGGCCATCCCGATCATCTGGTCGTTGGTCAGGGTGCGGAGCAGGCTGTTCGAGACCCAGTAGGAGTTTCCGTCCTCCTCCCAGGCGACCAGCCGGATGCGGTCGCCGGTGACGTAGATGTCGTAATCACGGCCATCGATGTCCCTGGTCTCGCTGGGGTTCTTGAGAATCGGCGGATCGCCCCAGTCGCGGATCCCCTCCACGCCGAAGTAGTGGGTGCCGTCCGGGAGGTTGACGGTGAGGACGATCTTGTAGGCCCCGTGCGCGTTCCCCGAGGTGTCGTTCAGGTGGTAGACCCGCGGCACCTGGTCGTAGATCGTCCCGGACGGCAGGCGGCGCGGATAGAAGACCGGGAAGTCGCCTCCGACCCTTCGAGTGATCTTGCCGGCCATCTGGCGGCTGAACTCGTGGGCGTCCACCAAGCCGTCGGACTCGGGCGCATCGGAGCTGCCGCCCTGCTGCCGCTTGGGCCTGCGCTTCGGCTCGGTCGAGTCCTCATTGCCGGCGTCGTCGGCGTTCACCTCGTCGAGCGACCCACGCGGCCCGCCCTGGACCTCGAACCCGAGGAACTGCTCGATCGCCGGCTTGATTTCCGCCCGCGTCGCGTACACGTAGCTCGGTCCGAGCCGGGCCGGGAAGCGGATCTCTCGGATCGGGGCGCCCCGAGCCTCGATCAGGAGCCTCAGCACCTCGACCATCGTCTGCCAGCTGGTGATGTCGGACTGCGTGTGCTCGGTGAAGATGTCGACGAGCTCGTCGCGGTCGGTGAACAGGCGGGTCGCCGGCACTCGCTGGCGCGCCTCGCGGAGGAAGTCCTGCTGGCGGGCGGCGCGGACCAGGTCGGTGTCGGTGTGGCGGTAGCGGGCGTAGTCGAGCGCGTCCTCGCCGCAGAGCCGCTGATAGCCGGGTTGGAGGTTGATCTCGTCGTACTGGAGCTCCACCGGCAGTCCCGCGTTCGAGTGGTAGTAGCGCCGGTCGACGTCGATGTAGACGCAGTCGAGAGCGTTGATCGCCTGGGCGAAGCCGAGGAAGTCGACGTTGACGAGGTGGTTGATCTGCACGCCCATCCCCCGAGTGAGCCGTTTGATCGTCCGAAGGGTCAGCTTCGGGCCGCCGTAGGCGTACGCCTCGTTGAACTTGCCGGTTCCGTAGTCCGGTATGTCGACCTTGAGGTCGCGGGGGATGTTGAGCATGGCGATGATGTTGCGGTCGGGATCGATCCGGAGGAGGATCGTGGTGTCGGAGCGTCCCCGGTCGTCGCTGCCGCTTGAGGCGCGGCGGTCCGAGCCGAGGATCAGGAACGTCTGCGCGGCGCCGCCATCGACTTCGGCGAGCTGCTCCTGGATGCCCTCGATGGGCTGGATGTCATCGGTGATCTTCACCACCTCGAGGATCCCGGCGGTGGCGGTGGCGGCGGCGAACGCGCCGACGATCAGGAACCCGCCGAGGACGAACCGCAGCCAGAGCCGCTTGCGCCTGGGCGCCGGCTCGGGGTCCCCTGACAGCGGGGGGCGGACCGGGGCCCAGGGCTCGCCGCTGCGGGCCGCCGACGCGATCGCCGCGCGCGCCTCGGCCCGCCCGCGGTGGCTGATCAGGGTCGGCTCGGCCTGCTGCTGCTCGGGGTGGCGAGCCTCCTCCTCCTCGGACTCCGGCTCCCCCTGATCTTCTTCGGGGTCCGTCTCCGGTCCAGGGTCCGGGTCCCGCTCCGGTCCAGGGTCCGGCTCCGGTTCCGGTTCGGGACCAGGCTCGGGGTCCGTCGGCTGCCCGTCGGGGGCCTCACCGGGTGCGTACTCGACGGTCTCGCCCGGGTCCCCAGCGGATTCCTCCGGCGAAGCCTTGCCGGCCGGCTTTCCCGCCGCCTCCCGCAACGCCTCCGCGAACTGGGGGTCGAGCTCGGGGACGTCGTCCCCGCCGCCGGCACGGCGGTCGTCCGACTCGGGCGACGTCAACTCAGCGCTCCAGGTGGCGAGGCAGCTCCGCGAGGAAGCCCGTCAGGGCGGAGCGATAGCGCTCCAGCGAGGAAACCGAGACCCACTCCTCCGGGCCGTGGTGGCCGGCGCCGGACGGGCCGAACTCGACCGCGGGTATGCCCGCCCTCAGGAACGACACCGCATCCGAGGCGCCGTCCCGGCCGACACTGTGAAGCTGCTGTCCGTGGTGAGGCGAGGCGGCCGAGCGCAGGGCCTGCACGAAGACCGAGTCCGGATCCACGACCGCCGGGGGCCGTGTGAAGGTCGCCACCAGATCGACGTCCGGGAGCCCGACGATCTGCTCGAGGATCGCGGCCGTGTCCTGGGTGGGCAGGTAGCGGATGTCTACGTCGATCACGCAACGGTCGGGCACCTTGTTGAGAGCGTCGCCGCCGAGGATCCTGCCGAGGTTGATTGACGGGCGGTCGAACAGCTCGGAGCTCTCGCTGGCAAACGGTAACGACTGGATTCTCCGGAACACGTCGATCGCCTTCAGCACGGCGTTGTCCCCCAGCCACGGCGTCGCGCCGTGTGCCGCCTTGCCGTTGACCGCCAGCCGCACGGCCAGGACACCCTTCGCCTGGATGCCGATGTGGAGGTCGGTCGGCTCGCCGGTGATCGCGAAGTCGCCGGTGAAGCCGGACTCGACGAGGTGGTCGGACCCGCGATCCACCTCCTCCTCGGATTCCTCGTCGGAGACGATGCCCAGGCGCAGCCGGACGTCGTCGGCCGGCGCCTCGCAGAAGGCGACGAGCATCGCCGCCAGCGCCCCCTTCATGTCGTAGGCACCGCGGCCGATCAGGCGATCCCCCTCCACCCGCGCCTCGAACTGCTCGGGGTGTCCCGGAACGACGTCGAGGTGGCCGTGCAAGACGACGGTCGGCGCCTCCTCCGGGCCCCGCTCCGCCTTGATCACCGGCAGCTCGCGAACGCCCTCCTCGACCGCCTCGAAGCCGCGCGCTTCGAGCCATCCCCGCAGGAAACCCGCGGCCTCGTGCATCGCCTCCTTCTCGGAGGTGTCGTAGGAGATCAGCCTCCCGGCGAGTGCGACGAGCTGCTCCACGCCGGCCAGACTAGCCAGGCGTGTTTCGGCCGCGAGGACGGGCGGGGCTCAGCTCGCGCCCGCGATCTCGAGGAACTTCTCGACCCGCTCGCGGTCCTTCTCGGCCCGCTTCTCGGCCGCGCTCCCCTCCTCGCATTCCTGAAGGCGCTGCTCGGCGTCCTCGAGCTCCCGGCGCAACGCATCTGCATCGAGCTCGTCCGGCCGTATCGCTTCCTCGACGAGGAGCTGGGCGCGGTTGCCGAAGACCTGCATCATCCCGTGGGCCTGCGCCCAGCTCTCGACGTCGGACTCCGAGACGTGAAGCCGCAGCTCGGTCGGCTTCAGGGCCGCGAGTACCGGCGCGTGGTTCGCCTGGATGCCGATCTCCCCGACCATCGTCCGGGTCGAAACCTGGACCACCTCGCCGCTGAACACCTCGCCCTCGGGAGTGAGGACCTCGACCGGGAACGTCTCCCCCGTCGCCAAGGCCTACTCCTTGGCTTCGCCGGACTCGGCGTCGCCGTCCTCCGAAGTGCCCTCCGACGTGTCGTCGTCCCCGTCGTCCCCGTCGTCGTCGTCGGACGTCCCCTCGGAGGTGCCCTCCGAGGTCCCTTCGGAAGTGCCCTCCGACGTATCTTCGGAAGTGCCCTCCGACGTGCCCTCGGAGGTGTCGCCGTCATCCGACTCCGAGTCGTCGTCATCGGAGTCGGCGGAACCCTTGGCGCCGCCGCCCCGCGCGTCCTCGACGACCTGGTCGATCGAGCCCTTCATGTAGAAGGCGCTCTCGGGGAGGTCGTCGTGCTCGCCGTCGAGGATCTCGCGGAAGCCGCGGACCGTCTCGGCGACGGGCACGTACTCGCCCGAGCGACCGGTGAAGGCCTCGGCGACGAAGAAGGGCTGGGACAGGAAGCGCTCGATCTTCCGCGCCCTCGACACGACCTGGCGGTCCTCGTCCGACAGCTCCTCGATCCCGAGGATCGCGATGATGTCCTGCAGTTCGCGGTAGCGCTGGAGGACCCGCTGGACCTCCGTCGCCGTGTTGTAGTGCTCCTCGCCGAGGATCTCGGGCTTGAGGATCGTCGAGGTCGAGTCGAGCGGGTCGACCGCCGGGTAGATGCCCTTCTCCGAGATCGCCCGCGACAGCACCGTCGTCGCGTTCAGGTGCGCGAACACCGAGGCCGGCGCGGGGTCGGTGAGGTCGTCGGCCGGCACGTAGATCGCCTGCACCGAGGTGACCGAGCCGCGGTCCGTCGAGGTGATCCGCTCCTGGAGCTGGCCCATCTCGGTCTCCAGCGTCGGCTGGTAGCCGACCGCTGACGGCATCCGGCCGAGCAGCGCCGACACCTCGGAGCCCGCCTGCACGAATCGGAAGATGTTGTCGATGAACAGCAGGACGTCCTGGCCGCCCGACTCACGGAAGTACTCCGCCATCGTCAGGCCCGAAAGCGCGACGCGCAGGCGGGCGCCCGGCGGCTCGTTCATCTGGCCGAAGACGAGCATCGTCTTGTCGATGACGCCGGACTCCTTCATCTCAAGCCAGAGGTCGTTTCCCTCGCGCGAGCGCTCACCGACGCCACAGAAGGCAGACAGCCCCTCGTGCTCCTCGGCGATCGTCCGGATCAGCTCCTGGATGAGGACCGTCTTGCCGACGCCGGCGCCGCCGAACAGGCCGACCTTGCCGCCCTTCGGATAAGGAGCAAGCAGGTCGACGACCTTGATGCCGGTCTCGAGGATCTCCTGGGTGGGCGTGAGATCCTCGACCTCGGGCGCCGCGCGGTGGATCGGCCAGCGCTCGTCGCCCTCGACCTGCTCCCCCTCGTCGATCGTCTCCCCGAGCAGGTTGAAGATCCTGCCCAGCGTGTCGCGGCCGACCGGGACGGTGATCGGACCGCCGGTGTCGACCACCTCGTCGCCACGCTTGAGCCCGTCGGTCGCATCCATCGCGACCGTCCGCACGCGGTCGTCACCGAGGTGCTGCTGGACCTCGCAGACCAGCGTGCGGCTGCCGTCGCCGTCGCCGGCGCCCTCGCCCTCGGTCATCTCGATCGTGACGGCGGAGTAGATCTCCGGCAGCTCATCCGCGAAGACGGCGTCGACGACGACGCCGGTCACCTGCTCGACGCGGCCGACGTTGGCGTTGCCCGAACTGTTTCCGTTGGTTTCAGCCATTCAGTCAGTCTCCAGTCACCAGTCACCGGTCACCAGTCGTATCCAGTCCTGGCGACTGGGGACTGGCGACTCCTGTCTATCCAAGTGCTTCCGCCCCCGAGACCACCTCGAGGATCTCCTGCGTGATCTCCGCCTGCCGGACGCGATTCATCTCGAGTGTCAGGTCGTCCATCATCGACTCCGCGTTCTCGGCCGCGCTCCGCATCGCCGTCATCCGCGCCCCGTGCTCGGAGGCCGTGGACTCGAGGAGGGCACGGTAGACGGAGATGTTCACGTACTCCGGGATGAGCTGGGCGAGGAGCTCCTCGGGCTCGGGCTCATAGATCCAGAGCGCGCGCGAGTGGGCGCGCTCGATCTCGCTCTCCTCCTCTTCCTCCTCCTGCTCGGGCACACCCTCGCCGTAGACCTCCGCCTGCTGGAGCGGCAAGAGCGTCTGGCGCCGCACGTACTGGGTCATCGGCGACACGTATCGGTTGTAGATCAGCTCGACCCGGTCGAGCTCCTCGTCCACGTAGGCGGAGGTCAGCGCCTCGCCGATCTCGCGCGCGTTGGCGAAGCCGGGCCGGTCGGTGAAGCCCACGTATGAGTCGATCACCTCCTCGCTGCGGAAGGTGAGAGCGGAGACGCCGCGCCGGCCGACCGCGGCGAATGCGACATCGGATCCGTCGCCCTGGAATTCGCGCTTGAGGCGCATGCCCTCGCGGATGATGTTGCTGTTGAAAGCCCCGGCCAGCCCGCGGTCCCCGGTGACCAGCAGGATCCCGATGCGGCGCGCCTCCTCGCGCTCCTCGAGGACCGGCACGCGCGGGACGTCTCCCGCCTCCGCCGCCGCCCGCCGGGTCATCTTGCGGATCGCCTGCGCGTAGGGGCGCAGGGCGGCGATCCGCTGCTCGGCCCGGCGCAGCCGCGCCGCCGCCACCATCTCCATCGCCCGCGTGATCTTGTTGATGTTCTTGACGCTGGCGATGCGGTTCTTGACTTCCTTACGGGTGGCCATGGGCTAGGCGGCGGCCGCCTCCTTGTCCTCCGCGTCCTCGGCCGCGTCTCCCTCGGCCTGGTCTCCCGCGTCGCCGTCCTCCTGCTCGGCCGTGCTGGCCGCCTCGGACTCGTCGGCGTCGCCGGACGTGCGGCCCGGCCTGTCGCGCTCCTCCTCGGAATGAACGCGGTCGGATTCGCCCTCCTCGAGCGGCTGGCCCTCCTCGTCGAAGTCGGGACCGAAGTCGTCGACGAACTCGCCGATCGCCTCACCGAGCCGGTTCTCGTCCTCCTCGGAGAGCTCGCCGGACTCGTCGATGCCCTTCATCAGGTCCCCGAGCTCGGAATGCAGGCGGTCGATGAGCTGGGCCAGGAACTCCTGCACCCGGTCGACCTTGATCCGGTCGAGGTAGCCGCCGGTGCCCGAGTAGATCGACGCGACCTGATCGGCGACCTCGAGCGGCTGGCGCTCCTTCTGCTTGAGCATCTCGACCAGGCGCTCACCCCGGGCGAGCTGCTTCTGGGTCTCCGGGTCGAGCTCCGATCCGAACTGCGCGAAGGCCTCGAGGTCGCGGAACTGCGAGAGGTCGAGCCGGAGCTTGCCGGCCACCTTCTTCATCGCCTTGGTCTGTGCGTTGCCGCCGACCCGGGAGACCGAGATACCGACGTTGATCGCCGGCCGGACACCCGAGTAGAAGAGGTCCGACTCGAGGAAGATCTGCCCGTCGGTGATCGAGATGACGTTGGTCGGGATGTAGGCCGACACGTCGTTCGCCTGCGTCTCGATGATCGGCAGGGCCGTCATCGAGCCGCCACCCTGGTCGTCGGACAGCTTCACCGAGCGCTCGAGCAGGCGGGAGTGCAGGTAGAAGACATCGCCCGGGTAGGCCTCGCGACCCGGTGGCCGTCGCAGCAGCAGCGACATCTGGCGATACGCGTAAGCGTGCTTGGTCAGGTCGTCGTACACGCACAGCGCCGCCTTGCCGTTGTAGAGGAAGTGCTCGGCCATCGCCGCGCCGGCGTAGGGAGCGATGAACTTGATCGGCGCCGCCTCGTCGGCGGACGCGGCGACGATGATCGTGTTGTCCATCGCGCCGTGCTCCTCGAGGACCTCCTTGACCTGGACCACGGTCGACATCCGCTGGCCGATCGCGACGTAGACGCAGATCAGGTCCTTGTCGCGGTTGTTGATGATCGTGTCCAGCGCGATCGCCGTCTTCCCCGTCTGGCGGTCGCCGATGATCAGCTCACGCTGGCCGCGGCCGATCGGGATCATCCCGTCGATCGCCTTGAGGCCCGTCTGGACCGGCTCGACGACCGGCTGGCGATGGACCACGCCTGGGGCCTTGTGCTCGGCGGGACGTCTCTCCTCGGCATTGATCTCACCCTTGTCGTCGAGCGGGCGGCCGAGCGGGTCGACCATGCGGCCGAGAAGCTGCTCGCCGACCGGGATCTCGAGCAGGCGGCCGGTCCGCTTGACCGTGTCGCCCTCGACCACCTGGTCCCATTCACCGAACAGCACGGCGCCGACGTTGTCGGCTTCGAGGTTGAGGGCGAGGCCGGTGACGTCGTGGGGGAGCTCGAGCATCTCGAGCGCCATGCAGTTGTCGAGCCCGTGGATACGGGCGATCCCGTCGGCCACCGACAGGACCGTTCCCACCTCCGAGAGGTCGGCGCTGTCGCCGTCCATACCCTCGATCCGCTGGCGGAGGATGCTTGCGATCTCGTCTGGCTTGATCTCCATCTGGCTCTTTCTGCTCCTCTGCCGCCGCGGCCCTAGGCCGCCCTGGCGATGCTTTTTCGAAGTTTCTCCAACCGATTCCTGATGCTCGCGTCGAGCACCATGTTGCCGACCTGAAGGACGAGGCCGCCGAGGATGTCCTCGTCGACCCGGCTGCTCAGCTCGACCGAGCGGCCGGTCCGCTCCTCGATCGCGTCCCCCACCTCGCGCACGACCTCGGGATCGAGCTCGACCGCGCTGGTCACGGTCACGTCAAGCTTACGGCGCTCGCGCTTCCACATCTCGTCGAACTGGCGCCGGATCCGAAAGATCAGCGGCATCCGGTGCTTCTCGGTCAAGAGCTCGAGGAAGTTGACGAACTCCTCGCTGGCGCCGGACACCGCCTTCTCGAGGCCTTCCTGCTTCTCCTTCGAAGAGAAGTAAGGGCTGAAGAAGAAGATCTGGAGCTGGCGGTCTTCGCCGATCGCCTCCGCGAACTGCCCGAGCTCCTCGCGGACCTCGTCGAGCCCGCCCTTGTCCTTGGCGACGTCGAACAGCGCCTCGGCGTACACGCGGGCGATCTCTTCCATCAGTCGCCAGTCGCCAGTCGCCAGTCATCCGGCTTCGAAGTCGGCTGCGGATGTCGGATGTCGGATGTCGGGCGCCTCATCCGTTCTCCCCGTTCGAGCCCTCCGCCGGTGCGAGCGAGCCGAAGTCCACTTCCTCCAGCGCATCCTCGACGAGACGCTTGTGATCCTCGTCGGTCAGCGTCTTGCGCGTGACCTTCTCGGTCGCAACGACGGTCAGATCGGCGACCTCGCGGCGGATCTGGTCGAGCGAGCGCCGCGTCTCGGCTTCGATGTCCTTGCGCGCCGCCGCAACCAGCTCCTCGCGCTTCGTCTTCCCCTGCGCCGTCGCCTCGGCGACGGCGTTCTCGGCCGCCTTGCGCGAGCGGGCGACGATGTCGTCGGCCTGCTCGCGCGCCTCCTTGAGGCGCTCGCGGTACTCGGCGAGGAGCTCGTCGGCCTCTTGGCGCTGGCGCTCGGAGGCCTCGATGTTGGCGCGGATCGCGTTGGCGCGGCGGTCGAGTGCCTCCTGGATCCGCGGGAAGGCGACCTTGCTCAGCACCCACATCGTGAAGAGGAAGATCGCCAGCGTCCAGATCATCAGCCCGAGGCCGGGCTGGACCAGGAAGCTGCCGCCGCTCTCCCCGCCGTCACCTCCGCCGCCGCCGGACTCGGCGGCGAGGACGAGGAAGCCGGCTATGTCCCCGAGAGGCCCCACAGGCCTAGAGGAAGAAGGCGATCAGGCCGAAGATGAAGGTGTAGAAGGCAACCGCCTCGGTCAGCGCGAAGCCGAGCCAGCGGATGCTCTGCAGCTCGTCCTTCATCTCGGGCTGGCGCGCGACCGACTCGATCTCCTTACCGAAGATGAAGCCGACGCCGATGCCGGCGCCGATCGAGCCGAGCCCGGCACCGATGCCGAGCGCAATCGACTTGCCGGCGTCGGTGACCCCCGTGTCGGTCACGCCTTGCGCGGCCTGGGCGAGCGGGATCAAGAAATCCATTTGTCGGAGCTCCTTTTTGGTCAGTGCGTCTCGGCGACTGCGCCGCCGATGTAGATGGCAGTGAGGGTCGAGAAGATAAAAGCCTGAAGGGTGGCGACCAGACCGACCTCGAAGACGAAGAAGACGAACGCCATCGGGAAGGTCAGGGCGCCGAGCGCGGCCAGGCCGAGCAGGACCGCGAGCCCACCCCCCATGAACAGCAGCAGGAGGTGACCGGCGAGGATGTTGGCGAAGAGCCGCACGGAGAGCGAGATCAGCCGCACGAAGTGGGAGATCACCTCGATCACGAAGATCGCCGCGCGCCCGACGACGTTCATGTCCTCGAGCCCCGGGGGCAGCCAGCTCTTGAAGTAGGCGACCGGGCCCTTGGCCCTGATCCCCTCGACGTGGTAGCTGAACCAGACGACGAGGGTGAGGACGATCGGGATCGAGATGTTGGCGGTCGCCGCGTAGAGCGCGAAGGCCGGCACCTCGACCCCGAAGATGTCGATTGGGTGCTCGGTGTTGGTGGGCAGGGGCAGGTACCCGATCATGTTCGAGAACCAGATGAAGAAGAAGAGGGTCGCCAGGAACGGGAACCAGCGCGTCGCGGCCTTCCCGTCGAGGTTGCCGCCGGTGATGTTGTTCCTGGTCATGTCGTAGGCGACCTCGATCGCGGTCTGGACGCGATTCGGCTTCTGCGCCATCCGGCGGGAGATCCAGACCATCACGGCGATCGTCGCGGCGCTGGCCAGGACGAGATACAGCACGGCCTTGGTGATGCTGAAGTCGAACGGGCCCAGCTTCAGCTCGACCCAGGGCTCCAGCTTGAACTCGTTCTGGGGCTTGAACGCGTCGTTCTTGCCGTCGTTGCCGAAGATCAGCAGCAGCGCGATGAAGATCGCGAAGTAGAGCCCGACTGCGAGCCAGATCTTCGCCCGGCGGCTCACCCGGGCCCCTCCTCCGGCGAGATCAGCCGGGCGATCGCCGTGCCGCCGAGGTAGAGCGTGACCAGTGCGACGCAGAGCAGTGCCGCGGCGAGGCCGTCCTCGCGCTCGCCGAGCTTGCCGACGAGCAGGATCGCGAGGGCGAGGAACCAGACCCGTCCGAGCGTCGTGGCGGCGAGGGCGCCGAATGCCCCGCGGCGGTTGCCGGCTCGCAGCGCGGTCACCGTGTGGCGCTCGACCAGGTACTGGGCAAGCCGCTGGATCAGCCAGGCAACCGCCGCGACCGCGTAGCCGAGGCGCGGCCAGCCGGCCAGAACGAACGCCGGTAGGGCCACGGCCAGGAGAACGAGGTCGGCGTAGCGAACCGCGACCGCCGCCCGCGGCTGCGCCTCGGCGCCCTCAGAGCCGCTTATAGCGAGCGTGGACAGACAGGAACCCCGCGATCAATCCCGCGAACAACCCGATCAGGCCGAGTGGCCCGGCCAGGCCGACCAGCGAGCCGAGGCCGAATCCGATGCCCCCGCCCGCGACCAGCCCCGCGATCAGCAGCGTTCCGGCCGTGATCGCATCCGTCCGGATCGGGCGCGGATCGGTCATTGAAGTCGGGAAGGCGACGACCTGGCAATTGCAGACGCTTTCGGCACCGGAGAGACGAATTGCCGCCCCGCCCGGCGTGTTTGCCAAGGCGCTGACGGCGCCGCCGACTATATCCGAACGTTCTTTCGGGTGACCCCCTCGCGGGACCGGAAAAGCGGTCACTACGATGCGCCGCCATGCGGATCTGGGCGGACTTCACCAACACGGCGCACGTCCTGGTTCTCCGGCCTCTCGTCGAGGTGCTGGAACGCGAGGGCCACGAGGTCACGCTGACCGCCCGGCCGCTTTCCCACACGATCGAGCTGCTCGACGAATGGGGCCACTCGTACACGTCGATCGGCCGCCACGGCGGTGCCGGGCGTCTCGGCAAGGCGAGGGCCGCCGCCGGCCGGATCCCCCAGATGCTGCGGTTCGGGCGGCGGCGCGGATTCGATTGCTCAATCGCCCATGGCTCCACCGACCTCCCCCCGGCGGCCCGGCTCCTGCGCATTCCGAATACGACGATGCTCGACTACGAGTGGGCAATGCTCCAGCACGGCGTCAACTGCCGGCTGGCCTCGCGGGTCCTGGCCCCGGACGCGATCCCACCCGACCGGCTGGGGCGGTACGGCGCCCGGCATAAGTTGGTGTCCTACCCGGGCCTCAAGGAGGAGTACTACATGTACGACTTCGAGCCGGACCCGTCGGTCCTCGAGCGACTGGACGTCGATCCGAAGGCTGAGCTCTGCGTGATCCGGACCGCTCCCTCCTACGCCCTGTATCTAGGCGGGGCCGAGAGCCAGCTCCTGCCCCGCGTGCTGGCCCGGCTGGCTGAGGCCGGCAACGTCCGGACAGTCGTGATGGCGCGCAATTCCGAGCAGGCGGCGGCGATCGACTCGCTCGGCCTGCCCAGGGTGACGGTCCCCGGCCACGCCGTCGACGGGCGGAGTCTCGTCGCCTACGCCGACCTGTTGGTCTCGGCCGGCGGGACGATGAACCGGGAGGCTGCGGTCCTCGGGACCCCCGCCTACACGGTCTTCGAAGGTCGCCTCGGAGCCATCGACGAAATGCTGATGCGGGACGGCCGGCTGCGGTACCTCGAGGAGCCGGGCCAGATCGAGCTCGTCAAGAAACCGCCCGAGACCTGGCGCCGGAGGGTTCGCCGAGATCCGGCGGAGCTTCTGCGTCTGGCGCTGCCGTGGCTGAGCCCTGTCCGGTGAGCGCCCGCTCGATCGCCTTCTCTTCCTCCTCTTCGCTCTCGGTCCCGTAACCCGGGGGCGCGAACCGCCCGAGGCCGATAGCGCTCAGATGGCGCGCTTTGACGATCTCCAGCGTGTAGACGAGCCAGGCTGACGCGATCAGGACGAGCACGCCGGCGCCGGCGGCGACCAGCGCATTCGTTGTGTCGACCTCGCCGCCGGGTCGCGGGGGGATGAATCGCAGGAGCAGGGCGTAGGCGGCGAGAAGGGCCGCCCACAGGTGAAGGTAGGCGGCGGTGCGGCGCTGGGAGAACCCGATCCGCATGAACCGGTGGTAGAAGTGGTTGTGGTCGGCTCCCCAGACCGGCCGACGGTATTTGAGCCTCTTCAGCACGACGAACGACGTGTCGAGGATCGGCACGGCGATGACCAGCAGTGGCGCCACGAGCGCGATCGTTGCCGCCGTCTTCAGTACGCCGTCGACCGAAACCGTCGCCAGCAGGAACCCAAGCGCGAGGGCGCCGCAGTCGCCCATGAAGATCTTGGCCGGGTGGTAGTTGTACCTGAGGAAGGCGAGTGTGGAGCCGCAGATGATCGCGGCCAGGGCTGCCGTCTCGAAGCGGCCGAATGAGGCCGCCAGAAGGGTGAACGACGCTGCCGCGATCGTGACAATCCCAGCCGCCAGGCCGTCCATCCCGTCAATCAGGTTGACCAGGTTGGCGAGGAAGACGATCCAGAGCACCGTCAGCGGATAACCAGCCCAGCCGATGTCGTGTTCGCCGACCAGCGGCAGCGTGATGTGGCGGAACGTGAGGTCTGCGCCGACCACCGGCAGCAACGCGATCAAGAGGACGCCGACGAACTTGGTCGCCGGCCGCAGCCCGTGGATGTCATCGATCAATCCCAGCGCGGCGACGAGCGCGGTCCCGCCGAGGATCGCCCAGGCGGCGCCGCCGAGGTCGACCAGGACCAACGCGGGCCCGAGGATCCCGATGACGATCGCGAGGCCGCCGATCCGCGGAACCGGGTCGACGTGGACCCTGGGCCGGTCGCTGGCGTCGTCGATCCCGCCGATCCGGGGCGCGATTCTCGCCACGAGAGGAGTCAGGACGGTCACGATGAGAGCCGCGAAGATGAACCCCCAGACGACCGCCCCCTCTTCAACCACGGCGCTCACGGTCTCCGTGAACGACATGCGCGCGGTTATACAGCAACGGTGAGACGCGGCCCGCCGCCTCTACGGGGGGCTGCAGGGGGCGAAGAAAGCCGCGAACCGCCCGCTGGATGTCGCTTCCGAGGCGGCGGGACCGGGGGACCCATCATCTACCATCGGCCCGCGATGGAGCGTCTCTTGTCTTCGCGGCCGACGTTCGACCAGCGCATCGAGAGCCGCGACGCCGCGGTCGGGGTCGTCGGCCTCGGCTATGCCGGGCTTCCGCTTGCGCTCGAGTTTGCGCAGGCGGGCTTTCGCGTCTCCGGGATCGACCTCGACGGTGACCGGGTCAGCGCGGTACGCGAGGGGAGGTCCTACCTGGTCGACGTCTCAGCCGACCGCTACGCGGCCGCGGGGGGACGCCTGACCGCGGCCGGCGACTACTCGACGGTCGCCGATCTCGACGCCCTGACGATCTGTGTGCCAACACCCCTCTCGAAGACGAGGACACCCGATATCTCCTACGTGGTGGCGGCGGCGGAGTCCGTCGCCGAGCACCTCCGGCCGGACCAGCTGGTCGTCCTTCAGTCGACCACCTACCCGGGGACGACCGAGGAGATCGTGCTGCCGATCCTCGAGCGCTCAGGCCTTCGGGTGGGCGAGGACTTCTTTTTGGGCTATGCGCCGGAACGGGTGGATCCGGGCAACGAGCACTACGCGATCCGCAACACGCCGAAGCTCGTCGCCGGGGTGACGCCGAGATGCCTCGAGCGGACCGAGCTCCTGTACCGGCAGATCATCGACCCGGTCGTGCCGGTGTCGAGTCCGATGGTCGCTGAGACCGCGAAGCTCCACGAGAACACCTTCCGCGCCGTCAACATCGCCCTGGCCAACGAGCTGGCGCTGATGTGTGACCGCCTGGACATCTCGGTCTGGGAGGTGATCGACGCGGCGGCCACCAAGCCGTTCGGATTCCTCCCGCATTACCCGGGCCCTGGCCTGGGCGGGGACTGCATCCCGGTCGTACCCCACTTCCTCTCCTGGCGTCTGCGCGAGTACGGGTACTCGGCCCAGCTGATCGACGCCGCCCACGAGATCAACGCGCAGATGCCGAACTACGTAGTCGGCAAGGTCGCCGATGCGCTGAACGACGTCGGCAGGCCGATCAGGGACTCGCGGCTGCTGCTATTGGGGATGGCGTACAAGCCCGACATCCACGACATCCGGGAATCGCCCAGTCTCGAAGTGATGCGCCAGCTCCTGCTCCGGGGTGGCGACGTCAGCTACTGCGACCCCTGGGTCCCGGAGTTCGAGCTCGACGGATTCCGGCACCGCAGCGCCGACTGGTCCCCGGGGGCCGTCCGCGATGCCGACTGCCTGGTGATCCTGACAGCGCATCGTCAGTTCCTAGACGAGCCTCATTGGAAGGCGGCTCGCCTGATCGTCGACACCCGCAACGCAATCCCGCCGGGACCCTCGGTCAGGACCATTTGATCGCCGGCGCGGCTGTGGAGTCAAACATCTGACCTCGCATCTCCTGCTTGGTGCGGGCTATATCGGCGCCGCGCTCGCCGAGCGGGCACTCGCGGCCGGCGACGACGTGACCCTGGCCGACAACTGGTTCGCGACCAACCGGGAGCAGCTCGAGCGGCTCGAGCGCAGGGGCGCCCGGATCGAGACGGCGGACATTCGCGACCGCGGCTCGGTCGAGCCCCTGCTCCAGGCGGCGCCGGACCGGGTCTACCTTCTCGCCGCGCAGGCGAGCCGGCCCTTGTCATTCTCCGATCCCGCCTACACGGAGGAGACCAACCTCATAGGACCGCGCGTGGTGGCCGAATCCATCGCGGCTGCCGGGGGCGCGGAACTCGTCTTCGCAAGTTCACTGCATGTGTATGGCCCGGAGCCCCGCGGGGCGGTGAGACCAAGCCATCCCTACGGCCCGCAGGGCGACCTCGCCCACCTCTCGAAGGTCTACGCCGAGTTGCTGCTCCGGCTCTACGCCGACCGTTCGGGCTTCGGCCTCGCTCTCATGCGACTGGGGATCGTCTACGGCCCCAGCCCCGTCGAACACGAGCGGCCCGAATCGCAGACTGTCGTCGACAAATTTCGCCGCCGCGCCAGCGCCGGACAGCCACTTCAACTGGACGACGGCGGACGCGCCACGATCGGCGTCGTCCACGTCGAGGACACGACTCGAATCCTGCTCGAGGCCTCCGGCGACGGGGGCGTGTCGGCCGACAACGTGGTCGCCGAGTCGGTCACCGTGGCCCAGGTCGCCGCTCTCGCCGAGGGGCGCGAGCCAGCCGGGGAGCCGGCCTGCACGTTCTCGAGTCCGTTCGATTACGCCCACCGGCTCTCCGGGTACTTCGAGTGAGATTCCTGGTCACCGGCGCCGGGGGCTTCCTCGGCTGGCGAGCCGCGACCCTGCTCGGCGAACGGGGACACGACGTGCTCGCTGTGGCACGGCCGGGCGGCGCGGATCGAGCGCACGCCCGCGACCTGGCTCTCATCCGGGTCGATGCCGGCGACCCGGCCGCGCAGGATCTCGTGGCGGACCGGGACGCAGTTCTGCATTTCGCTGGGGTCCCGGACCCCGCCCACGCCCGCGCCGACCCGGCCAACGCGGTCCGCGAGAACTGCGGGACGACCGTGAACCTCCTCGAGGGCTGCCGTCGCCACGGCGCCAGCCTGATCTACCCGTCGACGGTTCGGGCCGCCGTCGACCCTCTGCCCGATCCGTACGCCCTCTCAAAGTGGCTGGGGGAGCAGGCCTGCCGGCGCTACCCCGGCTCGGCCACGGTGGTCCGGCTGACGTCGGTCTTCGGCCCCGGCCAGGTCGCCTGGGAGGGGGCGACGGGAGCGATCGCGAGTTTCGCGGCGCGGGCCATCGAGGGCGCGCCGATCGTCATCCCCGGAGACCCGGGGCGAACCCGCGACTTCGTGTACGTGGACGACGTCGTCCGAGCGCTCGACGAGGTGGCAGCGGGAGAGCCCGGCGGAACCTTCACGTTTGCGAGCGGTGTCCAGACGCCGCTGATCGCGGCGGCCGAGCTTGTCCGCGAGGCCGCCGCGTCCTCGTCTGTGATCCAAACGCCGCCGACCGACCTGCCCGCCGGTGAGAACGACAGCTACTCGGCGGAGCCGCAGGGGCCGGCACTAAGCTCTCCGCTGCGCCCGCTCGAGGAAGGAATCGGCTCGTATGTCGAATGGCTCCGCCACCATCCCGCTGCTGAAAGCCGCGCCGGAGCCTGATCAGGTCGAGGATCGGCTGGCCGGCGGCCCCTACGGCGGCCTCGAGCTGTGCCTGGGGGGTGGCCACATCGCCGACGACGAGCGGTTGGGACAGGCGATCGCGGTCTGCCGCGATCGACTCGCCGGCACGGACCTCGCGGTGACGGCCGAGGCTCCCGTGAGCTGGCCGAGCGGCGCTTTCGTCAGGATCGACCGCCTCGACGAGGAAGCGCGGTCGGGCATCGAGCGAAGCGCGGAGTTCGCCCGCGGGATCGGCTCGCCGGTCCTCACCATCCACCCGTTCGTGCCGCTCGGCGCCGGCGAATTCCGGACCGCCGGGCCGCTCGATCGGGCTGCGGGCGAAGCCTTCCTGTCCTTCTATGCGGAGGCCTGCCTCGAACGCGGCGTCAAGCCGCTGATCGAGAACGTCCCGCCGATCTTGAGGATGCGAACCGGGGGCGTGTTTCTCTCCCAGACCGGCGGACACTGGCGGGATCTGCTCGAGTGGCGCGAAAGGGTGCCCCGCCTGGGCTTCACGATCGACACCTCCCACGCGGCTCTCTTCCACAACTTCGCGGCGGCCTATCCCGGCCTCTTCGGAGTGGCTCCAGGAGAGCCGCTGGAGCTCGAGCGCTATGTCGAGGAGCTGGGCCCGGCCGCGGAGGTCGCCCATGTATCCGACGCGCATGGCCTGCTCGGCGAGGGCCTGCCATACGGCGCCGGTGAGCTCGACCTCGACCCCGTCGTCCACCGCCTCGGACAACTCGTCCCCTACATCGTCGCCGAGATCAACGAACCCGATCCCGCCCGCTCGCCGGAGATGAAACGGGCTCACGACGAGATCAGCCGGGCGCTCTCGGCGCCGACGCCGCCGCGGCGGCGTCGGCCGACGCCACATCCCATCGGAGAGCCGTTTGACTGGCAGAGCGTCGTCGACCTCCGCGATCCGGTGCCGTCCGTGCTCGAGCTTCAGGAAGCTTTCGGTGGCCGCCGCGTTCTGCTCACCGGTGGCGGCGGCTCGATCGCCCGCGCGCTGGCGAGCTTCCTGCTGGGCTTCCGCCCGGATAGCGTCGTGCTCCTCGACTCCCACGAACCGTCGCTCGCGGCCGACCGCCGCAGCCGCGGCGACGACGGGGTCACCCGGCAGGTACTGGGCGACCTGCGCGACTCGGAGCGCCTGCGGGCTCGGATCGCCGAGGAGCGGCCGGACGTCATCTTCCACCTGGCCGCCTACAAACACGTCGACTGGGCCGAGTCCTTCCCCGACGAGTTCGTCGACACGAACCTCCAGGGAAGCTGGAACGTTCTGCGAGCTGCCGAGGCGGCCGGCGTCGACAGCGTAGTCGTCGCCTCGACAGACAAGGCGGCGCTCGCCGCGAGCTTCTATGGGCGCACGAAGCGATTCATGGAGCAACTGACGGCGTTCGCGTCTGAGGCAGGCGGCAACCGGATCGCACTTCGGTTCGTGAACGTGCTCGGCAGCGCCGGCAGCGCCTCCGAGCTCTTCCTGCGCCAGACGCGTGGCGGCATCCCGCTGACCGTCACCGACACGGGGATGCTGCGGTACTGGATCACGATGGGGCACGCGGCCTGCATGGCGGCGCATGCAGCTCTGCTCGCCGCCGACGGGGCCCTGCTCGCCACCCCCGCCGGCCCGCCGGCACTCTCCGTCGGCGATCTCGCCTCGCGGATCTGGGTCGCTGCGGGGCGCGCGGGCGAACCCGAGATCGAGTCGCTCGGGATCAGGCCGGGCGAGACGATGAGCGAGGTGCTGACCGCTCCCGGCGAGGAACTGGGAGAGGAAGTCCACCAGGGGATCGTCCCGATCCGGGGCGAAATCCCCACGTCGGCGGCCGCCTGGATCGCCGAGCACCTGCCCGAGGAGGGCGCACGGGCCGGCGGCCGCAGCAGCGTCTGGATGGAGGCGATGCGGCGGCCGGGCCTGCTCGAGCGCGAGGGCGCCCCGCCCGGCTAGTCGATCGCAGCCGGCGCCACGCTGGTTAGACCGCTGCCGCGGAAAGCTCCGGATAGAGCGGGTAGCGCTCCATCAGCGCCCTCGTGCGGTCGCCGAGCCCGTCCCGCTCGGAATCGAAACGATCCGAGAGGGCGATCGAGATCACGTCGGCGATCTCCCCCATGTCGTCCTCGCCGAGGCCGCGGGTTGTCAGCGCCGGCGTCCCGATCCGCAGGCCGGACGGGTTCATCGGCGGGCGCTCGTCGAACGGGATCGCGTTGCGGTTGACCGTGATTCCGACCTGCTCGAGGCGCGTCTCGGCGGTCTTGCCGTCGAGCCCGGTCGCAGTCAGGTCGACCAGGACGAGGTGGACGTCGGTACCGCCGGTGAGCACATCGACCCCACCCGCCTGTAGCGCCTCGGCGAAGGCCCGGGCGTTGGCGACGGTCCGGCGCTGGCGGTCGCGGAAGGGCTCGCTCTGCGCGATGCCCAGCGCCACCGCCTTGGCGGCGATGATGTGCATCAGCGGGCCGCCCTGGGTGCCCGGGAAGACAGCGCGATTGATGTCGGCCGCCAGATCCTCGCGGCAGAGGATCATGCCGCTGCGCGGGCCGGCCAAAGTCTTGTGGATCGTCGTCGTGACGACATCGGCGTGTTCGACGGGATTGGGGTGCTCGCCCGCCGCGACCAGGCCGGCGAAGTGCGCCATGTCGACCATCAGCTTCGCCCCGACCGCGTCGGCGACCTGTCGGAACGCGGCGAAGTCGAGATGACGGGGATAGGCAGACCAGCCGGCGATGATCAGCTTCGGCCGCTGCTCGTGGGCGAGGCGTTCGACCTCCTCCATGTCGACGCGGTAGTCGTCGCGGCTGACGTGGTAGGCGACGACCTCGTAGAGCTTGCCCGAGAGGTTGAGCTTCATCCCGTGGGTCAGGTGACCGCCGTGGTCGAGGGCCAGGCCCATGATCTTGTCGCCGGGCTCGAGCAGCGCCATGTAGACGGCGTTGTTCGCCTGGGCGCCGGCGTGCGGCTGGACGTTCGCGTGCTCCGCGCCGAACAGCTCCTTCGCGCGGTCGATCGCGAGCTGCTCGGCGACGTCGACCTCCTCGCAGCCGCCGTAGTAACGCTTGCCCGGATAGCCCTCCGCGTACTTGTTGGTCAGGACCGACCCCGACGCCTCGAGCACGGCCTGGGGGACGAAGTTCTCCGAGGCGATCATCTCCAGCGTCCCCTGCTGGCGGTGCAGCTCGCGCTCGAGAACCTCGGCGATCTGGGGATCGACCTCGGCGAGCGGCGCCGACTGGAAGTCGTCGGGCAGGTCGGTCACGGCGTCTCCCCCCTCTCGACCTGGGCGATCTGGCCGACCCGGCGCTCGTGGCGGCCGCCCTCGAAGTCGGTTGCGAGGAAGCGCTCGACGATCGGGCCGGCGGCGCCGGGCTCGAGCCGGCGGCCGGCCAGGGTCAGGACGTTGGCGTCGTTGTGGCGGCGGCTCATCTCCGCCTCCTCGGGGTCGTGGGCGTTGACGGCGCGGACGCCGTCGACCTTGTTGGCGACGATCGACACGCCGACGCCGGACCCGCAGACGAGGACGGCTCGCTCGGCCTCGCCCCCGGCGACCATCCGCGCGGCCGCCACCGCGTAGCGGGCGTAGTCGGTTGACTCGTCGCTGTCCGTGCCGACGTCCACGATCTCGTGCCCCGCCGACTCGAGCAGCGGCGCGACGCGCTGCTTCAACTCGAAGCCGGCGTGGTCAGATCCGATCGCGATCCGCATCGCGGCGACCTTAGCAACGGCCCGGGATAGGCTCCGACCGGTGAGCGCGGCCAATCTGGACCTGATGCGGCGCCTGTTCGACACGCTCGCGAAGAAGGGCGTCGAGGCAACACTTCCGGTGGTCTCGGAGCAATTCGAGATGCGTACGCCGTCCGAGTTCGCGGCCGAGCCCGACACCTACCGAGGCCACGATGGAATCCGCCGCTGGTGGAACAGCTTCTACGAGGCGATGGACGAGGTCCGTCTCGAGCCGGGCGAGATGCGCTCGCTGGGCGACCAGGTCGCGATCAGGAGCCGGCTCATGGCCCGCGGTCGCACCACCGGGCTGGAGTTCACCCAAGAGGTCGTGCTGCTGGCGACGGTCGAGGAGGAGAAGTTGACCCGGCTCGAGCTGTACGGCAGCTTCGAGGAGGCGGGCGCGGCGACCGCCTAGCCGCCGTCGAGCGCGGCCGCGACCCGGTCGCGCGGCAGCGCGCCGGTCCGCAGGACCTCCCAGCTGCCGTCCTCGTCGAGCCGGCTGATGTCGACCACCGTCGACGGCTCTCCGGTCAGCTTGCCGCCGTCGATCGCGAGGTCCACCGAGCGCACGAGCGACAGGCCGACCTCGCCGAACTCGGCCGGCGGCGGACCGCCGGAGAGGTTGGCGCTGGTCTGAAAGACGGGGCAGCGGGTGCCGGCGAGGCTTCCCTCGATCAGCCTGACGCCGAGCTTCCGCGGGTCGTCGCCGCAGGCGAGCGGATAGCGCTCCTCTGGGTTGGCTATCACCAGAGTGACCGGCCCGGGCAGGAGCGCCGCGACGGCTTCGGCGCTGCGCGGGCCGAGCGCGCCGATCAGCTCGCGCATCGCCAACGGGTCGAAGTACATGACCGCCGACGCCTTGCCAGCTGGGCGTCCCTTCAGCTTGTGGATGCGGCGGATCGCCGCCGGGCTGGCCGGGTCGGCGGCGAGACCGTAGAGCCCGTCGGCGGGGAAGATTGCGACGCCGCCGGCGAGGATGCAGGCCTCGAGCTCCTCGCGGGCCGCCTGCTCGCCCTCACGGTCGATCCGGATGACCTGCGTCATCGCCGTCCGACCACGACCCGCTCGGTCCCCGCTAGGTCGCGACGCAGCTCGATGTGGCCGTAGCCGGCCGCCTCGAGGAGGGCGGCGACGGCGTCTGCCTGCCCCGCCCCGACCTCGAGGCCCACTGCGGGGGAGCGCAGGAGCGGCACGACCTCGCGGAAGGCATCGAGCCCGTCCGGGCCGGCGAGCAACGCCTCGCGCGGCTCCCACTCGCGGATCTCCGGCTGGAGACCCGGCCAATCCCGCTCGGCGACGTAGGGAAGGTTGGCGACCGTGAGGTCGAACTTCCCGCCCGGCACGGTCCCGGCTCCGAAGGAGGCGCGGCCGCAGAGGCCGAGCCGCGCCGCGTTCGCGGTCGCCACTTCCAGGGCCGGCGCCGAGGTGTCGGTGCCGGCCACGGTCGCCTGCGGCAGCTCGTCGGCGATCGCGAGGGCGACGGCGCCGGACCCGGTGCCGACATCGAGGACGCGCGTAGGCTCGAGCTCAGCCGCCAGCTCGACCAGGAGCTCCGTCTCGGGCCGCGGAATGAGCACGCGCCGGTCGACCGCCAGCTCGATCCGGCGGAAGCCGCGGCGCCCGAGTATGTAGGCGACGGGCTCGCGCCGGAGCCGGCGCCGAACCATGCCGCCGAAGGCCCGGGCGTGGGCGGCCGCGACAGGCGCCTGGAGCTCCGCGGTCAGGGCAGCGCGCTGCCGTCCGGTCGCCGCGGCGAGCAGGACCTCGGCGTCGAGCCGCGCGTCCGGCACGCCGGCGGCGGCCAGCGCGTCGGCCGCCGAGGACAACGCCTCACGCACGGTGCCGGCGCTGGTCGAGACCGCCATCTGCGCCGTCAGGCCTGGCCCGAGGCCTGCGCCTCGAGGCGCAGGCGCTTCTCTTCGGCCGCCAGCGCCTCGGTGAACTCGTCGAGGCGACCGGCCAGCACGCCCTCGAGGTCGTGGGACGTGTGCTTGATCCGGTGGTCGGTCACGCGGCCCTGTGGGAAGTTGTACGTGCGGATCTTCTCCGAGCGCTCGCCGGTGCCGACCTGGGCCCGCCGGTCGGCGGCGATCTCCGCCTGCTGCTCGGCAAGCGACTGCTCGTAAAGCCGAGCGCGGAGGACGCGCATCGCCTTCTCGCGATTCTGGAGCTGGGACTTCTCGTCCTGCATGGAGACGACGATCCCGCTCGGCTTGTGGGTGATCCGCACGGCCGAGTCGGTCGTGTTGACCGACTGGCCTCCCGGGCCGGAGGAGCGGTAGACGTCGATCTGGAGATCGCTCGGGTCGACCTGGACCTCGACGTCCTCGGCCTCGGGGAGGACGGCGACCGTCGCGGTGGACGTGTGGATCCGTCCCTGAGCCTCGGTCTGGGGAACCCGCTGCACGCGGTGTGTGCCGCCCTCGTACTTGAAGACCGAGTAGGCGCCGTCGCCGCGGACGCCGACCGTGACGTCCTTGAACCCGCCGACCTCGGCCGGCGACGCGGACAGGATCTCGGTGCTGAACCCGCGCTCCTCGGCGTACCGGGTCAGCATCTTGAAGAGGTCGCCGGCGAAGAGGGCGGCCTCGTCGCCTCCGGTCCCCGCCCTGATCTCGACGAGGACGTTCTTGTCGTCGTTGGGGTCGCGCTCGACCATCACGAGCCGAATCTGCTCCTCGAGGTCGGTCAGGCGGGCGGGCGCCTCCTCGGCGACCTTGCGCAGTTCGGGGTCCTCACCGTCCTCGGCGAGCAGCTCCCTGGCGCCCTCGAGGTCGTCGCGCAGGGTCAGGTACTCGCGGGCCAGCGCGTGGGCAGGCTGGAGGTCGCGATACTCGCGTCCGACCCCGGCGTACCGGTCGCGGTCGGCGATCACGTCGGGGTCGGACATCTGCCGCTCGAGGTCGGCGTGCCGCGTTTCGATCTGCTCGATCAGCGCCCGGATCACGGGAGGGATTGTGACGCTTGACGTCGGACCGTCAGGACGTGCACGGGCAGGTACCCAAGTCAGCTACGTCGACCGAGGCGGCGTCGCGGCGGGTGGCGTCGATCTGGGGGACCACCCCGAGGAACGCCCGTACCGCAGGGGTGGTGGTTCCAGATCGACGACAGGACCCGCCGCGCCGAAACCGCTAGGCGACGATCTCGATCGGCTGCTCGTCGGCCGCGTCGGGGTTCTCGACGGCCAGGACCGCGTCGAGGGCGGCGATCGCGACCCCGAGCTGCTCTTCGTCGGGCTCGCGGGTGGTCAAGTTCTGGAGCATCAGCCCCGGCCACATGAGGGCCCGCACCCAGCGCTTGCGGCGGTTCTTGCCCGCCCACTTGATCACCTCATAGGAGAGACCGGCGATCAAGGGGATGCCGAGGATCCGCGAGAGCACGAGCCAGTACCAGGCCGGCAACCCGATCGGGGCGAAGACGAAGATCGCCAGGACCATCACAATCAACAGGAAGCTGGTGCCGCAGCGCGGATGGAGGCGGGAGTACAGCTTGGCCCGCTCGGGGACGAGCCTGTCCTCGGCCTCGTAGGTGGAGATCGTCTTGTGCTCGGCGCCGTGATACTCGAAGACCCGCCGGAGGTCGGGCAGGCGGCTGATCGCGACGATGTAGCCGATGAAGATCGCAGTCCGCAGGACGCCCTCGACGAGCCAGAACAACAGTGCCGAGCCGAGCCAGTCCTTGATCAGGCTCGTCGCGCCGACCGGGATCACGAAGAACAGGCCGATCGCGAGCACCAGCGAGAGGGCGATCGTCAGGCCCCACATCCAGCCGCCGATCTCTTCCTCCTCCTCGGGTTCGAGCTGGGCGTTGGCCGAGATCGCGAGGGCCTTGAAGCCGATCTTCAGCGATTCGCCCAGGGCGACGACCCCGCGGATGACCGGCAACCGCAACAGCCGGTGGCGCTTCGCCCAGGAGACGAGCGGCTCGGACGTGACGTCAATGGCGCCGTCGGGCGTGCGCACGGCCACCGCCCAGATCGAGACGCCGCGCATCATCACGCCCTCGAGCACGGCCTGGCCGCCGATCGGCGCGTCCTTGCGGGCGACCAGGGCGCCGTCGGGCATGCGTGGCTCATCGACGGGTGACGCCCCGTCGACCACCTCTTGCGAGGAGCCCCCCTCCGGGCTCATCTCCTACTTGCCGGCCTTGGCCCGCTTGGCGGCCCGACGCTGGAACCTCTCGACGCGGCCGCCCGTGTCGACCAGCTTCTGCTTGCCGGTGTAGAACGGGTGGCAGGCCGAGCAGATCTCGACGTGGAGATCAGGCTTGGTCGACCGCGTGTGGAACTGGTTCCCGCAGGAGCAGTGAACGTTCGCGAGGACGTACTCGGGATGGATCTCGGTCTTCATCGCAACGATTCTAGCCCGGGGCCTTCGGCGACCCCCGCGAGCAGCGACTCGAGGACCGAGTAGACCTCGGCCTGGGCGGCGGCGGGGTCATCGGCCCTGGCGACGTACATCGCCGCCTCGTCGAGGGCGCCGATCAGCACGTGGGCCAGGGGCGCGATCGGGCGGCGCGGCAGCTCTCCCGCCTCCATCGCCGCCGTCAGGCTGCCCTCGATCAGCCCCAGCCCGTACTCGGCGGCGATCTCCCGCCAGCGGTCCCAGCCGAGGACGGCCGGAGCGTCGAGCAGGACGATGCGCTGCACCTCCGGCTCGGCGCAGACCTCGATGAAGAGCGCGGCGCCGCGCCTCATGCCCGCCAGCGGAGAGGCCGCCGACTCCTCGAGGACGCGCTCGGCGATCCGGCGGGTGACTTCCTCCTCCACCTCCCGGTAGACGGCCTCCAGAAGCTCCCGCTTGCCGCCGAAATGGTGGTAGAGGGCGCCCCGGGTGACGCCGGCCGCGCGCACGATCTCCTCGGCGGCGACGTCGGCGTATCCGCGTTCGCCGAACAATCCGCGGGCGGCCGAGACCAGCGCCGACCTCGTCGCCTCCGAGCGCTCCGCCTGCCGACCCCGTCGCGGCCGGTCGTCCTTGACTGACATACGGTTTGTATGGTAATTACGTACAGTCTGTATGTAAACGCGAGGAGGGTGCCGTGAACGACGGATTTCAGCGCCGGGAGGCGGAGCTACAGCAGGGTCCGATCAGCTACCGCGAGGCGGGCGAGGGGGCGCCGGTGGTCTTCGTCCACGGCCTCCTCGTCGACGGGCACCTCTGGGACGGCGTCGCGGCGGAGCTCTCGTCCTCGCGGCGCTGCATCCTCCCCGACTGGCCGATGGGGTCCCACCGGAGGGCGATGCGGCCGGACGCCGACCTCTCTCCGCCGGGAATGGCCGACCTGATCGACTCCTTCCTCGCCGAGCTCAGCCTCGAGGACGTGACCCTGGTCGGCAACGACAGCGGCGGGGCGATCTGCCAGGTGCTGGTCACCAGGAAGCCCGAGCGGGTCGGCCGCCTGGTCTTGACGAACTGCGATTGCTACGACAACTTCCCGCCGAAGCCGTTCGGCTTCCTGCCCCGGGTCGCGACCGTGCCCGGCGTGATGGCCGCGATGGTCGCGCCGATGCGGTTCGAGGCCGCCCGCCGAGCCGCCTTCCGCCCGTTCTCCAGGACCGCGGTCGACGCCGAGGTGCTCGAGGGCTGGACCACGCCGGCCCGGACCGACGCCGGAGTCCGCCGCGACGCCGCCAGGTTCCTCGGCGGAATGAACAAGCGCCACACGCTCGAGGCGGCCACGCGCTTCGTCGAGTTCGGCAAGCCGGTGCTGGTCGCCTGGGCGCCGGAGGACCGCGTGTTCCCGGTGAAGTACGGCGAGCGACTCGCGCGGGACTTCACCGACGCCCGGCTCGAGCGGATTCCCGACGCCCGCACGTTCGTCCCGGTCGACCAGCCCGCGCGGGTCGCCAGCCTGGTCGAGGGCTTCGCCGCCTCCGGCTGACCCTGCACTGGACGAACTTCGGATACCCGAAACCGACGAGGTCGGGGAGTGTTGCCTCTGTCAGGGGGTCAATGCACGGACGCGAGGAGGACAGATGAACCTGACCAAGGCATTCCGCGGGCGGCGGCCGTCGCCGGCGATGATCATCGCCCTGGTGGCGCTGTTCGCCGCTCTCGGCGGGACCGCGACCGCGCTGCGTGGCAAGAACAGCGTGCGGTCCGATGACATAGCGAAGGGGGCGGTGCGAACGAGCGACATCCGGTCGGGAGCGGTGAAGGTCCGCAAGCTCGCCCCTAACTCGGTCGACCCGTTCAAGCTCAACGTGGCCAAGCTCGGGGCGCGAGCCGCCGAGCTGACGACCACGTCGACCGCGCCGGCCGACCTCGGCGGCCCTCACGTCACCGTGAAGGTGCCGAAGGGCGCTCTGGTTGCCATCTTCGCCGAGGTGACCATGCGGATCACCGGCGCCGGGACGAACAACGAGGCCCAGGTCCGCCTCTTCGAGCCGGGGACGCTCGCGAACTCGCCGACGATCATGGCGACCGGCAGCAATGCGTTCGAGAACCGGTTCACGACGCCCGGACCGGGCGCTCAGAACGGCGCCGGCGGCGACCTGCGAGGCGGCTGGCTGGTCTACTCGGCCGGCTCGGGCGTGCGGACGTTCAGCCTCCGGTACGCCAAGCAGGGCGGCGGGACGGCGATCTTCCGAAACCCGCGACTCTGGGTGACGGTCATCCGCTGACCTGAGCGAGGAGCGGGCCGGCGCTGCGCGCCGGCCCGCTTCTTCCGCAATTTGGGGCTTCTTCGCGGCCCCTGCCCGATTGACGACCGACGAAGGCGCCAAGCTTTCCCCTCGTCCCGGCAGCGACGAACGGAGACCCATGGCCCAGCTGTTCGACCAGCAGCAGCAGTCCCAGCCCAAGAGCGCCCTGGCCCGAAGCCTCAACGCCGCCCTGTCCGGTTGCGGCGAGTGGGTCTCGGCCCCGCCGAGGCCGCCGAGCAACACCCTGCTCCCGCCCGAGGCGATGCAGCTGCCGTATGGGGTGGAAGTGCGGAAGGCCGCGTAGGATCGCCGACATCCGACGTCCGACATCCGAACGGACCCGGATGTCAGATGTCAGATGTCGGACTACGTCTCCTGATAGAGCGGCCCGTCGCCGCCTTCGGGCAGGGTCAGCCGGCCGCCCTTGGCGGTGATCGCG
Organism: Solirubrobacterales bacterium; assembly: GCA_035264885.1. Lineage (GTDB taxonomy): Bacteria > Actinomycetota > Thermoleophilia > Solirubrobacterales > 70-9 > DATFPK01. The sequence continues at coordinate 36,953 of DATFPK010000030.1, forward strand.
CCGCACTGGACGCAGTTCGACGCGGTGATGTGGACGTCCACCTCGGCGCCACTGCTCTCGAGCTGGTCCTCGGGGATCTCGTAGACCTGCGCCGGGCACATCGAGACCCAGGTCTGGGCGATCTCGCGCGGCACCCGGGTCTGGACCCGCACGTGGTTGGGTGCGTCGTCGCGGGTCGCGTTGCCCGACAGGAAGACCGAATCGAGCTTGTTGAAGGTGAGCTCGTTGTCGGGCTTCGGGTAGCTCTTTGCCGCCCCATCGATCTCCATCGGGTGCGCGGAGTCGGGGTGGTTCGTCCAGTGGCCGCCGGGGAACCAACCGCGGGAGATCGTCATCGCCGACGCGAGAGCGCCACCGAGGAAGAAACCCTTGTCGAACGGCTGGCGCATGTTGCGGGAGCGGTAGAGGTCCTGCTCGATCACCGAGTCGTGGACCTTCTCGTCGTAGGCCTCGAAGTTGACCGAATCCTTCTTCAGGGCATCGACGATCGCCTCAGCGGCGTACATCCCGGCGTGCATCGCGTAATGGATGCCCTTCAGCTCTGGGACGTTGACCATGCCGGCGTTGTCACCGGCTATCACCATGCCGGGCACCGCCAGGCGCTTCGGCATCGACCAGTAACCGCCCGAGGGGATCGTCTTCGCGCCCCAGGCCACCCGCGTGCCCCCCTCGAGCAGCTTGCGGACGAAGGGATGCGTCTTGAGCTCCTGGAGGGCGTCGTGGCAGGAGAACGTCGCGTCCGTGTAGTCGAGCCCGACGACCAGGCCGATGCAGACCTTGTCCTCGCCCATCGGGTAGATGAACGAGCCGCCGAACTCGTTCCACTTCGCGCGCTTACGCAGCGGCCAGCCCATGGTGTGGATGACCCGGTCGAGCGGCTTCTCGACCTCCCAGACCTCCTTCACCCCCAGCTCCCAGCGCTGTGGGTCGGCGCCATGGAGGTCGAAATAGTCGAGTGCGGCGTAGCTCAGGTGCCCGAGGGTTCCCTCGGCGAGGACCGTGGCCCTGGCGACCACATCGGACCCGGGCTCGAAGTTCGAGAGCTCCTCCCCGCCCTTGCCCCGGCCGCGGTCACCGGAGCGGACGCCCTTGACGATCCGGTCCTCGACCAGGAGCTTGTCGGCGGTGGTCTCGGAGAGGATGTAGACGCCGGCCTCCTCGGCCTTCTCGGCCAGGAAGCGGCCCAGTTTCGCGACCGATGTCACGTAGTTGCCGTGGTTGCGGAAGTTCGGCGGCATCGGCTTCAGCGGCAGCGCCCGCTTCCTGGTCAGGAGGTACACGGCGTCCTTGGTGACCTCCTGGTAGACCGGCCACTCGGACGGGTCCAGGTCGGGGAAGAGCTCCTGCATCGCCGACGGCCGCATGTTCGCCCCCGAGAGAAGATGCGCGCCGCACACCTTCCCCTTCTCGATCACCGCGACGGGGACCTCGCCCAGCTTCTCGGTCAGCTCCGGCTCGTCCTCGAGCAGTTGCATGAGCCGGTTGGCGCAGGCCAGCCCGGCCGGCCCGCCACCGACGATCGCGACGCCGACCTCGATCCGCTCCTCCTCGGGATCGGTCGGGGCGACGATGACGTCCGCGGGGTCGAACGGGGGTGGGAAGTCGGAAGGGGCGGTAGGCATGGTTGGTGGCCTGCGAGTCGCGAGTCGTCAGTCGCCAGTCGCCAGTCCCGGGACCAACTTCTGGCGACCGGTGACTGTTGACCGGTGACTAGGCAGCTGAGCTCCCATCAACCGCCCCGCTTCTGCTTTATCGCCTCGGTCAGCTTCGGCACGATCTTGTGCAGGTCGCCGACCACGCCGAGGTCCGAGAACTCGAAGATCGGCGCGTTCGGGTCCTTGTTGATCGCGAGGATGTTCTCGGAGCTCTGCATCCCCACCTTGTGCTGGATGGCTCCGGAGATTCCGGCGGCGAGGTAGAGCTTCGGCGCGACCGTCTTGCCGGTCTGGCCGATCTGGGCCGCGTACGGGTACCAGCCGGCGTCGACGACCGCGCGGGTCGCGGCGACCGCGCCGCCCATCGCCTCGGCGAGCTGCTCGGCCAGCTCGAAGTTCTCCTTCGCGCCCAGGCCGCGGCCGCCGCCGACGAGGATGTCGGCGTCCTCGATGTTGACGTCGGCGCCGCGCTGCTCCCCGCGCTGGACCATGCTCGCCTTGCTCGACCAGGGCGACAGCTCGACCTCGATGTCCTGGACCTCGGCGGTGCCGCCGGACTCGTCGGCGTCGAACGCGTTCAGGCGGCCGATGATGATCCCGGGCTCCTCGACGTAGCCGACGTCGGCGACCTGGGAGTCCTGGAGGATCGGTCGCTCGGCGACGAGCTTGCCGTCCTGGACCTTGACCTGGGTGACCTCCATGGTCACCCCGGCGCCGAGGCGCGCGGTCAGACCGGCGCCGATCTCGAAGCCGAGCAGGCCACCGCCGAACAGGGCGTAGGAGAAGCCCTCGTCCTGGATGACCTTGGCCATCGCGTCGACGATCGGCTGGGCGAGGCCCTCCGGCACCTCCTTGGCCCGATAGACCTTGGCCGCGCCGTAGTTGCCGAGCCCGGCCGCGGCGTCGTCGGAGACGTCGCCGACCACGAGAGCCGCGGCTTCGCCGCCGACCTCGCCGGCGAGGCGGGCCGCCTCGGAGACGGCGCCGAGCGAGTTCTTGTTGAAGTTGCCCTCGTCGTCGTGCAGGGCGTAGACCAGGATGCCGGCCATCAGAGAAGCTTCCTTTCGTCGAGCCAGGCGACGATCTTCTCGACCGTCTCGTTGGTGTCTTCGTCTTCGATGATCTCCCCGGCCTCCTTCTCGGGCGGCGGGTTGAGGGCGAGGACCGCGGTGCGGGAGCCGTCCTGCCCGACCCGGCCCGCCTCGATGCCGACGTCGCCGCTGGCCTTGGAGTCGAGGGGCTTCTTCTTGGCGCCCATGATCGCCTTGAGGCTGGGGTAGCGGGGCTCGTTGATCGCGTCGCCGACGCTGATCACCGCCGGCAGCTCGACGGCGACCGTGTCGTAGCCGTACTCGGCCTGGCGCTCGCAGCGCAGCTTCCCGTCCTCGACGTCGATCTTGATCACCTGCGTCAAGGAAGGCATCTGGAGGTAGTCGGCGACGACGGCGCCGATCGTGTAGCACTCGCCGTCGTCCGACTGCTGACCGAGCAGGACCAGGTCGGGGCTCTCGGACTCGAGCACCCGGGCGAGCGCGTAGCCGGTCGCCGAAACGTCGGAGCCCTCGAGGGCGGGGTCGGACAGGTGGACCGACCGGTCGGCGCCGAGGGCGACCGCTTTGTGGAGGGCCCGCACGGCGGAATCAGGGCCCATGGTGACCGCGACGACCTCGTCGATGTCGATGCCACCCCCCTCCTTGAGCTGCATCGCGGCCTCGATGGCATGGGTGTCGAAGGGGTTGAGGTTCTTCTCGCCGCTCCGGTCGAGCCGCATCGTGTTGGGGTCGATGCGCTTGGTGACCGCGGCGTCCGGGACCTCTTTGACCAGGACGCAGATCTTCAACTTCGAGCCTCCTTGAGGGGTCTATCTCCGGGGCTCAGGAGGCCGGGTCCGGCTCTCCACGGCGCCCTTGCGGGCGCGGATACTATCGCGAAGCGCCGGTTGACTGACCAGTCAATCGAAAGCCCGCGGGCCCCTTGGCGCCGCGCGGCAGCTCACACGGAGTCGCGTCCTCCGCCCCGCGAGGCAGGTGTCGCTCCCGGAGCCCCCGTCGAGGCGGTCGTTCAGCGGGCCCCCCTCCAGCCGGTCGCCGCCGCCCGCTCCTCCACAGCGGCCGTCGTTTCCGTCGAGGCCGAGGAGGAGGCCGGAACGTGCCCGCCGGAACCGCGACGACGTCGTCGCCGCTGCCGGGGACGCAACCGTCGGCCTTAAGCGAGGAATGGTTGTTGGCCGCCCAGACCGCCTCCCGCAGCGATCAGCGACTAGCCGGAGTAGAACTCGTCCGCGGTCGTGGTGACGGTGATCGTCGCCGCCGGCACCACCGCAGGCAAAACGAGCGCGCAGGCGGTGACCGCGAGGGCGGCCAGCGGCCGCGCCCCGCGGGACCTCGCCCTCACCGGACTACCTCCCCCTCGGGAGCTCGCACTTGACGGCCCGATTGCGGCCGCCACCGCCGATGCAGCGGTCGCGGCCCGGGCCACCGTCCATCTTGTCGTTGCCGGCCCCGCCCTCCAGGCGATCGCCGCCGGCGCCGCCACAGAGGCCATCGTTGCCGCCGAGCCCGGCGAGGACGTCGCCGCCGCCCAGCCCGAGGATGCCGTCGGCGGTCGAGGTGCCGGTCAGCCGCTCGCTCGCGTTCGTGCCGACGCGGTTGATGACTACGCCCTGGCAGCGGGCGAGCTCCCAGGCACCGATGTCGCAGCGCCCACCGAGGCGGCGGGCGACCCCGCGCTGGTCGTTGCGCGAGCAGCCGGCACCCCTGTTGACCGCCGGGCTGGTCTTCTTCAGAGCGTGCGTCGGCGTCGGGCCCCCGTTGTCGTTCAACGGCAGGACCTGGGCGCTGCGGTTGCGGATGTCGCCGGGGCCGGCGGTCAGCCCGCAGCCACCGGCGTTGCCGATCATCGTCCGCCCGACCGACACGATCGCCCCGCCGAACTCGACGCAGTCGTGCGCCTCGCCGCCGCGGTCGACGTTGCCCGCCAGCAGCGTGTTGCGCATCTCGATCCGCCCGCCGCTGCCGGAGGTGGACGCCGCGGCTCCGCCGCCGTCGCCGCCGCCGTCGCGGTTGGCGTCAGCCTGGTTGCCCGAGACCGTGACGCTGCCCAGGTTGACGACACCGCCGGTCTCGACCGACAGCCCGCCGCCGTCCTCGAAGGCCGAGTTGCCGGAGATCGTCGTGTTCGCGAGACTCGCGGTGCTCGTCCCCTGCGTGGAGAGGCCGCCGCCGAACGTGGCCGAGTTGCCGACGATGGCGCTGTCGCGAATCGTCATGGTCCCCTGGTTGAGGATTCCGCCGCCGTAGACGCTGCCGGTGCCGGCCCGGCCGCCGCGAATGACAACCCGGCGCAGGCTCAGCCCTGTGCCGGTGGCGAAGTTGTGAAAGACGCGGTCGAAGACGTCACTCTGGATGATCGCCGGGCGACCACCCGCATGGGTGATGAAGAGCGGAGCGGTGACGTCGAGGTCGCCGTAGACCGAGGCGTCGTCGGGGGTCGTCGATCCCATCACGACCGGGTTCTGCCGGGTCAGGCGGAAGGTGCCGGCCGGGAGGTTGAGGAGGTCGTTGCCGGCGCCCGCGGTGCAGCCCTGCGCCTGCGCGTTAGAGTCGTTGTTGGCCGCCCAGATCGCCTCCCGCAGCGAACAGCGCGGGCCGGAGTCGAACTCGTCGGCGGTCGTCGTGACGTTGATCGTCGCGGCCGGGGCGACGGCGGGGAGGGCGAGCAGCGTTCCCAGGGCGGCCAGGACGGCCACCGAACGCAGCTTTGCCGACCAGCGGTGTTTCCCAACAGACGGATTCGACACCCTCGAGCCCCCTTGCTTTCCGACCACACGAATGAAGATTCCCAGCACATCGCCTGAAACCCCGGCGTCTCGGCCGAGTTGCGCCACCGCAGGAAACCGTCTTCTCGCCGGAGCCCTGCTGGGGCTGACGGTGCTGCTGGCGGGCGCTCTGCACGGCCCGGCCCCGGCGCGCAGCGCCCCCGACTCCCCGAACGTCGTCGTCGTGATGACCGACGATCAGACGGTCAGCCAGACCCGGGTCATGAAGCTGACCCAGCGAAAGCTGCGCGATCGGGGCGTCAGCTTCACGAAATCGTTTGCCTCCTATCCCCTGTGCTGCCCGTCGCGGGCCACATTCCTGACCGGGCAGCACAGCCACAACCACGGCGTCCTCGGCAACGGGACGCCGGTCGGCGGGTTCCAGGCGCTCGACCAGCCCGACACGCTCGGCGTCTGGCTTCAAAGCGCCGGCTTCCACACGATCCAGGTCGGCAAGTTCCTGAACGGGTACGGCCGGCCGAACCCGACCTACATACCGCCGGGCTGGGACGACTGGATCGCGGCACCGGACACGACGACCAACCGCTACTTCAACTACGCGCTGAACGAGAACGGGACGCTCGTCCACTACGGCGGCGCCGCCGCCGACTACAAGACCGACGTCTACGCCGACAAGGCGGTGGCGGCGATCGACGCCCGTGCGGCGCTGGGCCCGGGCGCCGACCCGTTCTTCCTCTTCGTCGGCTTCACGGCTCCGCACCTGCCGGCGAATCCGGCGCCGCGCCACGCCGGCCGCTTCCGCCGGGTCGGAGTGCCGAGGCCCGCCTCGTTCAATGAGGCGAACGTCTCGGACAAGCCGAGGTTCATCCGGAGGATGAAACGGCTCACCCCGCGCAAGGTGCGCCGGGTCACCGCCAACCACCGCAACCAGCTGCGCTCGCTGCTCGCGGCCGACCAGGCCGTGGGACGCATCGTCGACGAGCTTCAGGCGACGGATCAGCTCGCGGACACCTACGTCATCTTCACGTCCGACAACGGGTTCTTCACCGGCGAGCACCGGATTCCGAAGGGCAAGTACCTCCCCTATGAGCCGTCGCTCCGCGTCCCCCTGATCATCAGCGGGCCCGGCCTGCCGGCCGGTGCCCGCTCCGAGGAGCTCGTGTCGAACGTCGATCTCGCGCCGACGATCCTGGAGGTCGCCGGCGGCACAGCGACCGTGCCGGTCGACGGACGCTCACTGCTGCCGTTCGCGCGCCGGCCGGGGAAGCGAAGCGACCGGCCGATCTTCATCGAGGCGAACACCGTCGACGATCCGTCCCCCGGCCTCCCGTACGTCGGCCTGCGCACCCAGCGCTGGAAGTACGTCAAGTACCGGACCGGCGAGCAGGAGCTCTACGACCTGAGGCGCGACCCCGACGAGATGAGGTCCCGGCACCGCTCGCGGCCCTACAAGCGGACCCTCGCGTTCCTGCGTCTGGCGACCCAGCGCTACAAGGGCTGCGCCGGCGCCTCCTGCCGGGCGCCGCTCGGCAGGGTTCCCGGCCCCCGCTGAGGTACTCAGCCGGCGTGGCGCGACTGCGCCGCCGACCGGATGAAGTCGACGATCTCGTCGGTGCCGGCACCGGGCGTGAAGACCTCGGCGACCCCGAGCTGCTTGAGCTCGGGGATGTCGTCGGCCGGGATCGTCCCCCCGACCGTGACGAGGACGTCGTCCACCCCCTGCTCGCGTAGCAGCTCGACCACCCGCGGCACCAGCGTCATGTGGGCTCCGGAGAGGATCGACAGGCCGACCGCGTCGGCGTCCTCCTGGATGACCGTCTCGGCGATCTGCTCGGGGGTCTGGTGGAGGCCCGTGTAGATCACCTCCATGCCGGCGTCACGGAGGGCGCGGGCGATGATCTTGGCCCCGCGGTCGTGGCCGTCGAGGCCCGGCTTGGCGACGACGACGCGGATCTTGCGCCCCGTGGGGGCCTCGGTGGCTGCGCTCATCGCGCGGAAGACTAGCCCGACCCGGCGTCCCGCAAGGCGGCATCCTGGTCCGTGTAGGCGCGCAGGAGGGCCAGGCGGCCATCGCGGAGCTCGGCCATCCAGCTCACCGGCTGGACGACCTCGGTGCCGCTGGCTCGCCCGACGGCGCGGAAGGTGCCGAGCACCAGGACGCGGCCGTCGAGGTCGCGCATCTCGGTCGCGGAGATCTCGCGCTCGGCCCAGTCCTCGTCCATGTCGGCGAGAAAACGGCGCACGCCGTCATGGCCGCGGTACTCCGACCCCTCGAGCAGCGCCCGCACCGGGACCATGCAGATATCCGGGTGGCTGAGCTCGAGCAGCGCGTCGAGGTCACTGCCGTTGTAGGCCTCGATCCCGCGACGGACGATCTCGATGTCCTCGCTGCTCACCGAGCCGAGTATGCCGCGCTGCGAGAATCCGGGGGTGGACCCGGCCTCGCCCGCAACCGACCCGGCAGCCTCCTCCGGCGAGCCGGCGGCGCCGGCGCCGTCCCGCGCCGGCGAGGACCGGACGCTGCTGAAGCGGATCGGCGGCGGCTTCGCCGCCGTCGGCCTCCTCGCGCTCAAGCTCGGCGCGAAGCTCAAAGCGCTCCTGGTCGTCTTGCCGAAGCTGAAGCTGCCGACGACGTCGGCGTCGATGCTGGTCTCGATCGGCGCCTACGCGCTGATCTGGGGCTGGAGCTTTGCGGTCGGCTTCGTGCTCCTGCTCCTGGTTCACGAGATGGGGCACGTCCTGCAGCTCCGGCGCGAGGGAATCCCGGCAAGCGCCCCCATGTTCATCCCGTTCCTCGGCGCGGTCGTGGCGATGAAAGCCCTGCCCGATGACGCGGGGGCCGAGGCACGCGTGGGCCTGGCCGGGCCGGTGCTGGGATCGCTCGGCGCCCTGGTGCCACTCGGCATCTACGCCCTGACCGGCGACGAGCTGTTCAAGGCGCTGGCCTTCGTCGGGTTCTTCCTCAACCTCTTCAACCTCCTGCCGGTGCTGCCCCTGGATGGGGGCCGGGCGATGGCCGCTCTCTCCCCTGCGCTCTGGCTGGTCGGGTTCGGGCTGCTGGTCGCGGCCGCGATCGCCTTTCCCAACCCGATCATGATCCTGATCCTGGTGTTCGGCGGGATCGAGACCTGGCGCCGCTGGCGGGCCCGCAAGAGCCCGGAGGCGCAGCAGTACCACCGGGTTTCGGGCCGGACCCGGGCGCTCGTCGCGGCCGTCTATCTCGGCCTCGCGGTGCTGCTCGCGGTCGGCATGGACGCCACCTTCATCGAGCGCGACTTCGGCGACGTCTGAGCCACCACCGACCCCCCCCGCCGCGGACGCGGGAGCGACGCGCGGAGGTAGATGGGGCCCAGGAGTCGCGCGAGCGGGAGCAGAGTACGCGGGCGGACGTGCTCTAGAAGACGGGGGATTCGGTGTAGGTCCCGAAGACCTCCTGTAGCGCGGAGATCATCTCGCCCTCGGTGGCCCGCGCCCGCGCTGCCTCGATGATCGCCGGCATCAGGTTGTCCTCGGTCGCGGCCGCGGCCTTGAGGCCCGCCAGCGCCGCCTCCACCCCGCCGCCGTCGCGGTCGGCGCGGGTGGTCGCGAGGCGGCCGAGCTGCTTGCCCTCGAGCCCCGGGTCGATGCGGAGGATCGCGACGTCCTCCTCGTCGTGGTGGAAGTCGTTGACCCCGACGACGATCCGGCGCCGCTGATTGAGCTCGGTCTGGTAGGTGAAGGAGGCGTCGGCGATCTCACGTTGGGGGAAGTTCTGGCGAATCGCCTCGACCATCCCGCCGAGCTCGTCGATCCGGTCGAAGTAGCGGTACGCCGCCTCCTCCATCTCGTCGGTGAGCTTCTCGACGAAGTAGGAGCCGCCAAGCGGATCGACGGTGTTCACCACGCCCGACTCGGCGGCGATGATCTGCTGCGTCCGCAGGGCCAGCCGAACGGCCTCCTCGGTCGGCAGGGCCAGCGCCTCGTCGTAGGAGTTCGTGTGCAGGGACTGTGTCCCGCCGAGGATCCCGGCGAGCGCCTCGAGGGCCGTCCGGACGACGTTGTTGAGGGGTTGCTGGGCGGTGAGGGAGACGCCCGCGGTCTGGGTGTGGAAGCGGAGGCGCATCGACTCCGCCCGGCGGGCGCCGTAGGTGTCGCGCATCTCGCGGGCCCAGATCCGGCGGGCGGCGCGGTACTTCGCGATCTCCTCGAAGAAGTCGATGTGGGCGTTGAAGAAGAACGACAGGCGCGGCGCGAAGTCGTCGACGTCGAGCCCGCGCGCGATCGCCTGCTCAACGTAGGTGAAGCCGTCCTTGAGCGTGAACGCGAGCTCCTGCTGGGCGGTCGACCCCGCCTCGCGGATGTGGTAGCCGGAGATCGAGATCGGATGCCAGCGCGGCATGTTCGCCGTGCACCACTCGACCATGTCGGTGACGAGGCGCATCGCCGGCGCGATCGGGAAGCACCACTCCTTCTGGGCGATGTACTCCTTGAGGATGTCGGTCTGGATCGTGCCGCCGAGCCGCTCCGGCGGGACCCCCTGCTTCTCGCCGACCAGCACGTAGAAGGCGAGCAGGATCGCCGCGGGCGCGTTGATCGTCATCGAGGTCGTGACCTCGCCCAGCGGGATACCGGCGAAGAGCTGCTCCATGTCGTCCAGCGAGTCGACCGCGACGCCCTCGCGTCCCACCTCCCCCAGCGCCCGGGCGTGGTCTGAGTCATAACCCATCAGGGTCGGCATGTCGAAAGCGGTCGAGAGGCCCGTCTGGCCGTGGTCGAGGAGGTATCGGAAGCGCGCATTCGTCTCCTCCACGGTCCCGAAGCCGGCGAACTGCCGCATGGTCCAGAGCCGGCCCCTGTACATCGAGGGGTAGGGCCCGCGGGTGAACGGGAACTCGCCGGGAAAGCCGATCGTCTCCTCGGGGCTGGCCGGTGCGTCCTCCTCGGTGTAGAGGGGCTGCACCGGATGGCCGGAGACGGTCGAGAACTCGGCATCGCGCTCCGGTGACTGTCCGTAGACCTCGTCCAGCCACTCGTGCGCGCGCCGCCTGGCTCCGGGTTCCACGGCCATGGGAGGAAGTCTAGGCCCGGCCGAAGCGACGCGGGCGCGGGCGGCGCCGCGCCGCAACGGAGCGGCCGCCCAGCCCGACCAGAGCGGCCAGGACGGTCGCGCCGGCGACCGCCAGGCGCCGGCCGAGCCGCTCGAACTGCATGACCTGCCAGCCCTCGTTGCGGGCGATCGCGATGAGCCCCGGATCCGGGTTGACGACCACCGGGTTGCCGACGGCGCGCAGCATCGGCAGGTCCGAGGCGGAGTCCGAGTAGGCCCAGGAGCGGCCGAGGTCGATGCCGTGCTCGGTCGCGTAGCGCTCCATCGCTTCCACCTTCCCCGGGCCGTAGACGAAAGGCCCGTCGAGCCGGCCCGTGAACTGCCCGCCCGCGTCGAGCTCGTACCGCGTCCCGATCCCACCCTCCATCCCGAGCACGGCGGCGAGCGAGCCGACGATCCCGTCGCCCGCGGCGCTGACGATGAATGCGGACCGGCCCTCGTCCTGGTGGCGGTGGATCTCGGCCAGCATCTCCGGGTAGATCCGCGGCAGGACCGCCGCCAACACCTCGGGGCCCATCCGATCGATTTCCTTGCCTGGGACGCCGGTGATCAGCTCGCGGGCCACCTTGAGGACGTCGGCCGTCTCCTCGTCGCTGGCGCCGCGGAGCCGGTACCGGAGGTGGTCCCAGGCCCAGCCGGCGAGCTGGCGCCGCGAGACGATGCCCCGCTTCGCCGCCGCCCGCGCGAACTGCATGCCGCTGGACCCCGCCATCAGGGTCTTGTCGAGGTCGAAGAACGCAGCCTCGCGGCCGCGCGGCGCGGCGTCGGTCAGCGGCGCCTCAGCCGCCGTTGACCTCGAGGACGATCGCATCGCCCTGACCGCCGCCCGAGCAGATGGCGGCGACCCCGAGCCCGCCACCGCGGCGGCGCAGCTCGTGGGCCAGGGCGCCCACGATCCGGGCGCCCGAGGCCCCGATCGGGTGGCCGAGGGCGATCGCGCCCCCGTTCACGTTGACCCGGTCCTCGTCGACCCCAAGCATCCGCACCGAGTTGATCGCGACCGAGGCGAACGCCTCGTTGATCTCCCACAGGTCGACGTTCTCGGGCGACTTGCCGATCTTGTCGAGCGCCAGCTTGGCCGCCCGCGCGGGCGTCTTGGCGAGGTAGGGGAAGTCGTCGGCCACCGCCCCGTAGGAGAGGATCCGGGCGAGCGGCTCGCGGCCGTTCGACTGCGCCCACTCCTCCGAGGCGACGACGACGGCGCCGGCGCCGTCGTTGACACCCGGAGCGTTCCCGGCCGTGTGGGTCGCGTCGTCGCCGCCGATCGGCCTCAGCTTGGCGAGGGTCTCGACGGTCGTGTCCGGACGGATCGCTTCGTCGGCGGCGACCTCGGTCTCCGCCTTCCGCGACTTCAACGTCACCGTGACGATCTCGTCCGCCAGGCGCCCCTCGTCCGTCGCCCGCGCCGCGAGCTGATGGGACCGGGCGGCGAACCGGTCCATGTCGGCGCGGGTGATCTCGAGCTCATTCGAGACCTCGCTCGCTTCGTCGATCATCTGCTTGCCGGTGAAGGGGTTGGTGAGCCCGTCGTGCGTCATCGCGTCGACCGCACCCACGTCGCCCATCCGGAAGCCGAAGCGGGCCCCCGGCAGCAGGTAGGGCGCCTGGCTCATCGATTCCATCCCGCCGGTCACCGCGACCTCGACGTCGCCGGCGCGGATCGCCTGGTCGGCGAACCCCACGGAGCGCATTCCCGAAGCGCAGACCTTGTTGACGGTCTCCGAGGGGACCTCCTTGGGGATCCCGGCCTTGATCTGGGCCTGGCGCGACGGGATCTGGCCCTGGCCTGCCTGGAGGACCTGGCCGAAAACCACCTGCTCGACCTGCTCCGGCTCGACCTCGGCGCGCTCGAGGGCGCACTCGATCGCCTTGCCGCCCAGCTCGGTGGCGTCCAGGGACGACAGGGCTCCGCCCATCTTCCCGAACGGGGTCCGCGCGGTTCCGAGGATCACTGTGCCGGCCATCTAAGCCTTTCTTTCTGCTGGTGGTGAGGGGTGCGCGGCGCCGCGGGCGCCGGCGGGGACGATACCGGCCGCAGTTCGTAGACTCGCCCGTCCATGGAGGTGGTCAGCAGGGACGTCGAACTCGAGCAGGCGGGCGCCGAGGCCCGCGCGGTGGCCCTGTTCGAAGGCGAGGATCCAGCGCCGGCCGTGGCGGCGGCCCCCGGCGGCGCGACGGCCAAGGCGGGCTACAAGAAGGTCTCCCTGCTCCACCCGCCCGAGGGGCCGCTGGTCGCGGTCGGACTCGGCAAGCGCGCCGACCTGACGCCGGAGCGCCTGCGCGTGGGGGCGGCGCTGGCGCTGCGCGAGGCGGCCCGCGCGGAGGCCGGCTCCCTGGCCTGGGAGGTGCCCGCGGGCGGGGACCCCGCGGCGAGCGCTGAGGCACTCGTCACCGGCTCGATCCTCGGCAGCTACCGCTTCGACCGCTTTCACAGCGCCAACGGGGACGAGCCGAGGCCCGAGGTCCGCACCCTCACCCTGATCGGAGCAAGTGAAGTGGCGACCGCGGCCGAGACCGCGCGGGTCGCGGCCCTGGCTTCGAACCGGGCGCGCGAGCTCCAGAACCTCCCCTCGAACGTGGCGACCCCCTCGTTCCTCGCCGAACGGGCCAAGGAGATCGCATCGGGCAGCGACGCGATCACCGCGGAGGTGCTCGGACCGGCCGAGATCGCCGAGCGCAACATGGGTGGGCTGGTCGCGGTCAGCCGCGGCAGCGACGAGGAGGCCCGCCTGATCGTGCTCCGCTACGACGGTGGCGGCGACGGTGAGGTCCTCGGGCTGGTCGGCAAGGCGGTCACCTTCGACACCGGCGGCATCTCGCTCAAGCCCGCGGCGGGCATGCACGAGATGAAGATGGACATGTCGGGCGGCGCGGCCGTGCTGGAAGCCGTCGCGGCGATCGCCGAGCTCGGGCTGTCGATCTCCGTCGTCGCCGTGGTCCCCTCGACCGAGAACACCCCATCGGGCCACGCGACCAAGCCGGGGGACATCATCACCCAGTACAACGGCCGCACCGTCGAGGTCAACAACACCGACGCCGAGGGGCGGCTGATCCTCGCCGACGCCCTCGCCTATTGCGCCGAGCTCGGGGCCGACCGCATCATCGACCTCGCCACCCTGACCGGCGCCGTGATCGTCGCCCTCGGCTCCACGTACGCCGGCCTGATCTCCAACGACGACGACCTTGCCGCCGCGGTCGGCACCGCCGGCGAGGCGACCGGGGAGCTGGCCTGGCGTCTCCCGCTCCATGCCGAGTACAAGGAGCTGACCAAGGGGACGGTCGCCGACCTCACCAACGCCGCCGCGAAGCGCAAGGCGAGCACGATCTATGCCGGGTCGTTCCTCGAGGAGTTCGTCGACGGCCGGCCGTGGGTTCATCTCGACATCGCCGGCACCAGCTGGGACGTCGGCCGCGAGTACGTGGGTAAAGGCGCTACCGGCTACGGCGTCCGGCTGTTGGTCGAGTTGGCGAGGCGGCTCGCTGCGGACGGGTAGGCCCCCACTCGAACGCCTCAGACGGCTCGCCCAGGATCATCAGCGTCGCCGTTGCTGTCGCGAGCATCTTTTCGGACTCCGCCGCCACCAGCCTTCCTTCGGCGACGGCTTGACGCGAGCCCCGGTGCACCACGACTCCTTCGGCTCTCACAAGCCCCGTCTCCCGGGTGATCGGACGGAGGAATTTGACCTCCAGGGACTGGGTCGTGTAGGCGGCGCCGGCGGGCAGGGTGGTGTGGACGGCGACGCCGAGGACGGAGTCGAGCAGGGTCGAGGCGTAGCCGCCGTGAACGACCGCGATCGGGTTGTAGTGCTCTTCCCCCGGCGTGCCCTCGAACACGGCCCGGCCCTCTTCCACCTCGACCGGGTGCATGTTCATCAGCACCGCGATCGGTGGCGGGGGGACCTGGCCGGCCGCGATCGCCTTCATGTACTCGAGTCCCGAGCGTCCCGCGGCCTCGACCGTCGAAGCGACCGGGTCCTGCCAGACCATCTCGCGCCTACGGGTCGCCTCGGGCCGGCGCTCAGCGTGCGCGATCGCCGAGTCGGCGGCGGTCATCGCCGCCGGCGGGGACGGCGCAGCCGCGGGTGACGTCGCGTCCGCCCAGCGGCGCCCGCCGGCTGGGCGGGGTAGACCAGGTCGGCGAGGATGTCCTCCTCGGTGATCCTGACGGCGGTGGGGTCGAACTTGAACCGAGCGGCCATGAGGCCCCCTTCCGGCTTGGTTTTCCTATGAAACCGACCCTACCACGCTCGGTTGCTTCACAAAACCATGTGTGCGAGACTTCACACATGCTGCAGCGCGATTACCAGGGCCAGGACTGCTCGATCGCGGCCACCCTGGAGCTGATCGGCGAGCGCTGGACGATCTTGGTGATCCGGGACATCTGGCTCGGGCGCCGGCGGTTCGGCCAGATCCAGGAGAACCTCGGGATCGCTCGCAACGTCCTCTCCTCGCGCCTCCAGCGGCTCCTCGACGCCGGCATTCTCGAGAGGCGCATCTACAGCGAGAGGCCCGAGCGCTACGAGTACTTCCTGACCGAGAAGGGTCTCGACCTCTGGCCGGTGATGGTCGCGATGATCGGTTGGGGCGACCGGCACCTCGCGGGGCCCGAAGGCCCTGCCGTGGCGATCGTCCACAAGGAGTGCGGCGGGGCGGTCAACGACCGCCGGATCTGCGAACGCTGCGGCGCGGCGCTCGAGGTCCGCGATGCCCGCGCCGTCGGCCTCCGCGAGCGGGCGCACGCGACGCGGTAGCTTTCCCGGCGAAGGCCGAGGCGGGACCCGACGGGCCCGGGAAGGAGAGATGAGCGACCGCCTGAACGACGCCCACCGCGCGACCCTGGCCGCGCTCTGCGACACCGCGGTACCGGCGATCGAGCGCGAGCCCGACCCGGACGGCTTCTGGGCCCGCCGCGGCACCGAGGTCGGCACCGACGCCGCGCTCGCCGAACTGCTCGAGGCGCTTCCGCAGGAACAGCTCGCGGGCACGGTCCAGCTGCTGGAGGCCCTCGCCGAGCAGGGGTTCGAGCACGCCTCGCAACCCTCGCGCGAGCAGATCCTCCGCAACGTCTCGCTCCTGGGCCCGGAGGCGGCGGGCGGAGTCGGCGCCCTTCTCGGCGGTGCCCTCTTCCTCGCCTACGCGGTGCCCGACCCGTCGACCGGCCAGAACCCCTTCTGGAGGACGTTCGGCTATCCCGGGCCGGTCGGGTTGCCCCCGGCTCGCGCGAGGGAGATCGAGCCGCTCGCGCCGGAAGGGGGTCGGGCGACCTTCGAAGCCGACATCGTCGTGGTCGGGTCGGGCGCCGGAGGGGGCGTGATCGCGGGAACCCTGGCTGGCGCCGGCTTGAAGGTCATGGTGGTCGAGGCCGGCGGCTACTTCGACGAGTCCGACTTCAACCAGCTCGAGCTCTGGGCCTACCAGAACCTCTACTACCGGGGCGGGCCGGTGCCGACCGCCGACGGCAACGTCTCGCTCCAGGCGGGGGCGAACCTCGGCGGCGGCACGACGATCAACTGGACCAACTGCCTGCGGACGACCCCCTGGGTGCGTCAGCAGTGGGCCCGGGAGTTCGGCCTCGAGGGCGTCGACGGGCCCGAGTACGACCGGCACCTCGACACCGTCCTGGCCCGGATCTCGGCAAACGACGAGTGCAGCGACTACAACGGCCCGTCGCAGCGGCTCCTCGAGGGCGCCCAGGCGCTGGGCTGGTCGACCGAGCGCGTCGTCCGCAACACCGACCCCTCGGCATACAGCCCAGAGACCGCCGGCTACATCGGCTTCGGGGACCAGACCGGCTCGAAGCAGTCCACGACCAAGACCTTCCTGCGCGACGCCGCCGAGGCCGGCGCCGACTTCCTGGTCCGGACGGCCGCGACCCGGATCCTGGTCGAGGACGGGCGCGCCGCCGGCGTCGAGGCGAGGTTCGAGGATCCCGGCGCGCGCAGGTCCGCCGCCGTCACGGTCCGGGCGCCCCAGGTGGTCGTCGCCTGCGGCGCCCTCGAGTCCCCGGCGCTCCTGCTCCGCTCCGGCATCGGCGGTTCAGCCGTCGGGGACCACCTCCGCCTGCATCCGTGCACGGCCGTCCTCGGGGTCTACGGCGAGGATCAGCGGGCCTGGTGGGGCGCGCCCCACACGATCGTCGTCGACGAGTTCGCCGACACGGGTGGCGGCTGGGGCTACCTAATCGAGACCGCGCAGTACACGACCGGCGTCGGCGCCTCGGCGATCCCGTTCACGTCGGGGCGCGACCACAAGGAGGCGCTTGCCGACTACCGCTTCGGCGCGACGTCGATCGGGCTCCTCCGGGACCGCGGGCACGGCCGCGTCACCATCGACCGCGAGGGACAGGCGGTCCACTCCTACTCCCTGACCGACGAGGTCGACGTCGCGAACGCCCGGCACGGGCTCGAGGCGCAGGCCAGGATCCATGAGGCCGCGGGCGCCCGCGAGATCCGGGCGCTGGCGACGGCAATGCCGCGCTGGCGGCGCGGCGACGACCTCGGGGAGTTCGTCGCCCGCGTCCAGCGGGTCCCCCTCGGCTTCGGCGGGCACAGGCTCTTCTCGGCGCACCAGATGGGGACCTGCCGGATGGGGACCGACCCCGCGACGAGCGTCGCCGGGCCCTGGGGCGAGCTCCACGACACACCGGGTGTCTGGATCGGGGACGGCAGCGCCTTCCCCACTTCCTCGGGCACGAACCCGATGATCTCGATAATGGCGCTGGCGCACCGAACCGCCGAGGCGATCGCCGCGGCGGCGCCGGCTCCGCCCGGCGCTGCGCCCACAGCTTCCGAACCGGCCACGACCACCTGAGAGGAACCAATGGCGACGATCACGCAACCGCTCACCCGAGACCGCCTCTACATCGGCGGGGAGTGGGTCGAGCCCGCCGGCGACTCGGCGATCGAGGTCGTCGACCCGACGACCGAGGAGGTAATCGGCTCGATCCCCGAGGGCACGCCCGAGGACGCAGACCGGGCCGTGGCCGCGGCCCGCGAGGCCTTCCCGGGCTGGGCGGCGACGAGCCGCGAGGAGAGGGCGGGATACCTGTCGGCGATCGCCGCCGCGCTGGCCGAGCGCGGCGACGAGATCGCCGCCCTCGTCTCCCAGGAGCTGGGGATGCCGCTGAAGCTCTCGCGCCAGATCCAGGCCGGCCTGCCGACGATGTCGTTCTCCTCGATGCCTGAGCTGATGGAGCAGGTGGCCTGGGAGGAGCAGGTCGGCAACTCGCTGGTGGTCCGCGAGCCGGTCGGCGTGCTCGGCGCGATCACGCCTTGGAACTACCCCCTGCACCAGATCGCGGCGAAGGTCGCCCCCGCTCTCGCGGCCGGCTGCACCGTCGTCCTCAAGCCGAGCGAGGTCGTCCCGCTCAACGCCTTCGTCCTCGCCGAGGTGATCGAGGCGGCCGGACTGCCGCCTGGCGTCTTCAACCTCGTGACCGGCACCGGCCCGGTGGTGGGTGAGGCGATCGCCGCCCACCCCGGGGTCGACATGGTCTCCTTCACCGGCTCGACCCGGGCCGGCAGGCGCGTTTCCGAGCTCGCCGCGGCGACCGTCAAGCCGGTGGCGATGGAGCTCGGCGGCAAGAGCCCCAACGTGATCCTCGACGACGCCGACCTGGAGCGTGCCGTCCCCGACGGGGTCGCGAAGTGCTTCCTCAACTCGGGCCAGACGTGCAGCGCGCTGACCCGGATGCTGGTACCGCGGGACAAACTGGGCATGGCGGAGGAGATCGCGGCGGCGGCGGCGGCGAAGTTCACGCCCGGGGATCCGTTCGACCCCGCCACCCGGCTCGGTCCGCTGGTCTCCCAGACCCAGCGCGAGCGGGTCCGGGCCTACATCGCCAAGGGCGAGGAGGAGGGCGCCCGGCTCGTGACCGGCGGCGCCGAGCCGCCCGAGGGCGTCGAACGTGGCTTCTTCGTCCGGCCGACCGTCTTCTCCGACGTCGATGCGGAGATGACGATCGCGCAGGAGGAGATCTTCGGGCCGGTCCTCGCGATCCAGCCCTACGACGACGAGGACGACGCGATCCGGATCGCCAACGCGACCGTCTACGGCCTCGCCGGGGGAGTCTGGTCGGCTGACGAGGAGCGTGCCAAGTCGGTTGCCCGGCGGATCCGGACCGGTCAGGTGGAGATCAACGGCGGCGCCTTCAATCCGCTGGCCCCGTTCGGCGGCTTCAAGCTGTCCGGCCACGGCCGCGAGCTCGGCCACTTCGGGATCGAGGAGTTCCTCCAGCCGAAGGCGATGCAGCTCTAGCGGCCGCCCGGGTGTCGCGCCGGGCCTTCCCTAGGCTCCGCTGCCCATGGACTTCGACCTCACCGACGAACAGCGGCTGCTGCGCGACACCGTCCGCGACTTCGCCCGCAACGAGGTCGCGCCGGCCGCCGAGGAGCTCGACCGGACCAAGTCCTTCCCCTACGAGATCGTCGCCAAGATGGGCGAGCTGGGGCTGATGGGGATCCCCTTTCCCGAGGAGTACGGGGGCGGCGGCGCCGACACCCTCTCCTACGCACTCGCGGTCGAGGAGCTCGCCAGAGTCGATTCCTCGGTCTGCATCACGATGGCCGCCCACACGTCCCTCGGGACGATGCCGATCCACCTCTGGGGAAGCGACGAGCAGAAGGCGGAGTGGCTGCCGCAGCTCACCAGCGGCTCCCGGCTGGCCGCGTTCGGCCTGACCGAGCCCGAGGCCGGCTCGGACGCCGGCGCGACCCGGACGGCCGCGCGGCTCGAGGACGGTGAGTGGGTGGTGAACGGCGCGAAGCAGTTCATCACCAACTCCGGAACCGACATCTCCGGCTGCGTGACGATCACCGCCGTCACCGGCCAGGAGGACGGTCGGCGCGAGATCTCCAACATCATCGTCCCCAGCGGGACGCCGGGCTACGAGGTCGGCGAGGCGTACCGCAAGATGGGCTGGAACGCCTCGGACACGCGGCCGCTCTCCTTCGAGGACGCGCGGGTGCCCGAGGGCAACCTGCTCGGCCGTCGAGGGGACGGCTTCAAGAACTTCCTCCACATCCTGGACGGCGGTCGGATCGGGGTGGCCGCCATGGGGGTCGGCCTCGCCCAGGGCGCGCTGGACGAGGCGATCGCGTACGCCAGGGAGCGCCGGGCCTTCGGCCAGCCGATCTCGAAGTTCCAGGCGATCCAGGCGAAGATCGCCGACCTGTCGGCCCAGATCGAGGCGGCGCGACTGCTGACCCACCGGGCGGCGCTCGAGAAGGATCGCGGCGAGTCCTTCACCCTGACCGCCGCCCAGGCGAAGCTGATCACCGGGCGCCTCGCCGTGCGCGCCACCGAGGAGGCGGTCCAGATCCACGGCGGCTACGGCTACATCGAGGAGTACCCCGTCTGCCGCTTCTACCGCGACGCGAAGATCCTCACGATCGGCGAGGGGACCGACGAGGTCCAGCAGATGGTGATCGCCCGGCAGCTCGGCTGCTGAGCGCAGGGACGTCTCCGTCCGTCTCTAGGCTTGCGCCCGTGCTCTCCGGGGACGAGCGGCTGATCGCCCTGGCCGGACTGACTACCGGCGTGATCATCTGCCTGCTGCTGCTCGCCTCCTGGCGCCTCTAGGCATGCGGCGGCGCGCGCCGAAGCCGGCACATGTCGCGGTCTTCGCCGCCGCCGCGGCGGCCGGTCTCCTCGCGACCCTGGCGCTGACGATCCTCGCCTCGCTCGTCGTCGGCCACAAGCTGGTCGTGATCGGCTCCTCGACGATGGAGCCCGCCCTCTCAGACGGCGACCTCGTCATCGAGCGCCAGGTCGCGCCGGGGGACGCAGAGGTCGGCGACATCGTCACCTTCTCCGAGCCGGTCACCGGGCGTTCCCTGACCCGCCGGGTCGAGGCGGTCGCGGAGACGAGCGGGAGGGTCGGGTTCGTGACGAAGGGAGATTCGAGCCCGACGTTCGAGCGCTTCTCCCTCCCCGCCGACGGGCAGATCGGGATCCCGACCAGGAAGGTCCCGCTGGCCGGCGACCTCTCCGGACTCACGGGACTCTTCGTGCTGCTCGCCTTCGTGCTGCTCGGGGTCGCCGCAGTCGCGCTCAGCCGGAGGAGGCACCGGGCCGGGCCGTGACCGCCCCCGTGGGCCGCTGGGAGACAGCGGCGCCGCGGCCGCGCTCGGGGCCGATCCCGTAGTGGGCGCAGACCATGAGCTCCTGCTCGCGGGTCAGACGGCGGGCGCGATCGACCACCGGCGCCGCCCGCAGGACCCGCCAGGAATGCGGCACCCAGACCCGGTCGACGACCGCCGCGCAGTCGGAGAAAGGGACCGCGATTTCGCGGCCGAACCGGCCGGGCTTTACGACCATCCAGGCCGGATGCCCGTCCTCGGCGTCGACGAACAGCCCGTCCACCCGGCCGACCCCGCGGTCGTCGATCGCGTCGACCTCGTAGCCCGCCCAGTCGAGCTCAGTCATCGGCGGTCTCCTCCGCGAGCAGCCGCCCGGCGGCGGAGGCCGGGTCGAGCCGCCGCGCGACGACGTCGTCGAGGAGCTCGGCGATCTCGGGATCGCCCGCCACCGCCCGCTCGAGGCGACGGCGCATCCTCGAGGCGGCGATCCCGAGCACCTCGTTGCGCAGGTTGCGGGCGCGGCGCTCGGCCAGGGTTCCGGCCGCCTCGATGTGCTCGCGATGCTCGTCGATCTTCGCGCGGAGCTCGGCGATCCCGTCCCCTCGGGCGGCCTCGGTGCGCAGGATCGGCACCCGCCACCCGTCGGCGGGCTCGGCCAGCGCGAGAACGCCGCGAACCTCCCGCACCATGGTGTCGGTCATCGGGTGGTCGGACTTGTTGACGACGATCACGTCGGGGATCTCCATCACGCCCGCCTTGAGCGCCTGGATCGAGTCTCCGGAGCCCGGCATCAGCGCGAGGACGATCGTGTCGGCGTGGTCGACGATGTCGATCTCGGCCTGGCCGACGCCCACGGTCTCGATCAGCACGTCGTCCTTGCCGGCCGCGTCCATGACGAGGGCGACCTGGAGCGCCGCCTCGGAGAGCCCCCCGAGGGCTCCGCGCGAGGCCATGGAGCGGATGAAGACGCCGGGGTCGAGGAAGTGCTCGGAGAGCCGGATCCGGTCGCCCAGCAGGGCGCCGCGGGTGAACGGGCTCGACGGGTCGATCGAGAGCACCGCCACCTCGCGGTCGGACTGGCGGAGCTCCTTCGTCAGGGCGCCGATCAGGGTGCTCTTGCCGACCCCGGGCGGCCCGGTGAAGCCGATGATCCGGGCCTTTCCCGTCCGGGGATAGACCTCGCGGACGAGGTCCCAGCCGGCCGGATCGTCGGACTCGATCAGGGTGATCGCGCGGGCCAGGGCGCGCTTGTCGCCGGCCGCCAGCCGGTCCGACAGGGAACCGTTGCCGTGGGGGTCGGCCATCGCGGGCGGAGTCTAGAGTGGCGCCCCCGATGCGCCTCCTCAGCTTCCTCGGCCGCAACCGGATGCTGACGCCGAAGTACGGGCTGCTGCTTCTCCGCTACCTCTGGCGCCGCTTCTTTACCCCCGCGGGATGGCGCTGGCGGACCGCCGGGATGGTCTTCTTCGGGCGCCGGCTCGAGCTCCAGATCGGCCGCGGCGGCCAGATCCGTTTCGGCCGCTTCGTCTGGGTCGGCCACGGAACGAAGATCCGCTGCCACGAGGGGATCGTCGAGATCGGTGACAAGACCGTGTTCGGCCAGGACTGCACCGTGTCGGCCTACCAGTACGTTCGGATCGGCGAGCAGTGCGTGGTCGCCGACCGCGCGATGTTCATCGATTTCGACCACGGCGTCGTCGACGTCGAGGCCCCGATCCGCCGGCAGGGCATCTACAAGCGCGACGTCGTCGTCGGGTCGAACGTCTGGATCGGCTACGGCGCCTGCGTCCTGCGCGGCGTGCGGATCGGCGACAACGCGATCGTGGGCACCAACTCGGTGGTGACCCGCGACGTGCCCGCGAACGCCGTGGTCGGAGGTGTTCCGGCCCGCGTGATCCGAATGCGCGACGCGCCGCGGCGCCTGGGCTGGCCGAGCCCCGTGGAACCCGGCGGCTAGCCGCCGACCGGGTCGAGCAGCGCCTCGTAGACAGCGGCCGTCTGCTCGGCGACGTCGGCCCAGTCGAAGCGGCGGACGTGCTCATGGGCCTCGGCCACGAGCCGGCGTCCCAGGTCGTCGTCGCTGAGAACGCGGATCGCGACCTCGGCAAGCGCCTCCGGGTCGCGGGCGCGGAACCGCAGCCCGGCCTCCTCGTGGGGGACCACCTCGCGCAGGCCGCCGGTGTCGGCGACGATGCAGGGGCAGCCCGACGCCATCGCCTCGAGGGCGACCAGCCCGAACGGCTCGTAGATCGACGGCACGACCGTGAGGTCGGCGATCCGGTAGAGCGCCTGCAGGACGTCGTCGCCGATCCACCCGAGGAAGGTCCCGTGCGACATCAGCCCCTGCTCCTCGGCCTGGCGGTGCAGCTCGGCCTCATGGGTCCCGGAGCCGGCGACGAGGAAACGGGTGTTCGGCACCTCTGCGACCACGCGCGGCATCGCCTCGAGCGCGAGCTGGAAGCCCTTCTCGTAGACCAGCCGGCCGATCAGCAGGACGAGCTTCTCATCCCACCGCGCGAACTCGCCGCGGAGCCGGCGCATCTCGGCGACGTCGGGCGCCGGCAGGTCCTCTGGATCGATGCCGTTCGGGATCACCGAGACCCTCTCCTCCTCGACGCCGAAGATGTCGGCGATCTGCTCTCGCATGTAGTAGGAGCAGGCGATGACCCGCTCCGAGCGGTTGGTGATCCACTGCTCGACGCCGTGGATGTAGGACTGGGGATGCTTGTCGACCCAGCCCTGGTGGCGGCCGTGCTCGGTCGCGTGGATGGTCGTCACGAGCGGCGCGCCGAAGCGCTTGGCGAGGTGGTCGCAGGCGCCCGCGACCAGCCAGTCGTGCCCGTGAACGAGGTCGAAGTCGAAGCGGTCGCCGAGCTCGACGCCTGCGGCGAGCATGTCGGAGTTCATCCGCTCCACCCAGGCGACGAACTCGCTCAGGTCGGTTGGCCGCTTCGGCTCCCGGATGCGGTGGATCGCGACCCCGCTGCCGGTGTCCTCGGCCGGCGACTCCTCGCCCCCGCGGGTGAGGACGTGGACCTCGTGCCCATTCTCGACCAGCGCCTCCGAGAGCTTGCGGACGTGCCGTGCGAGCCCCCCCTCGATTAGCGGCGGGTATTCCCAGGAGAGGATCAGGACTCGGGTCATTCGTGATCCCTAGGGCTCCAGCAGGGGAGCGAGACTGAGGTCCGGAGCCAGGTTGCGCATGCGCGGGTCGTGGCGGGTGCCCGAGTCTATGGCTTCCAGCATGGCCTCGGCGTGGCCCGTCGCGCGGTGCCAGGGATAGTCGCCGGCCTGCCCCCGCGCGTCGAGGAACGCCCAGTCGCTCGACTGGAGGGCGAGGAGCTCCCGCGCCGCCCGGGAGGCGCGGTCGCCGCGCAGACCCCGGGCCAGGGCTCTCGTCAGCCGCAGCTCGAGACGGCGCGACGCCCAGGCGAGGTCGGACACCGCCCGCCCGTCCCAGGTCCGCAGGTCCTTGCCTTCGCCCCAGGTGCCGGCGCGCAGCGGCCGGTCGCCGGGCTCGTGTCGCTCGAGTGCCTCGGGCAGGGTGACGAGCCGGACGCCCGCCTCGGCGGCTCCGGCCAGCACCTCGCGCAGCCAGACGGGCCCCTCGGACCACCAGTGACCGATCAGCTCCGTGTCGATCGCGAAGACCAGCAGGCCGCGCCGCCCCCGCGACTCGGCATAGGTGAGCAGTCGCTCGCGGACCCCGGCGAGGAACTCGCCGGCCTGGCGGACCGCCGCCGCCTCACCCGCCGCCGGGTCGTAGGCGCCGCCGCCGACTCGCCACATGCGCGTCCCGCGCAGCGACTTGCCGGCGAACTGCGCGTGCTCGGGATCCGAGGGATAGCCGTCGAGCGACCAGAGCCAGCTCACCGCCTCCCAGTCGATCGGAAAGGCGACAGGGCCGGCAGGGGTGCGCACCGGCGCCAGCGCGTCGGACGGCTTCTCATGGGCGCTCTGGTCGACGCAGAACCACTCCACCCCCCGGCGCCCGAGCTCCTCCTCCAGTCCCGGCTCGTAGGCGCACTCCGGGAGCCACAGGCCCCCGTCCCAGCCGAAGCGGCGGCGGTGGGCTCGGATGCCCGTCTCGAGCTGCAGCCGAAGGCCCGCCGGCGAGGCGAGCAGTGGCAGTACCGCATGGGTCGCGGCGGATGCCATCAGCGCCACCCGGCCCTCGCGGGCGGCGCCGGCGAAGGCGGCGAGAGGGTCGCCGTCCACCGCGTCCAGCAGCCCAAGCGCGTGCGTGTAGCGCTCCAGCTCGGCCTCGGTCGCTGCCCTGCACTCCTCAGGGACCTGAGGCACGTCCGCCTCCGCGGCGCCGAGCCGGTGCTCGATCGCGAACGCCCTGAGTCGCTCGTGGACGCCGGGGTCCTCGAGTTGGTCGGCCAGGACCGGGGTGACGCTCATCGTCAGGTTGTCGGCGGCCTCCAGCACCGGCAGATAGGACCTCAGCACGGCGTCGAACAGCCATTCCTCGCCGAACGGATACGTCCCGAAGCCCTCGACGTAGGGCATGTGGCTGTGGAGGACGATCGCCAGGTCGCCGGCCGTTCCTCCGGGATCTGGGTGGGCTCGGCCCGCGGGTCCTGTCATGGAATGGGACCCACCACCCCCTGCGCCACCGGCATTGCTCGGGGGTGGTCCACCCCATTCCATGCCACCCGCGGGAGACACCGCCCGGTGGCCACGTCAGGCATGGCAGATCGCCAGGAAGTCCAATGCCCGGTCGAGATCGTCGTCCTTCAGAGCAAAGTCCGAAGACGAGATCGCCGGCACGAAGCGGTCGTAGAAGGGCTTCGTGATTCCCACCGCCCTGTGGACGCGGTCCCAGCCGAGCCCGATCGCGATCTCATGCAGGCGCAGCTTCCGGGCGTGGAAGAGGCCGAGGACGTCGACCCGCGCGAAGTGCGGCTCGAGCAGGTCCCGGTACTCCGCGATCGTGTACTCGCGCAGGTGCCAGGGATTGTCCGACTTCTCGGCGCCGGGCGACGCCAGGGTGAGGCGGTTCGGGGTCGAGACGTAGGAGACCGGCGCCAGGCGCGCGAACCGGCCGAGGAGCTCGCCAGGCTCGGGGACGTGCTCGATCGTCTGGAGGAAGACGACCGCGTCGCGCGCCTCATCGAACTGCTCGACCAGGGTGCGCTCGAAGCGCAGGTTGCCCGCCGCGTACTTGAGGCGAGCATGCTCGTGGGCTTCCGGGTTCGCGTCGACGCCGACCACGTCCCCCGCGGTCCGGGCCAGGACCGCCGCGCCGTAGCCCTCGCCGCAGGCGAGGTCGGCGACTCGCTGGCCGGCAACGCGCTCGCCGATCCACTCGTAGACCGCGAGGTGGCGCCGGTACCAGTAGTTCTCCTCGGGAACGTCGGGGAGGGTTCGCTCGCCGGTCAGCGCGAGCGGCGGAACGCCCGGCGGCTGGTCGTTCTGCACGTATTCGGCCGTCATGGCCCCTTCTTACAGGGAACGGCTCGTTCCGTACCATCACGCGCCATGCCGGGGGCGACCACGACGACCGCGCGCGACCCCGAGCGAATCCGCGACGTCAACACCCGCTACCACGACGCCGCGGCCGAGACGTACGACTCCAAGTGGGGCATCGACTACGGCCGAGTCGGTCGCCGGCAGGTCCGCGCAAAGCTCGCCAAGGCGCTGGGCGCGCTGCCTCCGGCCCCGTTCGACTCGGCCCTCGAGATCGGCGCTGGGACGGGCTACTTCTCGCTCAACCTCGCCCAGCTCGGCTTGATCCGCAGGGCCACCGCGACCGACATCTCGCCCGGCATGCTCGCCGCGCTCAACGCCTCCGCCGAGCGCCTCGACGTGGAGGTCGACACCGTCTGCAGCGACGCCGAGCAGCTTCCGTTCCCCGACGGCAGCTTCGACCTCGTCTTCGGCCATGCCGTCCTCCACCACATCCCCGACCTCGGTGCCGCCTTTGCCGAGTTCCGGCGGGTCCTGCGGCCGGCCGGGAGCATCGCCTTCTGCGGCGAGCCCTCGCGCTACGGCGATGTGATCGCCGCGCTGCCGAAGCGGGCGGGGCTCGCTCTGGCGCCGCTGTGGCGGCGGGCCACCGGCGCCGAGCTCCGCGTCTGGGACGAGGAACCGGGAGAGTCAGGCCACGGCCTCGAGCCCGAAGTCGACGTACACGCCTTCTCCCCCGCCGACCTGCGCCGGCTGCTCCGCGACAGCGGCTTCGAGGATCGCCGCGTCCGCGGCGAGGAGCTGCTCGCGAACATGTACGGCTGGGGGCTGCGGACGATGGAGTCGACGGCGCGCCCCGAGACCGTCCCGCGGCGGTGGCAGCTCTTCGCCTTCCGCAGCTATCTCGCGCTGCAACGCGTCGACGCCTCCCTCCTCGAGCCTCGACTCCCCGCCGAGCTCTTCTACAACCTCGTGCTTTCGGGCAGGCGGCCGCCCGCCGCCTAGTCGCCGTCCTCCCTCTCGCCTCCCCGCCGCATCCGGAACAGCTTCACGCCGCCCTTGACGCCCTTCAGCTTCCGCTCCCCGGCGAACGAGTAGCTGAACCCCTCGCCCGCCGCGTCCTTCGCGGTGGCGTCGGCGAGCACGCTCCCCGGCCGGGCGACCCCGGTGATCCGGCTGGCCAGGTTGACCGGCCGGCCGTAGTAGTCGCCGCCCTGGCTGAGGGTCGGGCCGTGGGCCAGACCGGCCCGGAGCTGCGGAAAGCTCTCCCCTTCCTCGTCGGCGGCCTCGACCAGCCTCAGCATCACCTCGGCCAGCGGCGCCGCCTCCTCGGAGACGAGCATCACGGCGTCGCCGATCGCCTTGACGAGGCGAACCGGGGGGTCCGCGAAACCGAAGGCGAGCTCCTCCAGGCGCCCGGCCACCGACCCGAGCTGGGCGGCGTCCACGCGCTCGCCGAGCTTGGTGAAGTCGACGAGGTCCGCGAAGGCGACGGCCACCTCGGTCGAGCCGCCGAGGTCCCCCGCCTCGATGTCGGACGCGTCCATGACGTCGCGACGCACCTGCTCGCGGAGGTGGTTCTGCATCGAGTAGCCGAGGATCGGTGCGACCAGCGGCACCAGGTGGCGTGCCGCCGACGCGAAGCGCTGCGCCAGGTCGCGCTCGGACGCGCCCGGCCGGATCAGCGCCTCCCGGATCAGGTCGCGGTTCGCCTCGGCTATCCGGGCGGTGGCCATGCCGATCGCCCGGGCGACCTGGACCATCCCCTCCTCCGGCAGCCCGTTCTCCATGAACGCCTGGACGCTCTGCGCGGCCTCGAGGTCGGCCTCGGTGAGGATCTTCTGTCCGGGCCCCGGGTTCGGCAGCCCGAGGGCGGTCAGGAACCGCCGCAGGATCTCCTCGTCGACGCCCGACTCCTGGGCGATCTCCTCCGGCGTGTAGCGCTTCCCCTCCCCCGCCAGCGCGCGCTCGACCGGCAACAGTGCCAGCCGGCCCGCGGCGACGGCATCCTTCATCTCCTCGATCCCAGC
>DATFPK010000031.1:0-52192 GCA_035264885.1 Solirubrobacterales bacterium
GGCCGCTATCGCTTCCGGTTCCGCGCGCTGCGCGACGTGCACACGAAGTTCCAGTGCTCCCTGGCGGTCGCGAAACCGAACAGCCGCCGAGCGGGCAGCTTTCGTTCCTGCCGCTCTCCGTTCAAGGTCCGCGTGACCCCCGGTGCCGACTACATGCTGCGGGTCAGGGCGATCGACCGCGCCGGCAACGTCGACAAGACCCCCGCCACGCGCCGCTTCTCGGGCCGCTGATCCTGCGACCTCCGCGGGTCGCGTAGCCTGCGGCCGGATGGACGTCTTCCTGGAGATCTGCCAGGGCCTTGGGCTGGGCATCGCCGCCGGGGCGCTGGTCGGGGCGGTCGGCCGGGAGGGTTCGGCGGCGACCGCGCTGGTCGTCTTCGCCGCAGTCCTCGGCGCCGCGGCCGGGGCCGTCTGGGCTACTACCGGTGACGACGCGGTCGGAGCGGGAGCGGTCGGTGGGGTGATCGGCGGAGCGCTCGCCGCTGCCGTGGTGGCGGGCGTCGTCGCCGGGGCGAGGCGCCGCGAAGGCGAGGCCGGCGGCCTGGGGATGCTGATCGTCCTCGCCGCCTTGACGATCGCCGGGCTCTCGATCGTTCTCGCCCCGATCGCGCTCCTCCCGTTCGCGGGGTTGGTGTACCTCGGCATCGCCCGTCGCCGCCGCGTGCAGCGCAAGCACGCCGGGCTTCGAATCCTGCGCTGATGCGCAAGAAGCTCGTCCTCGCCTACGTCGACTCGTTGCGGACCGACATGCTGGCGGCCGCGGTCCGCGACGGCCGCGCCCCCACCTTCGGTCGCCTGCTCGAGCGCGGCGTCCTGGTGCCCGACTGCGTCTCGAGCTTTCCGTCCGTGACGCCGGTGGCCTGCGCCGAGATGGTCACCGGCGTCCGCTCGGACCGCCACTGGATCAGCGGCATGAACTGGTACCACCGGCTCGAGCGGCGCTACGTGGAGTACGGCTCCTCGTTCGAGGCGACCCGCGCCTTCGGTGTGTTCAGGTCCCTCTACGACCTCGTCTACAACATGAACCTGGCGCACCTCAACCCGCGAGTCGAGACCGTCTTCGAGACCCTCGACGACCGCGGCTTGAGGACCGCCTGCACCCCGTTCCTGATCTACCGGGGCCGGCACCGCCACGCGGTCTCGCTCGATGGCCTGATGCGGCGCGCGGTGGACGCGACCCGGCTCAAGTTCCGCCACCACACCTACGGCCCCACTGAGCTCTTCTACGGCGAGCTCTACGCCAGCCGGCCGGTGCCCTGCAAGCCGACCTCGATCCCCGGCACGCGCGACGAGTACTCGGCCTGTTGCGTCACCGAG
Organism: Solirubrobacterales bacterium; assembly: GCA_035264885.1. Lineage (GTDB taxonomy): Bacteria > Actinomycetota > Thermoleophilia > Solirubrobacterales > 70-9 > DATFPK01. The sequence goes on from DATFPK010000031.1 coordinate 1,318, forward strand.
CTCGCGGCGGGCGGCCTCTACGACTTCCTCCTCTTCTCGCTGCCCGACAACGACCACTACTCCCACCGGCACGGCCCCGCGGCGACCGCCGACTCGATCGAGCGGGCCGATCAGGCCTTCCGCCAGTTCGTCGATGCGTCGGGCGGGCTCGACGGCTTCCTCGCCGACAACGCGCTGATCCTCGTCGCCGACCATGCGCAGACCGCGGTGCACCGGGCGCTGCCGATCGCCGAGGAGCTCGGCGAGACGTGGCACGTCCTCCAGCCCTCCGAGGACCGCCCGGAGGACGCCGAGCTGGCGGTCAGCCCGACCGCCCGCGCCGCCCACGTCTACCGGCTCGGTCCCGCCGATGCGCGCGGACACGCGAAGCTGCGCGAGGCGGTCGGCGGGATGCAGGGCGTCGATCTGGTCTGCTGGCTCGCCGACTCGGACGGCCGCCCCGTGGATCGCAACCTGCCCGGCGCCCGCGGGGACCTCACGGCCGTGGTGGAGCGCGAAGACCAGGCCCTGCGCTTCCGGCCCGGCGGCGAGGTCGCCGACCAGCGCGGCCGGCGCTGGGAGCTCGACGGAGACCCCGCGGCACTCGATGCGGAGGTCGAGGGCGGGCGCTTCGCCAGCGACGAGTACCCGGACGCCCTCGGCCGCCTCTGGGCGGCGCTGTCCTCGCCCCACGCCGGCGACGTCGTCGTCTCGGCGGCGGTCGGCTACGAGTGCGTGGACTGGGGCGGATCGGCCCATGTCGGCGGCGGCAGCCACGGCTCACTCGGCCGCGGCGACTCCCTGGGGCCCCTGCTGTTCGTGGGCTGCGGCCCCGAGAGCGCAGGCGAGCGCGAGCAGTGGGCCCTCGGGGACGTGGCAGACGTCGTGCGCGGCCACTTTGCCGCATGACACCGGTTCAGACGGCTCGCCGGATCGGCGCCGGCGCGCGCAAGCCCGCGAACTGGGTTCAGCTGGTCAAATTCGGCCTCGTCGGCGGTTCCGGCTACGTCGTCAACCTCGCCGTGTTCGCGCTACTGGTCGAGGCCGCGAGCGTCCATCACCTCGTCGCCGCGGTCGCCGCCTTCTGCGTCGCGGTCACCAACAACTTCCTCTGGAACCGCCGCTGGACCTTCGCCGGCGCCGAGGGCCACGCGGGCTTCCAGGCGGCCAGGTTCTTTGCGGTCAGCCTCGGCGGCCTCGGGGTCAACCTGGCGGTCCTGCAGCTGCTCGTCGAAGCCGGACTGGGTGAGGTGGCGGCGCAGGCGATCGCGGTCGCGGTCGCGATGCCGGTGAACTTCGTCGGGAACAAGCTGTGGACGTTCGGATAGAGCGGTCGCCGGTCGCCGGTCGCCGGTCGCCGGTCCGCAGCGCGGTCCGGATCGGTCTGACCGCCTTCCTCCTGCTGGTCGCCCCCCCAGCAGTCGCCGAGGCGGCGAACCTCACTGACGTCCAGGCGACGCGGATCGCCGGCGAGGACCCGAAGGTCGAGGACCAGCGCGAGAAGAACGGCCCGCTCGGGACCAGCGCCGAGCTCGAGGGCGGTGACTGGGACGTCGCGTTCTTCGCCGGTGACGCGCAGGTGGCCCAGGTGAAGGTCGACGACGCGTCCGGTGCCGTCCTCGAGGCGTGGACCGGCTACCAGGCGACCTGGAAGATGGCTCGCGGCTACGAGGGCCAGTTCGGCCACAAGCTGAACGCGCCGTACGTCTTCCTGCCGCTCTGCGTCCTGTTCCTGATCGGCTTGGTGGACTGGCGCCGCCCACGGCAGATCGCGCACGTGGACCTGCTCGTCCTGCTCGGCTTCGGCGTCTCCCACTTCTTTTTCAACCGTGGCGAGATCGGCCTGTCGGTCCCGCTCGTCTACGCGCCTCTCCTCTACCTGACGGGGAGGCTCCTCTGGATCGGCTTCCGCGGCCGGGCAGAGCCGCTGCGGCCGGTCTGGCCGGCTGCCTGGCTCCTGGTCGCCGCCCTCTTCCTCGTCGGCTTCCGGGGCGGCCTGAACGTGGCCGACTCGGGGGTGATCGACGTCGGCTATGCCTCGGTCGTCGGCGCCGACCGGTTGGCCGACGGCGAGCCGCTCTACGGGGACTTTCCCGACGACGTCGACCAGGGGGACACCTACGGCCCCACGACCTACCTGGCCTACGTACCGTTCGAGCAGGCACTGCCGTGGAGAGGCTCCTGGGACGACCTGCCGGCCGCCCACGCCGCCGCCGTCTTCTTCGACCTCGGAACCTTCGCGCTCCTGTGGCTGCTAGGCCGGCGCCTCCGTCCGGGGGATGAGGGGCGGACGCTGGGGGCGACGCTGGCCTTCGGCTGGGCGGCCTACCCCTACGCGGCCTTCGCGCTCCAGGCCAATTCGAACGACACCCTCGTGGGTCTCCTCGCCGTGGCCGCGCTTCTGCTGATCGCGCGGCCGCTGGCGCGGGGCGCCGGCGCCGCGGCTCTGGCGCTGACTAAGCTGGCGCCGCTCGTGCTGGCGCCGCTCCTGGCCGTTGCCGGAGGAGCCTCTCGCCGCCTCCTGGTCCGCTTCGCGCTCGGGTTCGCGGCCGCCGGACTCCTCCTGCTGGGTCCGGCGCTGATCGATCCCGGCGCCGGCACCTTCGCCGATCGCACGCTCGGATACCAGGCGGGACGAGACTCTCCGTTCAGCGTCTGGGGCCAGGCCGGCCTGGAGCCCGTGCGGATCGCGGTGATGGCGGCGACTGCCGCCCTCGCCCTACTGGTGGCTCTGCGCCCGCCGGCCGGCGATGTCGCTCGCGTCGCCGCGCTTGCGGGAGCGCTCCTGATCGGCACGCAGCTCGCCGCCCAGCACTGGTTCTACCTCTACATCGTCTGGTTCTTCCCGCTTGCGCTGGTGGCGCTGGCGGTCAGGCCGGAGACTGCACCAGGATCTGCTCGATCCCCTCGGCGAGGCCGTCGTCGCGGGTCGTCACCAGAGCCCCCATCACCCAGACATCCTCGTCGGCCGTCTCGAACCGCACCGGCATCTGCGTCAGGAACGACTCCAGCGCCCCCTCCTTCTTGACCCCGATGACCCCCGCCCGCGACCCGGTCATGCCCGCGTCCGTCAGATAGGCGGTCCCGCCTGGCAGGACCCGCCCGTCGGCACTCGGAACGTGGGTGTGGGTGCCGATCACCGCCGTGACCCGGCCGTCCAGGTGCCACCCCATCGCCACCTTCTCGCTCGTGACCTCGGCGTGGAAGTCGACGAGGGCGACGTCGAACTCGCCCTCGATCCGGTCCAGGATCGAGTCCGCCTCGTGGAACGGCGACCGCGCGACCTTGAGCTGGACCGCCCCGCTGAGGTTGATCACGGCCACCCGGGTATCGCCTTGGGTGAGGACCGTGTGCCCCCGCCCGGGGTTGCCCTTCGGATAGTTGGAGGGCCGGACGATCCGCTCCTCCGAGTCGAGGTAGTCGTAGACGTCGCGGTGGCGGTAGACGTGGTTGCCCGTCGTGATCACGTCCGCACCGGCCTCGAACAGCGCCGCGGCCGTGCCCTCGGTTATCCCAATGCCGCCGGCGGAGTTCTCGCCGTTGACTATCACGAGGTCGGGTTCGTGGCGCTCGCGCAGCTCCGGCATCGTCGCGGCGAGGCCCCGGCGTCCCGGTCCGCCGACGACGTCGCCGATGAAGAGGACGCGCATGCCGAGACCCTAACCGCCGTCGGCTACCGTTCCGGCGCGATGGACGAGGCTGCCCCGAACGGCCGGCCGCCGGCCGACGGCGCCGCCCTCGACGCCCGCGGGCTGGTCAAGCGCTACGGCGGGCGGGCCGCCCTGCGCGGGGTCAGCTTCGAGGCCGACCCGGGCGAGCTGGTCGCCGTGATCGGCCCGAACGGCGCCGGCAAGACGACCCTGCTCTCGATCCTCGCCGGGATCGTCCGCGCCGACGACGGCGCGGTGCACCTGCCGCGCGGCGAGGTCGGGTGGGTGCCCCAGCAGGCGGCGCTCTACCGGCGGCTGACCGTCGAGGAGAACCTCCGCCTCTTCGCGCGTCTCGAGGGGCATGACGACCCCGAGCGGAGCGTCGGCGAGATGCTCGAGCTGGCCGGCCTCGGCGACCGGCGCCACGAGCTGGTCGCCCGCCTCTCGGGCGGCAACCAGCAGCGGGTCAACATCGCGATCGGCTTCCTCGCGCGCCCGGTCGTGCTGCTCCTGGACGAGCCCAGCGTCGGCCTGGACCCGCGCCAGCGGGCCCGCCTGTGGGAGTTCGTCTCCGGTCTCGCCGGCGGCGGGACGACTGTGATCTTCTCGACCCACGACATCCAGGAGGCGGAGCGCTACGGTGGCCGCCTGCTCGTGATCGCCGACGGCGAGCGCCTCTTCCACGGCACCCCCGCCGAGCTGCGCCAGACGGTCGCGGCGGAGGCGCCGGAGGCGGCCGAACGGGACTTCGAGACCGCCTTCGTCGCCTTCCTCCACCACCGGGGCCACTGAGCGTGCGCTGGCTCCTGCTCAAGGACCTTCAGATCCTGCGGCGCTCGCCGCTCCAGGCGGCGTTGCTGGTGATCTACCCGATCCTGATCGCGGTCCTGGTCGGGTTCGCGCTGTCGCGGGACGCGGAGAAGCCTCGGGTCGCATTCCTGAACCTCGTCCCTCAGGACACGCCTTTCAACGTCGGCCAGGAGGAGTTCGACATCGTCGGCGCCCGCAGCGAGCTCTGCGACCGGATCGACTGCGTCCGGGTCCACTCGCGCGAGCAGGCGCTCGAGAAGGTCCGCGACGGAGACGTCCTCGGGGCGCTGATCCTGCCCGAGGACTTGGTCGACAAGCTGGAGTCGCTCGGCGGCCTGAACCCCGAGCAGCCGACGGTCGAGGTGATCGTCAACGAGGAGGACCCCGTCCAGGAACGGCTGGTGGACGACCGCATCTCTACCCTGCTCGCCGAGGCGAACCTGCGGATCGCGCGCGAGGTGGTCCGGGTCGGCAGCGGCTACCTCGACCTGATCCTGAACGGCGGCGACTTCAGCCTGCTCGGCGCCTCGTTCAGGGTTCTCGGCCTGGCGCCGGCCGCCAAGGTCCTCAAGGCGGTGCGCACCGAGCTGCCGCCGGGGCCGGAGCGCAAGGCGCTCGACGAGGTGATCCGCTTCTCCGACCTCGCCCGCGAGAACCTGACGCTGGCGAACCCGATCCTCACCTCGATCGCCGAGCCGATCAAGGTCGACAAGGAGGTGATCAGCGGCGACAGCCCGCCGCTCGACGTCTTCGCCATCGCGGTCGCCGCGACGATCACGCTGATGTTCGTGACGGTCCTGCTGGTCGCCGGATCGCTCGCGCTCGAGCGGGAGGAGAACGCGTTCGCCCGGGTCACCCGCAGCCTGGTCAGCCGCGCCGCCCTCCTCACCGAGAAGATCTCGCTCGGGATCGTCGCGGCCCTCGTCGTGACGCTCCTGATGCTCGCCGGCCTCGAGCTCTTCCTCGACCTGCACTGGGAGCGGCTGCATCTCTGGGTCGTCGCGATCCTCGCCGGCGGCGCCGCTTTCGCGGCGGCCGGCGCCGCGCTCGGGGTGGCTACGCGGGAGGTCCGCGCGGCGTCCCTGCTCGCCTTCATGCTCTCGCTGCCCCTGGCCTTTCTCTCGCTGGTCCCCTCGGGGGCGGTGTCGGGGCCGCTCGAGGCGGTGATCGACGTCGTGGCGGCGGTCTTCCCGTTCGAGCCCGCGCTCGACGCGATGTCGGGTGCTCTCGACGCCACCGGTCCCGACCTCGGCGGCCCGCTACTCCACCTGGCGGCGCTGACCGCCGCCTACGCGCTTCTCGCCCGGCTGGCGATGCGGCGGTTCACGGCGGTCTGAGCCCGGGCCGATCACGGACCCTAGAATCGGGTCCGATGCCCTCGTTCCCGGCCACCCGCCTGCGGCGCCTGCGTCGCACCAGCGCCCTGCGCGACCTCGTCCGCGAGACCGACCTGTCGCCGGCCCACCTGGTCCAGCCGCTCTTCGTTGTCGCCGGCGAGGGGGTCCGCGAGGAGGTCCACTCGATGCCGGACGTCCGCCGCTTCTCGATCTCCGAGCTCGTCGGCGAGGCGGGGGAGGTGCAGGCGGCCGGCATCCGTGCCGTGCTGCTGTTCGGCATCCCCGCCGGCAAGGACGACACCGGAAGCGGCGCCTATGACGACGAGGGCATCGTTCAGATGGCGGTCCGCGCCCTCAAGGACGCCCACCCCGGCCTACTGGTCGTGACCGACGTCTGCCTTTGCGAGTACACGTCGCACGGACACTGCGGGTTCGTCCGCGACGGTGAGGTCGACAACGACATAACGCTGGAGCTGCTCGCCAAGACGGCGATCTCGCACGCCGAGGCCGGCGCCGACGCGGTCGCACCCAGCGACATGATGGACGGGCGGGTCGCGGCGATCCGCCACCAGCTCGACGAGGAGGGCCACCCGAACACGCCGATCATCGCCTACAGCGCCAAGTACGCGTCGGCGCTGTACGGCCCGTTCCGCGTGGCCGCCGAGTCGACGCCCGAGTTCGGGGACCGGCGCGGGTACCAGATGGACCCGGCCAACGCCGCCGAGGCGGTCCGCGAGGCCGAGCTCGACCTCGACGAGGGCGCCGACATGCTGATGGTCAAGCCGGCGCTTCCCTACCTCGACGTGATCCGCCGGGTCAAGGACGCCACCCGGGCGCCGCTGGCCGCCTACCAGGTCTCGGGGGAGTACTCGATGCTGAAGGCTGCCGCCGGCAACGGGTGGATCGATGAGCGCGCCGCCGCCCTGGAGGCGCTGACCTCGATCCGGCGGGCCGGCGCCGACGTGGTGATCTCCTACTACGCGAAGGAGGCCGCGGGATGGCTGGCCTGAGGGCGCCGCAGCCGAAGCTGCGCTCGCGCCGCGGCGGGGCCGCGATCCCGCTCGAGGACGCCGACAGGCGGTTGATGAACCTTCTTCAGTCGCGATTTCCGCTCGAGTCCGAGCCGTTCGGCCAGGTCGCCGCCGAGGCGGGGATGCCGACCGAGGAGGTCCTGGAGCGGACCCGGCGCCTGCTCGGCGCCCGGATCATCCGTGAGATCACGCCGATCTTCGACACCCGCGCGCTCGGCTACGAGTCCATGCTCGTCGCCGCGAAGGTCGATTCCGAGCACCCGCAGCGCGCCGCCCGGGTCGTCAACTCACACCCCGGCGTCTCCCACAACTACCTGCGCACCCACGACTTCAACCTCTGGTTCACGATCGCGACCCCGCCCGACTCCGAACTCGGCCTCGAGGGCACGCTCGAGGCGCTGATGCGGGAGACCGGCGCGGAGTCGATGCGCCAGCTCCCCACCCTGACCCTCTTCAAGATCAACATGAACCTGGAGATGGAGAAGGGCACCGACGCGCTCGCCGCCGCCGTCGACGCCCAGCCGGTCCGCGAGCTCGAGCCCCAGCCCTACGACGAAACGGACGTCGCCGTGATCCGTGCCCTCCAGGGCCCGATGGAGGCGGTCGCGCGTCCTTACGACCAGGCCGCCGCCGAGCTCGGAATGACGACCGAGGACCTCCTCGCCCACCTCCAGGGGATGGTCGACCGCAAGCTGCTGCGCCGGGTCGCGGCGATCCTCTTCCACCGCCGGGCCGGTTTCTCCGCCAACGGCATGGGCGTCTGGCGGGTGCCCGAGGAGGAGATCCTCGCGACCGGCAGCAGGATGGCGGCCTTCCGGGGCATCTCCCACTGCTACCAGCGGCCCACCTACCCGGACTGGCCCTACAGCGTCTTCACGATGGCCCACGGCCGCTCGAAGGATGAGTGCGACGCGATCCTCGACTCGATCGCGGCCGAGTGCGGGATCGGCGAGGGGGACCGGGCCACCCTCTATTCCTCGACCGAGTACAAGAAGATCCGGCTGCATTACTTCACGGATGAGTACGCGGAATGGGAAGCGGCACACTCCTGACCGCGTCGCCAGTCATCGGTCGCCAGTCACCAGACGCCGGACCCGGGCGACTGGCGACTGGCGGCTAGCGACTTGGTCTCCCACGTTCGCTCAGGGCAGCTCTACGCTCGCGCCTTGAAGGTCCTTCCCGGCGGCGTCAACAGCCCCGTTCGGGCGATGCGGCAGATCGGGCGCGACCCCGTCTTCGCAGCCCGTGGCGAAGGGTGCGAGCTCGTCGATGCCGACGGCAACCGCTACGTGGATTGGGTCTGCTCCTGGGGGCCGCTGATCCTCGGCCACGCCGAGCCCTCGGTGATCGCCGCGGTCGCCGATGCCTCCGGGCGTGGGACGAGCTACGGAGTCGCGACCGAGGGCGAGGTCGAGCTGGCCGAGGAGGTCGCGCGGCGCATTCCGTCGGTGCAGATGCTGCGGATGACCAGCTCCGGCACGGAGGCGGCGATGAGCGCCGCCCGTCTCGCCCGCGCCGCTACCGGTCGCGACACGCTGGTCAAGTTCGCCGGCGCCTACCACGGCCACTCCGACGGTCTCCTCGCCGACGCCGGCTCGGGGATGGCGACCCTCGGCGTCCCCGCCACCCCCGGCGTGACCGCGGCGCAGGCGGCGGGCACGGTGGTGGTCCCGTGGAACGACCGCGACGCGCTCGAGCGCGCGCTCGCCGAGCATGAGGTCGCCGCCGTCCTCGCCGAGCCGGTCGCGGCCAACATGGGGGTCGTCCCGCCCGACGGGGGCTTCCTCGACCTGCTTCGCGAGTCCTGCGACGGGGCCGGCGCCCTGCTCGTCTTCGACGAGGTGATCACCGGCTTCCGGGTCGCCGGCGGTGGCGCCCAGGAGGCGTTCGGGGTGATGCCGGACCTGACCGTGCTCGGCAAGGTGCTGGGCGGCGGACTGCCGGCGGCGGCCTTCGGGGGGCGGCGCGAGCTGCTCGAGCTGGTGGCGCCGGCCGGCGACGTCTACCAGGCGGGGACGCTTTCGGGGAACCCGCTTGCGGTCGCCGCCGGCCTGGCGACCCTGCGCGGCCTCGACGCCCCGGCATACGACCGGCTCGGCGAGCTGACCGAGAGGCTGGCCAGCGGCTTCGAGCGGCTCGCCGACGGCCGGTCGCTGCAGGTCGCCGCCGTCCGCGGACTCGTCACCCTCTTCTTCAGCGACCAGCCGGTCCGCGACTTCAGCGGCGCCTCCGCCTGCGACCTCGAGGCCCACGCCGCCTTCTGCCGGGCGCTCCTCGAGCGAGGGGTCTACCCGCCGCCGTCCCAGTTCGAGGCCTGGTTCGTCTCCCTCGCCCACGACGAGGCGGCGATCGACCGCACCCTGACCGCCGCCGAGGAGGCCCTCGAGGAGGCCTCGAGGTGAAGCCCGGGCGACCGGCGACTGGGGACCGGGGACCGACAGATCCTCTCCGGACGCTCGCCAACCAGCTCAGGTCCGAGGGATCCGTCATCTCCCCCCACGTGTCCGATCCTCGCGGGGAGCCGCTCCACGGCGCCCTGGCCGCGGCGGGTCCCCGCGCGGCGGCCACGCCCGAGGGGTACGCGCTCGTCGTCGAGACGGTCCGCGAGGGCTACCTGCTCCACTACGCAGAGCCACGGGTCCTCTCGGGCCATGACGACGACCTCGCCCTGCTCGCCGGCGATTACCTCTACGCGCTGGGGCTCGAGCGCCTGGCGCTGCTCGGCGACTCCGCCGCGGTCGCCGAGCTGTCCGACCTGATCAGCCTGACGGCCCAGGCACACGCGGAGGGGCGGCCCGATCTGCCCCCCGCCCTCTGGCTGGCGGCGACGGTGGCGGTCGGCTGCGGTGCCGACGACAGGCACGAGCGGGCCAAGCGGGAGGCTCGCGATCTCGCCCCCGGCGCCGCCGCGCGTCTGGTCGAAGAGGCCGCCTCGCGGGCGCGCGAGGAGGGCCTCGGCGCCCCGTTCGGGCGAATCAGCGAGTCAATAGACTTCGATCCGGCGAGACAGGTCTAAGTGGCTGAAGCGCACGAAAAGAAGACGGGGGTGCCCGAAGAGACTCGTCCGAAGCCCGATCCGCCTGGGTACTTCGAAGGCGAGTCGATGACTCGGCGGCGGGTCTTCACCGTCGCCGTGCAGGGATTGGGCGGTCTGGCCGGAGCGGCGATCGTGCTGCCCGCGGTCGGCTTCGCCGTCGCCCCGATCTTCGAGCGCGAGGACGATCGCTGGGAGCCGATCGGCCCGCCCGACGACTTCACCGCGGAGGCCTACAAGGCGGCCGTGATCACCATCGTCGACGGGATCGGTGAGGCCGGCAAGACGACCGTCTACGTCCGCAAGGGGTCGGAGGAGCTGGGCGAGGACCCGGACGGCTACATCGCGATCTCGACCCGCTGCGCGCACCTCGGCTGCCCCGTCCGCTTCGTCGAGGCGGCCGGCAACTTCATCTGCCCCTGCCACGGTGGCGTCTACGACTTCGAGGGCAAGGTGATCGGCGGCCCGCCGGTCCGGCCCCTCGACCGCTTCCAGACCCGCGTGCGCGGCGGCAAGGTCGAGATCGGCCCCCGCTACAGCGTCACCTCCCAGCTCGAGCCGGTCCGCTCCCGCGATCCGGGCGAGTTCACCGGCGGAATCTGGGAATACCTGTACCCGCCCCGTCCCTCGACCCCCTCCCCGCCCTAGGCAGCCGATCGTGCCCAAGCTCCAGCTTCCAGCTGCGCTGCGCCGGCCCGCCAAGCCCGGTTCGAACGGCCAGGTCGACGGCAAGGCGCCCGAGGACCTTCGCGAGACCCCTGCCGCCCGTCCGGAGCCGAAGGTCACCGATCAGGCGGTCGAGGCCGGCAAGGACGTCGTCGGCTGGGTCGACCAGCGCACCGGTCTCTCGGGCTTCCTCACCGGGATGCTCTACCGGAAGGTGCCGAAGGGGACCAACTGGTTCTACACGCTCGGCTCGGCGACCCTCTTCGCCTTCGTCGTCCAGGCGATCACCGGCGTGTTCCTGGCGATGTACTACACGCCGTCCCCGACCCAGGCGTACGGCTCGGTCACCCACCTGACCAACGACGTCTTCCTCGGCGAGTTCGTCCGCGGCATGCACAAGTGGGGCGCCAGCGTGATGATCATCCTGCTCTTCCTCCACATGGGGCGGACCTTCTTCTTCGGCGCCTACAAGTACCCGCGCGAGCTGAACTGGGTGATCGGCGTCGTGCTCCTGATCCTCACCTTCGTGATGGGGCTGACCGGCTACCTGCTGCCCTTCGACCAGCGCTCCTTCTGGGCGACCGTCGTCGCCAACAACATCACCGCTACGGGGCCGGTCGTGGGGCCCTACCTGGCCGACTTCCTGCGGGCAGGCGCGGAGTTCGGGCCGACCACCCTCACCCGCTTCTACGCGATCCACATGCTTCTTGTGCCCGGGGCGATCATCGCTCTGATCGGCGCCCACCTGTACCTGGTGGTCAAGCTGGGCACGACGGCCCCGCCGTGGCTCAAGGCCCAGCGGCCGGGTTCGACGCGGCCGGTCGAGGCAGTGGTGGCCGGCGCGAACGGCGCGTCGCCCAACGGGGACCGGAGCCGGACGTGAACGCCGCCGACAAGCAGCGCTACCTCGAGGAGTACGAGCTCCAGAAGAAGAAGGGCAAGCCATTCTTCCCCTATGCGGTCCTGAAGGACTCGGTGATGGCCCTGCTCGTCGTCCTCGTGATCATCTTCATGTCGCTGATGCTCGGCGCCGAGCAGGGGCCGAAGGCCGACCCGACGTCGACCACCTACGTGCCGCGGCCGGAGTGGTACTTCTTCTTCCTCTTCGAGCTGCTGCGCGTGCTCAAGCCGCCGGAGCTGGTGCCGCTGGCGACGATCGGCATCCCGACCATCTGCATGGTCCTGCTGCTGCTGCTGCCGTTCTACGACCGCAACCCGGAAAGGCGGCCGGAGCGCCGGCCGATCGCGACCACGGCAGGGATCCTGATCATCATCGCGATGGCCTACCTGACGTTCCTCGGCGCCGAGGCCGGGTCGCCGACCGAGATCGAGATGACGGTCGCCAAGGAGTACGACCAGGGGAAGGAGGTCGTGGCCTCGTCGGGCTGCCTGGCCTGCCACAAGATCGGCGAGAACGGCAACGACGGTCCCGGCCCGGAGCTGACCCATATCGCCGAGCGGATCCCGCGGGCGGCGATCATCCGGTCGCTGAACGTGGGCCCCGGGATCATGCCGTCCTACGCCGGTCTCTCGGAGAAGAAGCTGAACGCCGCGGCCGACTTCCTCGCGAGCCTCGACTAGGCCCCGGGCCCGCGCGGCCCGCCTCTAAGCTCGCAGCGTGACCAACGCACCAGAGGGGGCGAGCGCCGGCGCCCGGCCCTCGCGCGCCTCAGCCGGGTTCTCCGACCAGGTCAACCGGATGTTCGACCGGATCGCGGGCCACTACGACGCGATGAACTCGGTCATGACCGCGGGCCTCCATCACCGTTGGCGGGAGCGGGCTGCCGACCGGGCGGGGCTCAGTCGCGGGGACGCGGCGCTCGACGTCTGCTGTGGGACCGGTGACCTGGCGCTGGCGCTGGCGCGCCGTGTGGCGCCGGACGGCAGGGTGGTCGGCTGCGACTTCTCCGAGCCCATGCTCGACCTGGCTCGCGACAAGGCAGCCGAGCAGGGAGCCGAAGCGGTCCGGTTCGAGTGGGCCGACGCGCTCTCCCTGCCCTACGCGGACGCCGGCTTCGACGCGGTGACGGTCGGCTTCGGAGTCCGCAACCTGGCCGACCTCGACCGCGGGCTGCGGGAGATGGCCCGCGTGCTGAAGCCGGGCGGGCGGCTCGTGATCCTCGAGATCACCCAGCCCCGCCGCCGACCGCTCGCGACCTTCTACTCCGTCTGGTTCGACCGGGTCGTGCCGCTGCTCGGCTCGGTCGCGGGCGACGCCGATGCCTACACCTACCTGCCCGAGTCGGTGCGGAGCTTCCCGCCGCCCGACCGGCTCGCGGCACGGATGGGCGCTGCCGGCTTCGAGCGGATCCTCTACACGGTGCTGGCCGGCGGGATCATCGCCATCCACAGCGGGGAGCGCGAGTCCTGACCCGCTCGGCGGTGCCGCCGCCCGTCACCGCCGTCCTCGACGCCGGCGCGGCCTGGCTCCCGGCCCGGCTGGGCGAGACCGAGCGGCTGCTGGAGGACACCGCCGCAGGTCACGGGGCGGCGCTCGGCGCCGACGCCACCGCGACCCTCAATGCCGGCGGCAAGCGTCTGCGGCCCCTGCTGGTTCTGCTCTGCGCCGGTCCCGGCGCGGACGCCGCCGCCGTGCGGGCGGCCGCCGCGGTCGAGCTGGTCCACATGGCCACCCTCGTCCACGACGACGTCCTCGATGACGCGCCGCTGCGACGGGGGCGCCCGACGGTGGTTGCCACCTCGGGTCGTTCCGGGGCGACGGCGACCGGGGACCTGCTCCTGTCACGCGCCTTCGGGCTGCTCGCCGCGGCGGGGGACGCGGACGCGGTCCGGCTGCTCAGCGAGACCTCGGTCGCCCTGGCCCGCGGCGAGCTGGCGCAGCGCCGGGACGCCTTCGACCTCTCGCTGGGCAGGGAGCGGTACCTCGAGCGATGCCGGCTGAAGACCGCGCGCCTGTTCGAGTGCGCCTGCCTGATCGGCCGGCCGCGGCGGCCGGGCGCCGAGCTGTTGCAGCGCTACGGCAGCCTGGTCGGGCTGGCCTTCCAGCTCCTCGACGACGTCCTCGACGTGACGGGACCGCCCGAACGGACGGGGAAGGCGCGGGGCACGGACCTCCTCGACGGAACCGTCACGCTGCCGCTGATCGAGGCCGCCGAGCGCGACCCGGAGCTGCGGTCCCTCGATCTCGCCGAGCTGGACCAGGCGGGCGCCGAGCGCGCCTGTGACCGGATCGCGGCGACCGGGGCGCTGGAAAGCGCCCGCGGCGAGGCGCTGGCGATGGTGGCCGAAGCGAAGGGCCTGCTGGACGACGTTGATCTGGACGTCGAGGAGCGGCGCCTGCTCGGGCTGGTCGCCGACGGGGTCGTCGAGCGCTACTCCTGAGCCGCCGGGTCTAGCGAAAGTCCTCGGGGCCGATCAGATCGGCGGCGAGGGCGGCGGCGAAGGTCTTGAGGACCTGCTCCATGTTGGTCCGCTCGAGCTCCTTGAGGCCCTCGGCGAGCTCGCGGGTGCCGAAGTCGAGGCGCTCGTCATAGTCGTCGATCTCGCGCTCGCAGTGGACCGCGTCGCTGGTCCATTCGCATTCGGGGCAGCGCCGCCAGATCCGCCAGCGGCCGTCCTCGGAGGTCTGCTCCCAGCAGGTCGGCTGGACGAGGTGGGACTCGCACTCCGGGCAGACGTGGAGCCCGATCTCGACGCGGGTCTGGCTTCTGCCGGCGTTCACGGTGGGAACTATCGGGGCGGCAAAGCTCCCGCAACATCCGCATTTTTCGCATTGCAGCGCCGAAATCCCAATAGCGGGTAACCCGCAGTCCCCAATAGACTGCACCGGCCGATGGTCCTCAGCGATCGCACCATCAAGCAGGAGATCGACGCAGGAAGAATTGCGTTCGATCCGTTCGATCCGGCGATGGTCCAGCCCTCGAGCGTCGACGTCCGGGTGGACCGCCAGTTCCGCGTCTTCCACAACGCGCGGTACCCCTACATCGACGTCCGCCAGCCGATGGACGACCTCACCGAGCTGGTCGAGGTCGCGGACGAGGAGCCGTTCATCCTCCACCCGCGGGAGTTCGTGCTCGGTCAGACGCTCGAGCGGGTCCGCCTTCCCGGAGACCTGGTCGCCCGGCTCGAGGGCAAGTCGAGCCTCGGCCGTCTCGGGCTCCTGATCCATTCCACCGCGGGATTCGTCGACGCCGGGTTCCAGGGCAACCTGACACTCGAGCTGTCGAACGTCGCCAACCTGCCGATCACGATCTACCACGGCATGCCGATCGGCCAGATCTCGTTCATGCGGATGGACGGTCCGGTCGAAAATCCCTACGGCTCCGAGGAGACCGGCAGCAAGTACCAGGGCCAGGCCGAGCCGACGCCCAGCCGCTTCCACCTCAACTTCGAGCGGGACAAGGCCGGCGCCTGAGCGGCGTCCGGCGGGACCCGCCGGGACCCGCCGTTACCATTCGGGCATGCCCAACGTCGGACCGCTCGAGCTGATCGTCGTCCTGATCATCGCCCTGATCGTCTTCGGCCCGAAGCGCCTGCCCGAGCTCGGGCGCTCGCTCGGGCGCGGCATCCGCGAGTTCCGCGGCTCGATCAGCGGCGACAAGGGGGACGACGAGGACGACGACGAGGTGCGGGAGCTCGAGCACTCCCGGGCGCAGGCGAAGGCCGAGCCGGTCGAGCCCGTCGAGGGCGAGGTAGTCGCCGACAAGCGAAGCTGAGGGCGGCGCGATGGCCCGCTTGAGGCCGGTCGCCCACGAAGACCGCCTGACCCTCGTCGAGCACCTCGACGAGTTGCGAACCCGGATCATCGTCTGCCTCGCCGTGCTGGCCGTGGCGATGGGCCTGTGCTTCTGGCAGAACGACCTGCTGCTCGACATCGCCCAGGCGCCGTTGCCCGACGATCGCGAGCAGCTCACGACCTTCGGCGTCACCGAGCCGTTCACGACGACGCTGACCGTCTCCGCGTACTTCGCGATCCTGCTCTCGCTGCCGATCCTGCTCTACCAGCTCTTCGCCTACATCCTGCCGGCCTTCTCCGATCAGGAGCGGCGGACGGTCATGCCCTTCCTGCTGCTGATCCCGGTTTTGTTCCTCGCCGGGGTCGCCTTCGCCTACTTCGTCGTGATGCCGCCCGCCTTGAGCTTCTTGACCGACTTCAACGACGACCAGCTCAACATCCAGCTCAGGGCCCGCGAGTACTACTCGTTCTTCGTCACGATGCTCGCGGCGATGGGCCTCATCTTCGAGGTCCCGATGGCGATCCTCGCCGTGACGAGGCTGGGCATCGTCACCCCTGACCAGCTCGCCCAGAACCGCCGCTACGCGATCCTCGTGATCGCGGTCGTGGCGATGCTGCTGCCGAGCGTCGACCCGATCACCATGCTGATCGAGATGATCCCCCTGATCGTCCTCTTCGAGTTGAGTATCTTGCTCGCTCGCGCCTTCGGGACGTCCGGCGGGCGCGCCGCCTCCGAGCCCTCCACCCAGGAGCCCTGACCCTCGTTGCTCTTCGACCTGCGTGGAAAGAGGAAGCGCTTCATCCAGGTGATCTACGCGCTGCTGGCCGTGCTCATGGGCGGCGGCCTGATCTTCTTCGGGATCGGCAGCGACGTGCAGGGCGGGCTGTTCGATGCCTTCTCGGACCAGAGCGGCTCCACGGCCAGCTTCGCCGACGAAGCCGACGACGTCGAGGAGAAGCTGGAGACCCAGCCGAACAACGAGAACCTGCTCGCCCAGCTGATTCGCACCCGCTACAGCGCCGGCAATGCCGGCATCGAGGTCGACGAGACGGGGCAGCAGTCGGTGACGAACGAGGCCCGGGAGGAGTTCGAGAAGGCGGCTGACGCCTGGGACCGCTACCTCAAGGCCGCCGGGCAGAAGCCCGACCCGAACCTGGCGCTCCTGGCCGCGAACGTCTCGTTCCTGCTCGCGCAGACCTCGTCCACCGCGGACGAGGCCGACGCCAACCTGAAGGCCGCCGCCGATGCGCAGGAGATCGTCGCGAAGGCGCGGCCGAACGTCGGCACTCTGAGCACGCTCGCCACCTACGCGTACTACAGCCTCGACTTCGAGGCGGGCGACGCTGCCCGCGACAGGGCGGTGGCCGAGTCGCCGAAGCCGAGGCGGAAGGCGATCGAGCGCCAGCTCGAGTCGATTCGCAAGGCGGCCAAGGTCTTCGAGAAGCAGGCCGAAGCGGCGCGGAAGGCGTCCGCCGGCAAGAAGGGCGAGGCGCTCGAGAACCCGCTGGGCGGGCTCTCCGGCGGTGGCTCCGGCGCCGCCCCCGCCCCCTAGCCGCCTCCTCCGCCGGCCGTGCCGGGGCAGGTTTGCCTTCCTATAATCCGTCGCGGCCTCGGCGAGATCCGGGGCCGCCGCTTCACCGGGGCCGTTAGCTCAACTGGTAGAGCAGGAGACTCTTAATCTCAAGGTTGAAGGTTCGAGTCCTTCACGGCCCATCACGCGCACCCCCCGACTCATGCGTGTGTCCAGCGGGTATCAACCCGGTTTGCATCCATCCGCCGATTCGGGGATCATCGCTGCCGCGCAGGCGGTGTCCGGGCCTCCCTTCGCGGGAGACGACCGGCCCCCCACGCGGATATGGAAATGCAGACGAGCGACCTCGGGGGGACCGGACCGACGATCCTGGTGATCGAGGACGACGCGGAGATCCGCGATCTCGTCCGCGTGATCATGGAGCGCCAGGGGATGCGGGTGATCGAGGCCCGTGACGGTCGCGATGGGCTGCGCTCGTTCTATGAGTCGAAGCCGGACGTCGTCGTCCTCGACATCTCGCTGCCCGAGATCGACGGCTGGCAGGCGCTGGCACGGATCCGCGAGCTGAGCGAGACCCCGGTGATGATGCTGACCGCCGCCGACCAGGAGCTCGAGAAGGTGCGCGGCCTGCGCAACGGCGCCGACGACTACGTCACGAAGCCGTTCGGACGGCTTGAGCTCCAGGCTCGGATCGAAGCGCTGCTGCGGCGGGGCGGCAGCCAAGAGGACGACGTGCGGACGATCGACGACGGCACGATCGAGATCGACCTGGCGGCGCGCGAGACCCGGGTGGACGGGAACAAGGTCGAGCTCACGCCGACCGAGTTCAAGCTGCTCGTGGCTCTGGCGCGACACCCCGACCAGGTCCTCAGCCCCACCCAGCTCCTCGGCATGGCGTGGGGTGATCCGACCGGTGACCCGCAGCGGGTCAAGCTCTATGTCAGCTACCTGCGCCGCAAGCTGGTCGACGCGGCCGGGATCGACCCCGTTCGGACCATGCGCGGGTTCGGCTACCGGTACAGCCCGCGCGCGGTAGACCAGCCCGAGTCCGCCAACGGGGACGGCAGCGGCTGAGCCCTCGGCGCCCCTCCAGCCAGGACGAGCCCGTCCGCGGCGCCTTTGGCCTCGGCGAGCTCGGCGAGCTCGACCCCGCGCTCCAGATCCAGGCCGAGGTGGCCCGGAACATGGCCGAGGGGGTGATGATGGTCCGCGCCGAGGATGGCGTGATCCTCTACGCGAACCCGAAGTTCGAGCAGATCTTCGGCTACGCCCCCGGCGAGCTCGACGGGCGGCCGGTGACCGATCTTCACCTGCCCGACGAGCCCCAGGACGAGCTCAGCTCGCTGAGCATCCAGGCTCGGCTCCGCCAGGCCGGCACAGCCGAGTTCGAGGCCCGCAACGTCCGCAAGGACGGGACGCCGATCCGCTGCCGCGGAACCGCGTCTATCCTCGACCACCCGCAATACGGCCCGGTGTGGATCGCGGTCCAGCGCGATGTCACCGAGGAGTGGCGGGCAAGGAAGCCGACGGAGGAGGCCGAGCTCGCGAGCGAGGGGTTCTTCGCGATGATCACCCACGAGCTCCGCACGCCGCTGACCTCGATCATCGGCTACACCGACCTGATCCGGGACTTCGAGTCCGAGGGCATGACCGAGGACGGCCGGCGCTTCCTCGAGGCCGTCTGGCGCAATGCCCAGCGCCAGCTCCGCCTGGTCGACGACCTGCTGACGCACATCTCGATCGAGGGGGGCAGCTTCGACATCGTCTTCGCCCCGGTGGACCCGGCCCAGGTCGTACGGGACGCGGTCGAGGAGGTCGCTCCGGCGGCCGCGGCCGCCGGCATCCAGATCCGGCAGGCGTGCGGAGCGGCTCCCTGGGTGCTCGGCGACGCCGATCGCCTCGTCCAGGCGGTCGGCAACATCCTCTCCAACGCGGTCAAGTTCTCTCCTCCGGATGCCGTCGTCGAGGTGCGGCTGGGCAGCGGGGACGGCGAGGTGACGGTGGCGGTGGACGACGAGGGCCCGGGCATCCCGGAGCCCGAGCGGGAGCGCCTCTTCGAGCCCCTCTACCGGGCCGAGAGCGCGCGCCGCCGGTTCGTCCGCGGCAGCGGCCTGGGCCTCTCGATCGCCCGGGCGCTGATCGAGGCCCACGAGGGCCGCATCGGGGTGCAGAGCAGCCCGCGGGGCGGGGCGCTGTTCAGGATCTCCCTGCCGGTGCCGGACCTGGAGGTCGGGCTGGGAGCCGGTCGGGAGGAGGCGCGAGCAGGCGCCGGAGGCGAGCCCGCCGGGGACGAGGACGAGGCCTAGCGGACGATGTCGTGCCGCGATCCCGCCGTCTGGTACCCGACGTACCAGGCGAGATGACGGACCGCGTTGATGCTGGCCAGAGCGGGCGACAGCAGCAGCTTCATCAAGGCGAAATCCTATTCTCCGGTTCGGCGGCTCTCTCCCATCACCCTGCTATTTGCGGGGTTTCCGGGAAGCTGACGCTTGAATACCCCGTTTCGGGGTCAACTAATCCGCTTCGTACACTGCCCGCATGAGGGTCGGGATCAGCGCCGCGAACCTGGTTCGCCTGTGAGGGGAATCGTGCCGAGGATGCGCCGTAGCGATACGGCCCGGCGGCGGCGCTCGGAGCGGATCACGGTCGGCCTGGCGGCGGCCTCGGTCGCCGGAGCGGGGACGGTGATCAGCAGCCAGTTCACGCGGATGCTCCGCCGCCGCCGCCGCCAGCGCGAGGGCGGCCAGGGGCTGATCGAGAACGCCCCGGTCGCGGCGCTTGACACGGTCGGGGTGGCGGTCGAGGGCTATTCCGCGGCCCCGCGGTCGGAGACCGTGCTCCTCAACCTCCTCGGCGGTTTCCTCGGGTCGTTCGCGTTCGTGCGGATCTCGACCTGGGGGATCCGCAGCAACTGGTGGCCGTTCGGGAACGTCAGCGTCGGCGGCCGCCACATCCACCACTTCGTCCCCGGCATCCTGCTGGCCTTCGCCGCGGGCACCGCGAGCCTGCTGACCGACGACGAGGAGCTCGAGAACCGCCTGGCGGTCCCGATGGGCGTGGGGATGGGCCTGACCTTCGACGAGGCGGCGCTGTTGCTCGATCTGCGCGACGTCTACTGGACCCGCGAGGGGCTGCTCAGCGTCCAGGTCAGCTTCGGGGTCGCGGCGATCCTCAGCAGCGCGATCCTGACGATCCGGATGCTGGCCCGCGGAGAGCGCCGCCAGGAGGAGGCGGGGGTCATCCCCCGCGGCCACTCCTCTCACCACGCGCCCCCGCCGATCCCGGTCGGCTAGGCGGCGCGCAAGGCGGGTTCGTCGCCGAGCCAGATGACCTGGTCGCGATCGGGACCGACGCCGGCAAGGCGGATCGGCACCCCGACGAAATCGGAGACGTAGCGCAGGAAGTCGCGGGCGGGAGCCGGCAGGTCGGCCTGGGTGCGGCAGTCGCCGACCGGCTCGGTCCAACCGGGCAGCTCCTCGTACTCGGCGCTCGCCGAGTGGAGGATCGACTGGTGGTAGGGGAACTCGTCGAACACGGCGCCTTCGCTGGAGCGATAGCGGACCGCCACCCGCAGGGGCTCGACGCCGGTCAGCACGTCGAGCTTCGTGACGGCGAGGTAGTCCATGCGGTTCAGCCGCACCGCGTAGCGCAGCGCGACGAGGTCAAGCCAGCCTGTCCGCCGGCGCCGGCCGGTGGTGGTGCCGAACTCATGGCCGGCCTCGACCAGGCGCGCGCCGACCTCGTCCTCGAGCTCGGTGGGAAAGGGCCCCGCGCCCACCCGGGTCTGGTAGGCCTTGACGACGCCCCAGACCTCGTCGATGTCGTGCGGGCCGACGCCGGCGCCGATGCATGCCGCGCCGGCGACCGGGTTCGAGGAGGTCACGAACGGATAGGTCCCGTGGTCGAGGTCGAGGAGCGTCGCCTGGGCGCCCTCGAAGATCACCGTGTCGCCGCCGTCGAGCGCCTCCCAGCAGAGCCGGGCGGTGTCGGCGATGTAGGGCTCGAGCCTGTGACCGTAGGTCACGTATTCCTCGGTCATCGCGTGGAGGTCGAGCAGGGGATCCTTCTCGAACGGCCGCAGCGAGAGCCGCTTGGGCTCCATCGCGGCCATGATCTTCTTGCGCAGGATCTTCGGGTCGAGGAGGTCCTGGACCCGGATCCCGAGCCGCGCCGCCTTGTCGGCGTAGCAGGGTCCGATGCCGCGCCGGGTGGTGCCGATCGAGAGCTTGCCCAGCTTCATCTCGCCCGCCGTATCGAGCAGCACGTGGTAGGGCATGATCAGGTGCGCGTTGGCGGAGACCCGGAGGTTGGCGACGTCGACCCCGCGCCGGCGCAGGCCGTCGATCTCGTCCCAGAGGATTCGCGGGTCGAGCAC
Organism: Solirubrobacterales bacterium; assembly: GCA_035264885.1. Classification (GTDB taxonomy): domain Bacteria; phylum Actinomycetota; class Thermoleophilia; order Solirubrobacterales; family 70-9; genus DATFPK01. The sequence goes on from DATFPK010000031.1 coordinate 22,428, forward strand.
GACGCCGTTGCCGATCGCGCAGAGCTTGTCGCTGTGGAGGATCCCCGACGGGATCAGGTGGAACTTGAACTCCTCGCCCCCGCGGACGATCGTGTGCCCGGCGTTATTGCCGCCCTGGAAGCGGACGATCATCTCGGCTCGCTCGGCGAGGAGGTCGGTGATCTTGCCCTTGCCCTCGTCGCCCCACTGGGCGCCGACTATGCAGATGCCGGGCATCGGCGACCGTCCTCTAGACGCCAAACAGTCATTGCGGGTGATTGTGACGACTGGGCGGGCGCCTACGCGGCTTCGCCGTAGCGGCGATCGTCGCCGAGCACCGGCACGGGCCGGCACATCTCGGTCAGCCTCGAGACCGTGCGCCTGCCGATCTGGTCCTCCAGCTCCTCGTGCGGGAGGTTCGTCGTGACGACGACCGAGCGCTGGGCCTCGTAGCGCTCGTTGACCAGGGCGTAGAGCTGCTCGAGCACCCAGTCCGAGCTCTTCTCGGCGCCGAGGTCGTCGATGTGGAGCAGGTCGACCGAGGTCAGCCTCTCGAAGAACGAGAGGTAGCCCTCGCCGCCCGGCTCGGCGTCGTAGGTGCGGCGGATCCGGGCCAGCAGCTTCGGCAGCGAGTAGATCGCGACGCTGTGGCCGGCCTCGCTGGCCGCCTTGGAGACGAGCATCGCGAGCGTCGTCTTGCCGGTGCCGGTGTCCCCGAAGAGCCAGAGCCCGCGGCCGGCGGCGAGGCGCTCGTCGAGCTCGCCGATGTACTCCCGCACCTCCTTGACCGCGGCGCGGGTCTGGAGGTCGCGGGCCATGTCGGAGACCGGGGGGCGGTCGAAGGACACGCCGCGGTAGCGCGGCGGGAGGACCGAAGACAGGCCTTTCGAGCGGGAGCGCCGGCGCCGCTGCTGCCGGCACTCACACGGGCGCGCCAGGTCCTCTGGGCCGACGATCCAGCCCGACCCGTCGCAGACGCCGGCGGGACAGGCCCGGTCTGAGACCTCGGCTGTGCCGAGCTGGGCCAACTAGAACTCGATCCCGCCGGCCTCGGCGACCGGGAGACCCTCGCCCGACGAGCCCTCGGAGGCCGTCTCGCCATAGGCGCGGTCCATGAACTTCGGGTACTGGCTGATGAACGCGAGCTTGGTCACGCCGATCGGCCCGTTGCGGTGCTTGGCGATGATCACCTCGGCCAGCCCTTCGTCCTCGGACTCGGTGTCGTAGTACTCGTCGCGGTAGAGGAAGGCGACGAGGTCGGCGTCCTGCTCGATCTGGCCGCTCTCGCGGAGGTCGGAGAGGATCGGCCGCTTGTCGGGCCGCTGCTCGGGGGCGCGGGAGAGCTGGGAGATCGCGATCACCGGGATCTCGAGCTCGCGGGCGAGGATCTTCAGCCCACGGCTCATCTGGCCGACCTGCTCGACCCGGTTCGCCCTCGGGTCGTCGGCGCGCATGAGCTGCATGTAGTCGACGATCACGAGCCCCAGGCCCCCCTGCGCCTGGAGGGAGGCGTGGAGGCGCCGCGCCTTGGCCCGCAGGTCGAGCATGCCGAGGTCGGATGAGTCGTCGAACCAAAGCTGCGCCCGCTCGAGCTCGCCGCAGGCCCGCACGACCTTCGGCCAGTCGCGCTGGGCGACCTTGCCCTTGCGCAGCTTGTCGCCGGGGATCCGCGCCCGGTTGGCGATGAACCGCTGGGCGAGCTCGACCTCAGACATCTCGAGGGAGAAGAACGCGACCGGCTTGCCGTGCTTCACCGACACGTTCTCGGCGATGTTGGCGACCAGGGCGCTTTTCCCCATCGCGGGCCTAGCGGCGAGCACGATCAGGTTGCCGGGCTGGAAGCCGCCGGTCAGGGCGTCGAGGTCGCGGAAGCCGGACGGGGTGCCGGTGACCTCGGCGTCGCCGGTCGAGAGCTTCTCGAGCCGGTCGATCTCGTCGTGGAGGATGTCGCCGACGGTGCGGAAGTCGCTGGCCTGCTCCTTGTGGGCGACTTCGAAGAGGAGCTTCTCGGCCCGCTCGGAGAGCTCGCGGGGCACCCCCTGGCGCTCGTGGACCCAGGACTGGATCTCCTGCCCGGCGCCGAGCAGGCGACGCAGGAGCGAGTTCTCCTGGACGATCTCGGCGTAATGCTTGGCGTTGCCGGCCGCCGGCACCCCGGCGGCGAGCTCGGAGACGTAGTCCTTGCCGCCCGCCTCCTCGATCTGGCTGCGCTGGGTGAGCGCCTCGCCGACGCTGAGCTCGTCGACCGGCTTCGACGCCGCGTAGAGGTCGTGGATGCACTCGAAGATCAGCCGGTGCTTGTCGAGGTAGAAGTCCTCGCCGCTCAGCTTGACCTCGTCGACGACCTTGAGCACGGCCGGCTCGGCGACCAGCATCGCGCCGAGGACGGAGCGCTCGGCGTCGAGGTTCTGCGGCGGGACTTGGGCTGTCGGCGCTTGCGCCATCCGGGTCAGTTAGGCAGACGGCCCGGCGGGAACGCGCCGGGAGGCCACCGAACCACAGACGGGCGCGCCCGGCAGGGGCGAATGCCCGATTTGCGGAACGTTTCTGCGCCTACTTCTCTTCGGCGATGATCGTCTTGACCGAGGCCGTCGTCCCGCCCGGCAGCTCGACCCCGACCATGTAGGTGCCGACCTCGTGGATCGGCTGCTCGAGCTTGACCTTGCGGCGGTCGATCTTGAGGTCGCGGGCCTCGCGGATCGCGTCGGCGACATCCTTCGCTCCAACCGAGCCGAACAGCTTGCCGTCCTCGCCGGCCCGGTGGTGGATCGTCAGAACGGTCTTCGAGAGCAGCGCGGCGGTCTCCTGGGCGCGCTCGGCCGCCTCGCGCTCGGCCCGCTCGGCCGCGGCGCGGCGCCGCTGGGCCTCCTCGAGCGAGCCCCTGGTCGCCGGCTGGGCGAGCCGGCGAGGGATCAGGTAGTTGCGGAGGTAACCGGGCGAGACGTCCACCGCCTCGCCGCGCGACCCCAGTGCCTCGACGTCCTTGAGCAGGATCGCCTGGGCCATCAGCGCTCGCCGACGTAGGGCAGCAGCGCGATCTCGCGCGCCCGCTTGACGGCCACCGCGAGCTGCTTCTGGTGGCGCCGCGAGAGGCCGGTCACCCGGCGCGAGCGCGTCTTGCCCTTGTCGGAGATGAAGCGCCGGAGCAGGCCGAGGTCCTTGTAGTCGATCGTGTCGACGTTGATCCGCGTGTACTTGCGCGGTCGCATGCGGTCCGACGGCCGCCGGCCGCGCCTCGGTGCTTCGCCTCTGGATCTGGCCATCGTCGCGTGGGTCCTTACATGGAACTCGCCCGGACAGACCGGGCGGAACGACGGCAGATCGTAGCGGCCGGGCGGGGCCGGCGCCCGGCCGCGGACCTGCTCGCAGGGCCGGCCTAGCCGGCCTCTCGCCTAGAAGGGGATGTCGTCGTCGCCGCCGCCGCCGCTGACGCCGGCGCCCTCGAAGTCCGAGGTGTCGGCGGGGACGTCGGAGGACGGGGAGAAGCCGTTGCCGTTGCCACCGCCGTCGCGCGAACCCAGGAACTGGACCGAGTCGGCGATGATCTCCACCGACTGGCGCTTGCCGCCGTCCTGGGACTCCCACTCGCGCCACTCGAGCCGCCCCTGGACCGCGACCGGGCGGCCCTTCGAGAGGTAGTTGGCGCAGTTCTCGCCCTGCGCGCCCCAGACGGTGACGTCGAAGAAGTTCGGCTTGTCCTCCCAGTCGCCGCCCTGGCTGCGACGGCGCGTGTTGACCGCCACCCGCAGCTTGCAGATCGCCGTTCCGCCCTGCGTGCTGCGCAGTTCCGGGTCCTTGGTGAGGTTCCCGGTGATGACTACAGAGTTGATGTTGGTGGCTGCCACAGCCTCGCTCCTCGGTTCAGTTTTCGAGTACCCGAGTCTAAGCGGGGTTCGGACGGACCCTCGCCCCCGTCCCGCCGCGCACGCCGCAACGAGCGGCTTTTTAGGCCGGCTGCTCTTCGGCCCGATGCGACCGGCGGTCGCCGCGGTCCTCGCGGCGGCCGTCGCGTCCCGCGCGCCCCTCGCTGCGCGGCAGGCTCGAAGGCGCCGGGGGAGCCGGCAGGACCGGCGCCTCGGGGTCGACCTTGAACATCCGAAAGCGGAGGACGCCGTCGGCGATCTTCAGGTTGTGGTCGAGCTGGCCGAGCAGCTCGCGCGGAGCGGTGAACCGGTACCAGCGGTAGTCGGCCTCGGTCCGCTGGCGGATCTCGTAGGCCATCTTGCGCAGGCCCCAGGAGCTCTCGTGCTTGAGCTCGCCGCCGCCCTCGATCTGGGCACGGGCGTCCTGTGCGAGGCTGTCTCGCGCCGACTCCTCGAGGCCCGGATCGAGCATCAGGACCAGTTCGTATTCGCGTGGTGCTGTGTCCAAGGCGGCGGCCGACTATAGCGGGGACCGCGCGGCCGCAGGCACGGGGAGAGACCCCCGCGGAGCCGCATTGGACGGCCATGAGGGACCTCCGCGTCCGCTGGCGCAGCGCCACCCGGCCGCTGCTCGCCACAGCGCTCTGCCTGGCGGGCGCGCTGGCCCTGCCGCCCCTGCTCGAGCCGCCGCCTCCGCCGCGGGTGCCGGCCGACGTCGGGCTGGCGGCGCCGGGGTTCATGGCGAGGCCAGACGCGACGTCGCCGCCGAACGGGCCGAGACGGCCACGTGGGAGGGCGGGAAAGGCACGCGTAGCCGTGCGCCCCGCCCGGCGCGTACGCCCAACGCGGCGTCAGCCGCCCCTGCGGTCGACGTCGCGTTCGCCGAAGAGGGATTCGCCCGTCGCGCCGCCGCCACCGGCTGCCCCCGCGCAACCGCCGCCGCCACCTCCCGCACCGCCGCCGCCACCCCCGGCTCCCTACGGGTCACCACCCGCGCCACCTGCGCCAGCGCCACCCCCGCCCGGGGACGGCTCTCAGGAGTTCGCGCCCCGCTAGGAGGGTCTAGCGAAACGACTAGCGAAACTCGCCACGCCTACTCCGACAGCCCGGCGGCTTCGAGGGCTGCGGACTGATCCATGTACGGCTGGATCCGTATCACCCGCTCCTTGCGCACCGTGAATACAACCGCCGTATCGGTCTCGACTTCGATGCCACTGCCTCTGCCGCGCCGGTACTCGTGCATGAGCACGACGACGAGATCGTTGATGTGAAGGAACCTCTGCGGGTCGAGCCGACGCTCTTCCCAAGCTTCGAGGTCCTCGGTCTCAAACGAGTTGAGGATCTCAGTAAGACCGCGCGCGACTCGGCCCTCCCAAAGGCCACCGATCGTCCCGTGCAATGCAACGTTGGGATCGAGCAATTCTGCCGCTCGCTTCGAATCCCGTCGGATTCGGATGGAGGCTTCGGTCGCCGTCGGCCCGCTCGTCGAGCCGTAGATCACTTCGAAGGCATTCCGCACGATCTCCACGTTCTCCTGCGACATCGCCTCCGCAGTATCACGCAGGGCGACTACACGGCAAGCGGCGCGGCTCGTGCTCGTGCAAGTTCGCGGGCCAGCTTCGTCAGGATCGTCAGGTTGGCATGAAGCCGGACTCTTTCCAGACCTCTCACGCGCAGGGGCGCAAGCGCCGAATCATTTTTGAGCCGTCGGAAGGCACGCTCGACAGAACTCCGCCTACGCTTGAGCTTGTTCCAGCGTCTACTTATTCGGGGCATCAGCGGGTGGAATCGGCTCGCCTTTGCCCACTTGTGGGACACGCGGCACTCGCCGGTGGGGCATCTCCACTTAGAGGCTCGCCGCTCGTAATCGATTCCGGCTCGCTTCGCGGGCAGGCATGATTCCTTCGACGGGTACGGTTGCCCAATGGAGATTCCCGAGGCGCGGGAGCTGGGAGGGAGAGAGGCCGAGCGGCTCGCTGCAATCGCCTGGCAGGTCCCTCATTCCGGGCGAGCGCCTGATCCGCTTGACCTCAGTATCCCGCGACCGGAGAACTACCGCGACAGCCCGGAGCTTCCGGCCCGGCGGGTGGCGTCCGACTGGGATCGGTATCGAAACGGACTGCCGAGGGGACCTTGGAACGTGCGGGATGCGACTCCATCGGTCTTCCGGAGCCTCGGTCCCGACGCGAAAGCGGTGTACGACGCCGACCAAGGGGAGAAGGGCGAGGACCTATGGAAGGCATTCAACGAGTCCCTGATCCAGCGTCTCCGAGACCAGAACGTTCTGCTCTGCGCGACGGTCTGGCGCCACTTCTTCCCAGGGCCAGATTTCAACGGCGAGTTTTTGGAGCTGTACAGCCTTTACGTCACGGACCTTGGCAGGTACGACCCGGTCCCCTCGGTAGGCAGCTCGGTGCTGAATAACGAGGTCCTGATCGACGAGGGGTACATCCAGCTCGGCTTCTGCCCTCGGGATCTCTCGCGGCTGGCCCGCCTGAGAAGAAATCGAAGGCTGCGGCGCTTCTACCGGGATCGGAACCTCTCACGGCGTCCATCACGGGGGTAGAGTCTCGCCGGATTTGAGGTAGCGGGAACTCAGGCACCCGTGCGTTCCGCTCACGAAGCGGGATTCCGACTTTCGCTAGAGCCTCCTAGGCCGGGGAGGCGTGCTTCGAGCGGAGGGCGCGGATGTCGGCAAGCTGCTCGTCGACCCAGTCGCCGGGGTTGCGCGAGAAGATGATCTCCTTCAGCCGCTGGGCTCGCAGCCGGCGCTCCTCGGGGTCCATCGTCAGCGCCCGGTGGATCGCGTCGGCCTGCTCCTGGATGTCGAACGGGTTGACCGACAGCGCGCAGTCGGCCAGCTCCTCGTGGGAGCCGGTGTTCTCGGAGAGGATCAGGACCCCGTCGCGGGTGTTGACCGCCGGGGCCTCCTTCGCCACCAGGTTCATCCCGTCGAACAGCGAGTTGACCATCAGCAGGTCGAATTGCTTGTAGCGGGCGACGGCGTCGAAGAAGTTCTCATAGATCCGCAGGTCGATCGGCATCCAATCAGTCGTGCCGTGGCGGTGGTTGACGACGGCCACCAGCGCCTCGATCCGCTCCAAGTACTCGGCGTATTCGGGCACGTCCTGGCGCGACGGCTGGAGATGGGCGACGAACGTCACCTGCTCGCGGAACTCCGGGTGTTGCTGGAGGAAGGTGTCGAACGCGGTGAACCCGCGCAGCACGTTCTTCGACAGGTCGGCCCGGTCGACTCGGATGATCAGGTGCTCCCGGCGGCGCTCCAGCACCTCGCCCTCGGCCGCCGCGACCTCCTCCCGCGCCGCGGCCCGCTCGAGCCGCTGCGCGTCGATCGACAGCGGGTAGGAGCGTACGAGCGTCTCGCGGTCCGCGTCGATCACCGCCCCCCGCTCCCAGTCGACCTCGAGCTCGAGCAGCTCCTGACAGCAGCTCAGGAAGTTGCGACAGTAAGCGGTCGTGTGGAAGCCGATGATGTCGTTGGCGAGGAGCCCGTGATAGATCCCCTCGCGCATCCGGTTCGGGAGGATCCGCCAGCTGTCGGGCTGCGACCACGGGATGTGGACGAAGTGGTGGAGGAAGGCGTCCGGCCGCGCTTCGCGGATCATCGCCGGCGCCGTGTACACGTGGTAGTCGTGGAGCATGACCAGCGGCCGCTCGACGCCTTCGATCTGGCCGAGGACCGCGTCGGCCAAGTCCCGGTTGACCACCTGGTAGCCGGCGGACCACGCGTCCAGCTCGTCCTGCCGGATGTCGGGTGCATTCGAGATGTCCCAGAGGTAGTGCTGGACGAACCAGAGGATCGGGTTCGCGATCACGTTGTAAAAGGCGTCGTAGGCGTCGGCATCGCTCTCGACCAGCAGCACGCGGTAGCCGACGTCGTCGATCGAGATGTCGACCGGGCCGCCCTGCTCGTTCGAGACCGCGACGTCCTCGTCGGTCATCGCCGAGGCGATCCAGAGGGCCTCGCGGTGCTCGACCAGGCCCGAGAGCGCGGTGACCAGTCCGCCCCCTCCGCGGCGCACGGTCCGATTCCCGCCCTCGTCGCGCTCGAATTGCGCCGGGCCTCGGTTGGAGACGATGATCAACGGCGAGTCGCCTTCGGGGCTCACGCCCCGGAGCCTACCCAGCGGGTTCGCAGCGGCAACCCGGCTAGATCCCGAGCTTCCCGAACAGCTGCAGCCAGTCGCGCAGCAGCCGCGGCGACAGGAACTCGCGCCGGGCGTGCTCCTTCCCGGCCCGGCCCAGGCGCCGGCCGAGTTGCGGATCGGCGAGGACCTCGGCGCATCGCTTCGCGCACTCCTCGGCCGTCGTCACGAGGAACCCCGTCTCCCCGTCGCGGACCTGGAGGGGGATCCCGCCGACGTCCCCGGCAACCGTCGGCCGCCCCTTCCAGAGCGCCTCGGTGACGGTCAGGCCGAAGCCCTCGCGGATCGACTTCTGCAGCACTACGTCGGATTGCGACTGGAACGCGTTGACCTCGATCGCGCCGACGTTGTTGAGGTTGTTGAGGATCTTGATGTCGGGGTCCGACTCCGCGTACTCGAACGTCCGCTGGAAGAACTCCCACCCCTCCGGGTCATCCGTCGCCATCGAGCCGACCAGCGCCAGCTGCACATCCGGCACCTGCTCGCGGACGAGGCGGTAGGCGTCGATCACCCCGATCGGGTCCTTCCAGGGGTCGAAGCGGGAGACCTGGGTCATCAGCGGCCGGTCGACGTCGATGCCGAACTGCCGGCAGACGAACGCCGCGTCCTCGGGCGACAGCGCCATGTTCTTCGGCGAGAGCGGGTCGATCGCCGGCGGGATGATGTTGACGCCCTGGTTTTCGGCCAGGCCGGTCGGGACGTACTGGCGCATGTGCCAGACGCTGGCGTCGTACTCGGCCATCAGCGGATGGAGGCGCTCGATCGGGGCGGGGTTCGGCTCGGAGAGGTCGATGTGGCAGCGCCAGACCCACTTCCCCCCGCGCTCCTCGGCCCAGTGGCGCAGGCCGATCGGCTGCGGGTCGTGGACGATGATCACGTCCCAATCGCCCTCCAGGCTCTTCGCGTTCATCTGGTTGACCTCGAAGAACAGGTCCCACTGCTCGCCGGTCAGCGTCGCCTCGTCGCCCTGGAGGGAGTTGTGGAGGAGCTTCGTCGCGTTGAAGTACTCCTCACGGCCGAGGATCACGTTCCAGTGGGTGTCGAGGCCGATGTCCCGCATCAGCGGGACGATCGTGTAGAGGATCTCCGAGACCCCGCCCCCGAACGCGGTGGCGCTGACGTGCAGGACGCGCTTGCCCTCGAGTGGCCCCGCCATCTCGCGGATGCCCTCGATCAGCTCACGGCCGGCGATGTGGGTGTAGTCGGCCAGGTTCTTCTGGCCCAGCGCTACTTCTTGAAGCACGTCCGTTTCCTAGGTCTTTGCTCCGGGAGCGAGGGGCTCGCTATCCCGTGGACTCCGTCAGGCGCTCCATGCCGGCCTCGATCGCGGCGCAGATACTCGCATGAAGCTCCCCGCGACACGCGGCCACGCACGACATCTGGAACTCGGGCCGGACCCGAGCAGTGCCCGGTCGCCGTCGGCACCGACGTGGGCGCGCCCCGGATGGGCGCCGAGCTCGTCCGTCAGGCGTCCGCGGAGCGCCGTCGCGAGCTCGGTGCAGATCGCCCTGAGGGTGTCCTGCCCGGGCATTGCGCGGCGGAGATCTCGCTCAGCCGCCGCTGACGGTGTTCGGGCGCACGCCGAGCGTCACCTTGACGTCGCGGCGCTCGCCGTCCCGGATGATCACCAGGTCGATCTCGTCGCCCGGCCGGTAGGACGAGATGATCCGGGCGAGGTCGTCGGGCTGGACGACGCGGCGGCCGTCGACCGAGACGATCACGTCGCCGCCCGACTCGTACGGGGTTCCCTGGAAGCGCTTGCGGTCGCCAGTGCTGCCGTGGAGCCCGGCGTCGTCGGCCGGCCCGCCCGGAACGACCTCGGCGATCAGCCCGCCGAACGGGGAGTCGACCCCGAGCTCCCGCGCCAGCTGAGGGTAGAGCGCCTGGCTCGAGACGCCGATGTAGGCGTAGGAGGCCTTGCCGTTCTCGCGCAGCTGGGCAAGCGAGCGCTTCACGGCCGAGATCGGCACCGCGAACCCGACGCCGTCGTTGGCGCCCGACTGGGTCTCGATCTGCTGATTGATCCCGATCACGCGCCCCTGGCCGTCGAGCAGGGGCCCGCCGGAGTTGCCGGGGTTGATCGACGCGTCGGTCTGGATCGCGCCCTCGATCTGGAAGTCGGTCAGCGAGCGCACCGAGCGGTCGGTCGCGGAGACGACGCCGACCGAGAGCGACTGCTGCTCACCGAAGGGGCTGCCGATCGCCGCCACCGGCTGGCCGACAACGAGCTCGCTGTCATCGCCGAGCTTCAGCGGGTGGAGGTCGAGGCCCTTCGGCTCGACCCGCAGGAGGGCGACGTCGTAAAAGGGGTCGAAGCCGACGATCTCGGCCTTGACGACGTTGCGGTCGGGGAACTCGACGAAGACCTTGTCGGCCTCGCTGCGGTTGCTGCCGTTGCCGTTGGTGACGACATGCGCGTTGGTGACGATCTCGCCGTCGTCGTTGAGGACGAAACCGGATCCTTCGGCGGCGCTCGCGCCGCCCCCGAGCAGTCCGCCGTCGCCGCCGAAGATCGAGCGGATCGTGACCACGCCGGGCGAGTCGCGGCGGTAGACGTCGACCGCGTTGAACCCGCCCTCGGCGGTCTGGACGACGATCTGCTTCGGTGGCTGCTGGGCGGCCGGGGACTGGGCGGACGTGCCGGGGTCATCGCCGCCATCCGAGCCGCAGCCGGCCGCGACCAGCGCGAGCGCGAGCGTCGTCAGGAGCCCGCGCCGCAGCGGGCGCGGGGGGGTCCCGAAGGCGCGTCTCACGCCGGGGCCTCCCGGCCGACGGCGGGCGCCGGCGCCACGGTCGCCCGCGGCAGGTCGAGGGTGAAGGCCGTGAAGCCCTTGCTCGACGTCGCGGCGATCGTGCCGCCCATCCGCTGGGCGAGCTCGCGGGCGATCGCCAGGCCGAGACCGGAGCCGGTGACGGCGTCACCGGTGTAGAAGCGCTCGAACATCCGCTCTTGGACGCGCTTGGGTATGCCCAGCCCCTCGTCGGAGACGGTCAGCTCTGATCTCGATCCCGCTGTGTAGCTCGTCACGGTCACCTTGGTCCCCTCCGGCGTGTGCGAGAGGGCGTTGTCAAGGAGGATACGGAGGATCTGTCGCGTCCTTTCCGGGTCGGCCTCGGCCAGCGCCTCCTCGGCCGTGGTCCGCACCTCCAGACGGGACCCGCGCTGGTCGGCGATCGGCCCGAACTCGCGGCCGACCTGACGTGCCACCTGGCCCAGGTCGACCTCCTGGGGCTCGATCTCGATCGCGTCGGCGTCGAGCTTGGAGAGGTCGAGGAGGTCGGTGGTCAACTTGGTCAGCCGTTCGACCTGCTCGCGCATCGTCCGCACGAACTCGGCCTTGGCCTCGGGGTCGGGATCCTCGTCCTCGAGCAGCTCGACGAAGCCGCCGAGCGAGAAGATCGGCGTGCGCAGCTCATGCGACGCGTTGGCGATGAACCGCTTGCGGGCGTTGTCGAGGTCGGCAAGGCGGCGCTGCATCTCGTTGAAGGTCCTGGCGAGCTGGCCGAGCTCGTCGGAGGAGTCGACCGGGATCGGCGTGGCGAAGTCGCCGGCGGCGACCTTCTGGGCCGCGTCCTCGAGCCGCCCGATCCGGCGCGAGATCGCCCCCGCCGCGTACCAGCCGGCGACGAGCGCGAGGGCCAGGGCGATGCCGCCGGCGATCAGGATCTGGCGCTCGATCAGGCTGACGTTGTCGGCGACCTCGTCGAGCGGTTCTGACAGCACGGCAAGCCAGGCCGGGTCCTTGGCCGGCAGCGGCACCGCGACCTCGGCCGAGCGCTGGCCGTCGATCGACTCGGTGCCGGTCGCGGTCGACCCCTGGGCGGCCCGCAGCGCGATCTCGAACTCGCCGCTGAGGGGCCGCCCCGCGCCGGGCGAGTCGCTGACCACGAAGCCGGGGGATGCGCCGCCGTCCCCGCCGGTGACCGCCAGCACCGTCACCCGGGACTGGGTGGCCTGGCCGAGGCGCTCGACCAGCGCGTCGAGACGATCGGGGGGGACGCGCCGCGCCAGCGCCCGCTCGAGCCTGGGCCCGACGTCGCCGGTCCGGGCGTCGAGCCGGGAGAGCTTCTCGGCGATGAGGCTCGACTCGAGCTGGGGGACGACGTAGAGGTAGACGAAGCCGACCGCGGCCGCGGTGATCAGGAAGAAGAGGAGGACGAGCCGGTTGCGAAGGCTGTTCAGGCGCTGGATGCGCACGGTGGCCTCAGAGCCGGTCTTCGCGGAACCGGTAGCCGACTCCGCGGACCGTGAAGAGATAGTCCGGCTCCTTGGCGTCGCGCTCGATCTTCTCGCGCAGGTGCCGGATGTGCACGTCGACGGTGCGCGGGTCGCGATAGTCGGAGTCCCCCCACACGTGCTCGAGCAGCGTCTCGCGGCTGAGCACCCGGCCCGGGGCCCGGGCCAGCGCGGCGAGGATCTCGAACTCGACGTAGGTGAGCCGGATCGGCTCGTCTCGGACCGTGACCAGCCGCCGGCCGAAGTCGATCTGGAGCTCGCCGCTGGTGATCGGCTCCTCCTCGGGACGTCCGCCCAGCATCCGCGACCGGCGAAGAGCGGCCTTGACGCGGCTGCGAAACTCGCGCAGCGAGAAGGGCTTGGTGATGTAGTCGTCCGCCCCCATCTCGAGCCCGACCACCTTGTCGATCTCGTCGCCCTTCGCGGTCAGCATGATGATCGGCACCTGGCTGCGCGAGCGCATCCTCCGGCAGACCTCGATGCCGTCGAGCTTCGGCAGCATCAGATCGAGGATGACCAGGTCGAAGCGCTGCTCGGTGAACCGCTGCATCGCCTCCTGCCCGTCGGTCGCCGAGGTGACGTCGTAGCCGTCCTTCCGCAGGGGGTAGCTGAGCAGGGTCTGGACGGCGTGCTCGTCGTCGACAAGCAGGATCCGGGCGGAGCCATCGGGCATGCGAGGAAGGTTACGGACGAGCAAGCCGCTTTCCCCGGGGCCCTCCGGCCTGCAGCCGGTGGCCCGCCACGCCGCCGGGGTCGTCCCCGCCCGGCCGCAGGATTTGGACATATGTGCGAGTACCAAGAACTAAGGAACGGCGCACATCGGCCGATAACGGAAGGGAGCGAGGGAACGCACTGTGTTGAGGAGAAGAAAAATGTCAGCCGGCCAGCTGAAGAGTCTCGTCGAAACCGGCCACTACCGCCCCTCTCCGGAACTGATTGCGGAGGCGATGCTGCAGCGACGCGGCGTCCGGGCACTTCTTTCGGTCGAATCGCCGAGCGTCACCCCAGCTGGTCGTAGCCGCCGGGCTCGAACCGAGTCCCGTCCGGCAGCCTGATCCGGACCCCGTCTCCGGGCCCGACCTCACCGACGACGGTGAGGCGGCCGCCCGAGGCCTCGACGGCCCGGGTCGCCGGGCCGACCGCGTCCGGCGGCAGGCAGGCGATCAGCTCGTAGTCCTCGCCGCCTGAGGCGGCCAGCTCGAGGCGGTCGCGTCCGGCCGCGGCGGCCACGGCCGTTGCCTCCGGCGCGACCGGCAGCCGGGACGCGTCCACCGAGAGTCCGACCCCCCCGGCGGCGGCAAGGTGGCCCGCCTCGGCGCCGAAGCCGTCGCTGACGTCGATCATCGCCGTGGCCCCCGCGGTGGCCAGCGCCAGGCCCTCGGACAGCCGGGGCCAAGGCTCCAGGTGACGGCCCAGCGCGAACCGCGCCGCCGCGTCGTTCACACCGCCGCGGAGGCCCGGGTCCTCGAGGAGCAGGAGTCCCGCCGCCGCGCCACCCAGCTCGCCCGTCACGGCTATGGCGTCCCCCGGGCGAGCTCCCGCCCGGGGGACCAGGGCGTCCTCGCTCGCCCCGTGGCCGACGACCGTGACCGAGAGGAACAGCACGGGGGAGCGGACCACGTCGCCGCCGGCCAGCTCCGTGCCGGTCTCATCCGCCAATCCCGAGGCGCCGGCGAAAAGATCGACGGCGTCGTCCTCGGTCAGGTCCGACGGGACGCCGAGGACGAGGTAGGCCTCTCCCGTCGCGGCGCCCATGGCCGCCAGGTCGGAGAGGCCCGCGGCCAGGCCCTTGTGGCCGATCGAGGGCAGGGGCGCCGTGTCGCGACGGAAGTGGACGCCCTCGACGACCGCGTCGACCGACGTCGCCGTCACCCCGCCCGGACGCGTGATCGCGGCATCGTCGCCCGGACCGAGGCGGACGCGGCCCGCCGGCCTGGGCAGGCGGGCGCGGATGCGGTCGATCAGCTCGAACTCGCCCACGCGGTCATTGTCGGCCCTGCGGCCCGCGCCCGCCAGCCGGGGCTAAGGTCACGGCCGTGGAGGAGCGATCGAGCCAGCGCCGGCCCTTCCTGCACCGGGTCGGGGAGGCCGGGGCCCGCGTCGGGAGCCGCCCGCCGCGACGCCGCGGGGTCCGGGTCGCGGTGCAGATCGGAATCGTCGTCCTGATCTTCGGCTTCCTCGTCCTCACGGTCGTCAGCCAGTGGGACGAAGTCAAGGCCGAGGGGGTCGAGTTCCAGGTCCTGTGGCTGTTGCCGGCAGTCGCCGTGCTGCTCTGCTTCTACGTGCTGGGAGCGCTCGGCTGGGACCTGATCCTGCGCTTCCTCGGGCACCGGATCGGTTTCGTCCAGGCCCAGGTCGCCTGGGGCCAGCCGCTTCTGGCCCGCTACGTCCCCGGCAGCGTCCTCTACGTGCTCGGGCGCCTGCTGCTCTCCGAGCGCGCCGGCGTCCCCCGGCGGACGACGATGGCGAGCCTGGTCTACGAGCAGGCGATCTCCGCCTCGGCGGCGATCGCGGTAGCCAGCTACTTCTTCATCAGCCACCCCGATCTGGGTGACCAGCCGCTTCGTTGGGCGGTCCTGCTCGTCGTGCCCGCGGCGGTCTTCGTGCTCCAGCCCCGCGTCTTCGGTCCGCTCGCAGACCGCGTCCTCGCCGCCTTCGGCCGCGAGCCGCTGCCGGCGACGATGCCTCTGCGGGGCGTCCTGACGATGCTCGCCTACTATGCGCTGAATTGGGCCCTCGCCGGGCTGGGTGTGTACCTCGTCGCCCGCTCGGTCCGGGATTTTCCGCTTGCGGACCTGCCGATCGTGGGGTCGGCTCAGGCGGTCGGCTACGTCGCGGCCCTGCTGACGATCGTCGCCCCGGCCGGGCTCGGCGTCCGCGACGCCGCCTTCGCCTGGGCGGTCAAGGCGGCGCTGCCGAACCGGAGCTTCGCGGTGGGCTCGCTGATCGCCATCGTCGTCCGCTTCGTCCTGACCGCCGTCGAGGTGATCTACGCGGCCGCGGTGACGGCGATCGCGAGGCGGCGCGGGTGGACGCTCGGCTTCGCGGCCACCGAGGAGCCGGCCCCCGCCCAGGCTACAGCGGAACCCGGTTGATCAGCTGGAACGCCGTGAGCGCGATCGCCGCGGCGGCGAGCGGGCCGCTGCGGGCGAGGGCGGCGAAGGGCAGCAGCCAGACGAGGTACCAGGGCAGGAGCCAGCCGGTGGCGAGCAGCAACCCGAGCGCCGCCCAGCCCGCCATCGCGATCCAGTCGGCGCCGCGGGCGCACCGCCAGACCAGCCCGGCGACAGCAAGCGCGTAGGCGACGAGGGCGGCAACGCGGACCGCGTCCGGGTCGGAGCCGGTGATCCGGGCCACCGTGCTTGGGACGCTGTAGTGACTCATCTCCGCCTGGTTCTCGCCTGCCAGGCCGATCGCCTCGAGGGCATGCCAGCCAAAGGCGGCAGCAGCGGCGACGGCGATCGCTGCGGTCGCGGCCAGGGCTCCCGCGAGCAGGCGTCCGCGCCGCGCCGTCCCGATCAGCGCGAACGGCGCGGCAAACGCCGCCGAGACCTTGATCGCGACCGCGCTCGCCAGCGCCGCGCCCCCGGCAGGCTCCCGCAGCGCGAGCACGGAACCGCAGCCGGCCAGCGCCACCAGCATCATCAGCCCGTCGTTGTGGGCGCCGCCGACGACGTGAACCAGGACCAGCGGGTTGAGCGCCACGAAGACCGCGGCGGTTCGGCGGTCGACGCCCCGGGCGGGGGCGAGCCGCGCCGCCAGCCCGGCGAGGCCGAGCACCGAAAGCGCCGCCACCGCCTTCAGCGTCCACATCGCCGCCGGGACGGACAGGGGGGCGAGCGGATAAGTCGCGAGGGTGAAGAGGGGACCGTAGGCGCTGACGTCGTCCTGCCAGCCGCGGTCCGCGGATCCCGCGCCGCGGCCGACGAAGGGGAGCGAGGGGTCGGACGGGACGTCGAGCGGGACGTCCACGTATGGGTTGAGGCCGTGCTCGGCGCCGAGCCGGGCGTAGGAGACGTAGCTGAAGACGTCCTGGGACAGCAGCGGGGGCGCCAGCGCGAAGGCCAGCACGCAGGCGCCGATCAGGCCGGCGACGGCGCGGCCCGGCAGCAGGGCGCAGCCCGAGAGGGCCGCGACATAGCCGAAGAAGGCGACCCAGAGACAGGCGAGGTACACCCCGCCGCTGATCCCGAGGCCACCGCCGTACGGTCCGAGGAGCCACTCCGGCTGCCCGGCCTCGGTCGCCGGGACCAGGCCGGGCCCCGGGGCCGCCAGAGGGACAGTCGCGATCAGGAGTGCCGCGAGGCCCGCGACCGCGAGGGCCCGCCGGCGGTCGGCGGACGGCCGATCAGCCAGGGGAGGCGCCGCCGGTCGCCGCGCCCCCGCCGCCCGAGGGCGGGGCCGGAGCGGGGCTGGGCGGCGGCGCCGGTGCGGGCGGGGGAGCCGGCGGGGCCGGGGCCGGAGCCTGACCGGCCCCCGGCGCGTAGAGGTCGGGGTCATACGCCCCGCCCCCGGTCGAGTCGGTGCTGCCGGAGTCATAGGTCGAGTCGTACGTCGAGTCGTACGTGGAACCGCCGGAGTAGTCGCTGGTTCCCGAGGAGGTGTAGCTGCCGAAGAACTCGCTCCACTCGATCGGTTCGTCGGGGACGTCGAAGTCCTCGCAGGGGTAGCCGCCCCCGTAGACGAAGTTGTTCCAGATGTCGGCGGGGAAGGTGCCGCCGGCGACCGTGATCCCGTGGACGCTCTCCATGTAGGTCTTGTTGTCCTCGGGGTAGCCGACCCAGACCGCCGCGGTGATGTTCGGCTGGTAGCCGACGAACCAGGCGTCCGTGTAGTTGTCCGTGGTCCCGGTCTTGCCCGCCTGGCCGTAGCAGCCTGTGTACGCGCCGGTCCCCGTCCCCGAAGTCATGTTGTCGTGGAGGATCTTCGTCACCTCATAGGCGACGTTCTCGGGCAGGACCCGCTTCGCCTCCCCTTCGTCCGGCTTGTCGGTGCGGCCGCTCGGGAACTCGACCTTGCGGATCGCCACCGGCGGATGGTGGATCCCGCCGCTCGCGAGGGTCGCGTAGGCGTCGGCCATCTCGAGCGGCGAAACGCCCAGGCGCAGGCCGCCAAGCCCCTCGGCGGGGATCCCGTCGAGGTCGGTCTCGATGCCCATCTTCTTGGCCGTCGCCGCGACCTCCTCGGGGCCGACGTCGAGGTCGAGCTGCGCGTACACGGTGTTGTCTGATTGCAGCGTCGCCGAGTAGATGCTGGTCGAGCCCAGGTAGCTGTTGCTGTAGGTGGCGACCTCCCAGTGGCCCCATTCCGGCAGATCGAGCGCCAGCGGCTGCGACGTGTAGTAGGTCGAGTTCGGATCGATCCCCTGGTTGATTGCGGTCGTCAGGACGAAGGTCTTGAAGGTCGAACCCGGCTGGCGGCGGCCCTGGGCGGCGAGGTTGTACTTGTTGTCCTCGTAGCTCGAGGACGAGACCATCGCCTTGATCTCGCCGTTGCCGGGGTCGATCGCGACGATCGCCGAGGACGGATCGTCCGGGTAGTAGAGGACCGACTCGATCGCGTCACGGCCGACGTCCTGAAGGTCGGGGTCGATCGTCGTGTGGACCTTCAGGCCGCCGCGGCGGACGGTGTTGACCCCGTACTTCTCGATCAGCTCGTTCTCGACGTAGTCGAAGAAGTAGGGCTCGCGGATCCGCGAGTACTCGTCGGTGGGGTCGAGCTGCAGCTTCGACTGCACCGCCCGGCGGGCGCGTGCCTGGGAGATGTAGCCGAGGTCGGCCATCTTCTCGAGCACCTCGTTGCGCCGCTCGAGCGCCGCCTTCGGGTTGATCAGCGGGTTGTACTGCGAGGGCGCCTGGGGGAGCCCGGCGAGCATCGCCGACTGCTCCAGCGTCAGCTCCCAGACCGGCCGCGAGAAGTAGATCTTCGACGCCGCCTCGACGCCGATCGCGGTCCGCCCGAGCACCGTGCCGTAGGCCGCGGTGTTCAGATACTGGCCGAGGATCTGTTTCTTGCTGTGCTTCTTCTCGTAGCACTCGGCGAGCACCGCCTCGCGGATCTTGCGCTCCAGGTCGCGCTTCGGGTCGGTGATGTAGAGGTTGCGCATCAGCTGCATCGTCAGGGTCGAGCCGCCCTGGACGACCTCGCCGGCCTGGAGGTTCTCGATGAAGGCGCGCGCGCCGCCTTCATAGTCGATGCCGCTGTGATCGAAGAAGCGCTCGTCCTCGATCGCGACCGTCGCGTACTGGAGGCCGATCGGGATCTTCTTGACCGGGACCGGTGTGCGCGCCTCGTCCGAGCGGATGTAGCCGAGCCGGCTGCCGTCCCCGGCGAGGACGACCGACGTCTGCCCCTTGTCGATCGGCTTCAGCCTGTTGCAGTCGGGCACGTCCGCGGTGACGTCGAGCACCCATCCGCCCACGGCAAGCACCGCCGCGGCCGCGGTGGCGAGAAGGGCTGCCAGGGCGGCAAGCGCGATGTTCCGCGTGCCGCCGCGGCGCCGGTGACGTCGACGCTGACGCTGCGTCATCTGCACCCACAGGGTACCCAGCGGGTCCCGGGGCGGATCAACTTCCCCTGCGTCTCAGCGTTCGCTCGCGAGTATGCCCGCGGCCTGGAGGGCGCGCTGGGAGCGCTCGCGCAGGGCCGCTTCCTCGTCGCCGACCCTCGTGCGGTGCTGCCCGACGCCGACCTTGACCTCGAGCACGAGCCCGTCGGCGGTCCAGTCTGAGAGGCGGACCGCGTCGGCCCCCGCGTCGCGCTTGAGGACCTCCTCCGCCTTGGCGACATCGGCGTCCGCCGGCAGCAGCGCCTTGATCGTCACCGGGGCCCCGCGGTCTCCGGTGGAGTGGTTGGTCAGCTCTCCGCTGACGATCTTCTCGTTCGGCACGACCACCAGGTCGCCGTTGCCCGGGTCGATGTAGGTGTAGGAGAGCGTCAGGTCGTCGACCCTCCCGGTGACCTCCTCGAACGTGACCCGGTCGCCGATCCGGATCGGCTGCGTCACCGCCAGCATCACGCCGGCCACCAGGTTGCCGAGAGTCTGGCGGGCGGCGAGGCCGATGACGAGGCCGAGGACGGCGCTCGAGGCGAGGATGCCGGTCGCCAGGCGCTTGATCTGGGCGAACTGGCTGAGCGCCAGCGCGATTCCGATCACCAGGATCGCGACGAAGACGAGGCGGCGGATGACGCGGAGCCGGGTCTGCGTGGTCCGGGTCATGCCGGTGTCGCTCATCCGCTCGGCCACCCTGGCGCCGCGGGCGATGACCAGGCGGTCGACGAGGAAGGCCACGACGACCGCGACCAGCAGCGTGATCGCCGCCGAGACCTCGTCGCCGTGGTCCTGCCAGAAGCTGGGATCGGCGTTCTCCTGCGCGAGCAGGACGACCTGTGAAACTGCGGGCCGCATCGTGGCCAACATATCCGCCACACGCGCCGTCTTCCTCGACGCCCTCGGCACGATGGTCGAGCTCGAGCCCCCTTGGGTGGGGCTCCGGGGCGCGCTCGGCGAGGCGGTCCCCGACGGCCGCCTGATCGCCGGCGTGCGCGCCGAGATGGCCTACTACAAGGCCCACAGCCACGAAGGGCGGGACGCAGAGTCGCTTGCCGACCTGCGGCGCCGCTGCGCGCAGCTGCTCTCGCGCGAGCTGGGCGTCGAGGTCGATGTGCAGACGCTGGTGCAGAGCATCCGGTTCGGCCCCTATCCGGATGCAGCACCCGCCCTCGAGGCGCTGCGCCGGCTCGGGTTGACCCTCGTCTGCGTCTCGAACTGGGACTGCTCGCTCGGCGCGGTGCTCGACCGCTGCGGGCTCGGCGGATTGCTCGGCGGAGCCGTGTCGTCGGCCGAGGCCGGCGCCCGCAAGCCGGACCCCGCAATCTTCGCGCCGGCCCTGGAGCTGGCCGGTTGCGAGCCTGGGGAGGTGGTCCACGTCGGCGACTCGCCCGAGGAGGACCTCGCCGGCGCCCGAGCGGCCGGGATCCGGGCATTGCTGATCGAGCGCGATGGCGGCGGGGACGTGGCCTCGCTCGAGGAGGTCGCGGAGAGGCTGTGAACGACCGATTCGTCTTCGGCGGGAGGACCTACGAGTACGCGGGCTTCGGCCGCCGGGTCGGCGCCGCCACGCTCGACAGCCTGGTCTGGATCATCGGCATCGGCACCTACGTGCCCGGGGCCGCCTTCGAGGGACCGGCGGGAGCGATTCTCAGCATCGTCCTGCTCAGCGCCTGGTTCAACTACTTCGCGATCTGCGAGTGGCGCTGGGGCCAGACGATCGGCAAGAACATGCTGGGAATCCGGGTCATGCCGGTCGACGGCGGCCGCCTGGAGTTCGGCCCGGCGAGCCTCCGCAACCTCTTGCGTCTGGTCGACGGCCCCCTGACCCTCCTGATGATCCTGCCGGTCCTGGTCGATCGCTCGCCGCGCCGGCAACGGCTCGGTGACCGGGCCGCGGGAACGATCGTCGTCCGCGAGCTGAAGCCGGAGACCGCGCCGGCTGCCGCCCCGCCGCCTCCTCCGGTGCCGACCTCGGGCGAGCTCTTCGGCGAGGCGACGGGCGTACTGGCGGCTGCCGAGCCCGGCCCCGGGGCGGCGCCCGCACCCGTGGAGACCGGCGCCGGACGTCCCGCGGCCCCGCCCCCTGAGCCCTCGCCGCCCCGGCAGGGCCGGTCTCTCCCCTACGCCGACTGGCCGGTGGGGCGGACGGTGCGGGCGGTGATCGCGGGGATCCTGCTCGGTGGGCTGCTGCTGCCGGTGCCGGTCCTGATCGCGGACCCCGAGCTCGACAGCCACGCGGCGCGGATCGGCGTCCAGGCGATCCTCGGGTTGACGCTGATCGCGACCGCCCTCATAGCCGCCGGCCTGTTCGAGCGCGGCGCCGGCGCCGCGCTCGAACGGCTCGGCGTACGGCGCTTCCCGCCCTCCGCGTTGGGCTGGGCGGCGCTCGCCTACTTCGGCTACCTGTTCATGCTGGTCGCCTACTCGGCCCTGGTGGACACCAGCCAGGAGGACGTCGCCCGCGACCTCGGTCTCGACGCCGGGACCGTGACCGCCCTGTTCTCGGTCCTGCTGATCGCCGTCGTCGCACCGATCTCGGAAGAGCTCTTCTTCAGGGGCCTGCTCTACGGCGGGCTACGGACCCGGATGGCCCCGGTCGCCGCCGCAGCGATCAGCGGCCTCGTCTTCGGGGCCCTGCACGCGACCACTGGCGTCAGTGCGGTGCCGCCGCTCGCCGTCTTCGGCTTCGTGCTCGCCCTGCTCTACGAGAGGACCGGGTCGCTCTGGCCCCCGATCCTCCTCCACTGCATCAACAACTCGATCGCACTCGCAGCCGCCTCCTGAGCCGCCTCGGACCAGGGGCGGTCGCGACGCCTGCCGATGCTGCACAATGTGCGCGCTCATGAAGCGCACGGCTCTCGTCCCAGCCTCTCTCGTCGCCTTGCTCCTCCCGGCGCCCGCCCTTGCCCAGGACGTAGGTCGCGCGGTCGAGGCGCCGTCGGATGCATCGGCGTCCGGGCTGGCCCCCGAGGCGGCCGTCTCGGCCGTCCGGCCGAAGGCGACCGTCAAGATCCGGGTCCGCGGCCTGCGCAACGGCCGGGCCCCGATCATGAGCCGGATCCCGGTGACCGGCAGCGTCGAGCCGTTCCGCCGCGGGCAGGTCGTCAAGGTGACCTACTTCGTCAACGGCGAGAAGCTGCTGACGAAGCAGGCCAGGGTCCACAAGGGGAAGCGCGGGCGCGGCACGTTCGTCAGCCGGATCAGGCTGCGCCGCGGCGGCAAATACGCCGTCAGCGCCAAGCTCCCCGGCACCAGCCGGCTGAAGGGCGACACCACGGTCCGCAAGGACTGGAAGATCAGCTACCCCTCGATCTCGACCGGCGAGTGCGGCCGCGCGGTTCAGGGGTTCAAGGGCGCGCTGCGGCGGATCGGCTATGTGCCGGGCGGCGGCTCCTGCTTCAACTCGCGCACCGCCCGGGCGATGATCGCCTACCGCAAGGTCAACGGCATGGCGCGGAACTCCCACGCCGGCAAGCTGCTGGTCAAGCGGATCTTCTCCGGCGACGGCCGCTACCGCGTGAAGCACGCGTCCGCCGGCGACCATGCCGAGGTCGACATCAGCCGCCAGATCCTGGTGATCATCGAGAACGGCGATCACGTGTCGGAGACCTACCACGTCTCGACCGGCGCGCCGTCGACCCCGACCGTCCGCGGTCACTTCGAATTCCAGTGGAAGCAGCCGGGGTACAACAATGTCGGCATGTACTACTCGACGTATTTCCACGGCGGCTACGCGGTCCACGGGTACCACTCGGTCCCGACCTACAACGCGAGCCACGGGTGCGTCCGGGTGCCGATCCCCGACGCCCACCACATCTACCGCCAACTCGACATCGGCGAGGACATCTTCGTCGAGGGCTGATCGCGGCCGCACCATCGGTCGCGGGGCGGGATAGGCTCCGCCCATGACCGAGAGCACGTTCCGCGCGGTGCTCCTGGTGATCGCCGCCTACCAGGCCGTGTTCGGGCTCCTCGCGCTGTTCGCGCCCGGGACGTTCTTCGACGAGATAGGCCGCTACGGGGCCGAGAACGGCCACTACGTCGGCGATGTCGGCGCCTTCTACCTGGCGGCCGCGTTCGGGGTCGGCGTCGCCGCGGTTCGGCCGCAGTGGCGGGTGCCGATCCTCCTGGTCGGCGCTGTCTGGTACGGCGTCCACGCCCTCAATCACCTCTTTGACGTCGGCGAGGCCAGCAGCGACACACGCGGCTGGACCGACACCCTCCTGCTCGCGCTGGGCGCGGCCGGGAGCGTTTGGCTTGCGGGCGTAGCGGCGCGGCTGGAGCGCGAGGGAAGCCGGCGGGCGACGGGGTGAGGGTCTTCGTCGCCGGCGCCGCCGGGGCGATCGGCCGGCCGCTCCTCGCGCAGCTCGCCGAGGCCGGTCACGAGGTGACCGGGACGACCCGCAACCCGCGCCGGGCGAGCCGGATCCGCGCCGCCGGCGGCATCCCGGTCGTCCTCGACGTGTTCGATGCGGCGGCGGTCGAGGAGGCCGTCGCGGCGGCGAGGCCGGAAGTTCTCGTCGTCCAGCTGACGAGCTTGCCGGAGCGCTACGACCCGCGATCCATCGACTACGGCCCGACCAACCGGGTGCGGGTGGAGGGGGGCGCGAACCTCCTGGCCGCCGCCGCGGCGGCGGGCGTCCGCCGGGTGATCACGCAGAGCATCGCCTTCCTCTATGCCCCCGAGGGCGACCGGGTAAAGGACGAGGAGGCGCGGCCCTTCACCGACGCCCCGGAGCCGTTCGCCTCCGCCGTCGCCGCGACGCTGGAGGGCGAACGCATCTTCCTCGAGACGGAGATGGAGGGCGTGGTCCTCAGGTACGGGTGGTTCTACGGCCCCGCCACGTACTACGCGTACGACGGGAACGTGGCCGACGAGGTGCGGCGCCGCCGTGTTCCGATCGTCGGCGACGGCTCCGGCGTCTTCTCCTTCGTCCATGTCGAGGACGCGGCCGCGGCGACGGTGGCGGCGGCCGCGAACGGGGAGCCGGGCGTCTACAACGTCTGCGACGACGACCCGGCGCCGATGCGGGATTGGCTCCCGTACTTCGCGCGGACGATCGGCGCGAAGCGCCCGTTTCGGGTGCCCGCCTGGCTGGCCCGACCCGTCGCCGGGGCCTTCACGATCACCATGGCGACCGAGCTGCACGGAGCCTCGAACGCGAAGGCGAAGCGTGACCTGGGATGGACGCCGAGGTACGCGAGCTGGCGCCAGGGCTTCCGCGAGGCGCTGGGCTAGCCCGCGCGGGACCTTAGGATCGCGCTCGTGGCCGACCTGGAAGCCGCCCGGCAGGCACTGCTCGAGGAGCTTCGCGAGCACGCGCTGATCATCGGCGAGGTGACGCTCTCCTCAGGTGCGACGGCGCAGTACTACGTCGACGCCCGGCGGGCGCTGCTGCGACCGCGGGGGTTTCGGGCCGCCGGGCAGCTGGTCGCCGCCGCGGCGGCCGCGGCGGGAGCGGACGCGGTCGGCGGCCCGGCGACGGCGGCGATCCCGGTGGCCTGCGCGGCGATCGGGGTCGAGGAGGGATCCGGCCTGCGGGCATTCTTCGCCCGCAAGGAGCGCAAGCAGCACGGCCTCCAGCGCGAAGTGGAGGGACCGGTCGAGGAGGGCGACCGCGTCCTCGTCGTCGAGGACACGGTGACGACCGGCGGCTCGACCGTCGAGGCCCTCGGACAGGTCAAGGCTGCCGGACTCGAGGTCGCCGGCGTCGTCGCCGTCGTCGATCGCCTCGCCGGAGGAGGGGAGGCGATCGAGTCGGCAGCCCGCGCGCCCTACCGCGCCCTCGTCACGATCGACGAGCTGTACCCGGACCGTCCGGACGCCTGACGCCCCGACCAGGATTCGAACCTGGGGCCTACTCCTTAGGAGGGAGTCGCTCTATCCAGCTGAGCTATCGGGGCCGGGTTGGAGGTTAGGGCTCTCGGCGGCTTCTCCGTCAGCGAGCGGCGTGCGCCTCGAGCCAGCGCTCGACTGCCGTGCTCGCCTCCTCCACCGCCGCCTC
Organism: Solirubrobacterales bacterium; assembly: GCA_035264885.1. Taxonomy (GTDB): domain Bacteria; phylum Actinomycetota; class Thermoleophilia; order Solirubrobacterales; family 70-9; genus DATFPK01. The sequence goes on from DATFPK010000031.1 coordinate 47,231, forward strand.
GGGCGTGGCGCCCTGATGGCGCAGGCTTCGCCACACCTCGAGGTCGGTCAGCGCCCTCAGGGCGGCCACCGAGGAGCTGTCCGGGCGCTGGGGGCGCAGCGCCTCGGCGACGAGCGCATCGAAGGAGTTCTCGAGCTCTCCCATCGACTCCTCCACGACCGGCACCTCCCTGCGCTCGCGGCGTCCGGCCGTGATGCCGTCCCCGCCGCGCTCGTAGGCGCCGAAGCACGTCTCGACCAGGCGGCGGACCCGCTCGTGCTCCGAGGTGGCGCCGGCGAACACCTTCGGCGCCAGCTCGGCGGGGGGGATCTGCAGGCTCTCCATCAGATGCCGGCCGCAGCTCCTGACGAGGTGGTCGGCCGTGGGGAAGAGCGTCTCGAGGGTCTCGATCGGGACCTCCGCCCGCTCGGCGATCTCCGGCCAGGTCGTCGCCTGGATTCCGCGGCTTGTGTGCAGCTCCAGCGTCGACTGGATGATCCGCTCGCGGGTCGGGTCGACCTCGCGCGGCGGGCCGGGCTCGTCGCCATACGCGGCCTCGAATCCGCGGCGGAGCGCCTCCTGCCAGAAGTCGGCGCCGGACGTCTGCCGCCGCGCGGGAGCCTCCTCGAGGGCACGCTCCCCCCGAGGGGCGAGCTGCCAGAACACCTGGCGGCCGACCTTGCGCCGGGCGACCAACCCGCTCTCCAGCAGTCGGCGGCCGGTCCGGCTGACCTGCGTCTCGTCGACCTCGAGCAGGCGGCGGAGCTCGGCGCTACCCAGCTGGGGTGAGCCGTCGAGCAAGCGCAGGAAGTCGTGGGCCTGCGTTCCCTGGGTCACGACGGCTTCCGACGGAGCCCGTTCGAGCCCCCAATGCGCGAAGGCGATCGCGGCGTCCAGCCACCCGGCCAGCTCCGAATCGCCGTCGGCGCCGGCGCGGACATCGCGGAGCGCATCGAGACACGCCGCGAGGGCCTCGTCGTCCCCCGCCAGCAGCGCATCGACCAGGCCGAGCGCGACCGCCTCCCTCCGGGCGGGCGCCGCGTCGAGCTCGGCGATGCGCGCGACGATGGCCTCGGGACGGGACTGGTTTACGGTGCGCGTGACCATGCCCAGATCCTAGCAGGTGTCGTCAAGTATCTGTCAAGTGTGAGCCAGGACTACGCCGATCTCTTCTGTGCGCTCTTCGACCGGCTTGCCCCGACCGAGTTCCACGCCACCGGGGAGGCCTGGGTCGCGGATCCGTCCGTCGCCGATACCGCCGCCGAGGTGGAGCGGGCGGCGCTCGCCGGAGAGCCGGTCGCGGCCCCGGACGAGGGTCGTCCCACCTTCGCGGTCCTGCTCGGCCTTGACGCCGCCCTGGCGCATGTCAACCCGCTGCTCGCCGAAGCGCCCCCGGCCGCTCTGACCGAGTACGCGCTCCGCTACGCGGAGTCGGGCCGCCTCGACTCCGGCGCTCGTCCCGGCGCCCTCCTGCCCCGCTTCGCCCGTCCGGGCCGCCGCGGCCAGCTGCCCGACGACCTGGGCGACGCCTTCGCCTCGGTGGTCCGGGTGGGGGCGGCCGCATGGACGGCCTGCGACCACGCGGCCCTGCCGGCTCGCTCCCGCCTGACGAGACGAGACCGCGAGGCCGGGCTCCGCGTCGCCACCGTACCGATGATCCGCGAGCCCGACGAGCTGAACTGGGAGGTCGAGGAGCGCGCCGAGCTGCGCTTCTACCGGATCCATCCCGCCGACCGGGAGCCGACGCACGCTCGGGTCGAGCGCGTCATCGCGGCGTGGGACGAGCGGGACGTAGCGATCGGCGTCGCGCCGGAGCTGTGCCTGTCGCGCGCCCTGCTCGAGCGCTGGCAGGTCGCCCTGAGGGGTCGTGAGGCCGCGGCGCCAAGCCGGCTCCGGTTCGTCGTCGCGGGCAGCGGCAACGTCGAAGGATCGTCCCCGCCGGCCAACGAGGCGGTCGTGCTCGATGCCATCACCGGCGAGGTGTTGGCGCGTCAGCCCAAGGTCCACCCGTTCAACTTCTCGCCGGAGGACCTGGAGTTGTGGGGCCTCGCCGATCGCCTCACCGCTCCGATCGACGAGGACCTTCGCCGCGGCGAGCGGGTCTCGGTGCTCGAGGCCGGCGGCGTCCGGCTGGCGATCCTGGTCTGCGAGGACCTCGCTCGCCTGCACGCGTTCGCCACGGCGCTCCACGCCCACGGGGTCTCGCTGATCCTCGTGCCGGTGTTCGCCCGGCCAACCAAGGACCGTCGCTGGGAGCGGGCCCGGGCGGAGGTCTACTGCGACGCGACCGGCTCGAGCGTGGTCGTGGCCAACAGCCTGGTGGTCGCCGAGATCCTCGGTACCTCGAAGCCTGTGGGCAGCGCACTCGCCGTCGCGCCCGGTCACGCCGCGGTCGGCCACTCCTCGGAGCCCGACGACGTGGTCGTCTTCACGCTCGACGGCGACGGGCCGCGGGTGGCCTACGAGGCCGGGTCCGGCTCTTCCTCGGCGTAGAGGGTCTCGCTCGCGAGCTCGTCGGCCCGGCGGCTCCAGAGCTTGACCTCGCAGAAGACGTCGTCGCCGTAGCCCTTCAGGGCGTCGATGGCGACCAGCGTGAACCTGTTGTCGACGATCGGCTCCTGGTCCACCGTCTCGGTCTCGAGCTGGGCCGTCGCCGCCTGCGCCCCCTGGACGAGCGGAACGCCCCAGATCAGCGTCACGTCGCCGGCCCGTCCGTTCTCGCCGCGCCAGCGGCCGATCACCTCGTCGTTCAGGTCGATCCGCCACGCCGGGTTCTCCTCGGCGAGGACGTCGGTGAAGTCGGCAATCGCGCGGAAGCCGGCGGGATCGCCGTCCTCGGGCTGTATGTAGGAGACGTGTCCGAACAGCTCGAGCGGGCCATCCGGTGAGTCGATCCGCGCCGTCGCGGGCACCCAGACCCGGCCGCCCCAGGCGCGCTCCGGGAACCACTCGACCTTCTCCGGCGGCGCCGTCTCCCCGGGCAGGTCCTCGATCCGGCCGCACGCCTCGCGGAACGCTTCGCCGAGGCGCTCGGCGAAGCGGCCGTACGGGACGCCCTCCTGGGAGGAGTCGGCGATGAAGCGTGGGATGGGCCTCGGGTCCGGCGGCACGCGCGCACCCTACCCCGGCGCCTCGAGCGTCTCGCGCAGGTCGGCGGCCGCCTGCTCGGGCGGATAGACGTCGATGTCGACCCCGGTCGCCAGCTCGAATCCCGCCTTGACCGTCAACCGGGGCGCGATGTCGACGTGCCACCGGAACGCGTCCGCTCCCCTTGGCGCGGTTCGGACCCAGAGGTTGAGCTCGGGCGGTCCGCCGAACCGCCGGGCGAGGAGCAGAAGGGCGGTCCGGATCATCGCGGCGCCGCTCTCGTCGGCCCCGAAGTCGGCGGAGGCCGCGCGGGGCACGACCCGCAGCTCGAAGGGCGACCGTGACGCCCAGGGGCAGATCAGTGCCGCCTCGTCGTCGATCACCACCAGTCGCTCGCGGCGGCGCACCTCCTCGGCCAGGATGTCGCCGAGCAGGTCGCCGCCGCCGGTGCGCTCACGATAGGCGTGGAAGCGCTCGCGCTCCCGCGCGACGGCCGCCGGCACGAAGGGCAGCGCGTAGAGCTGCGCGTGCGTGTGCTCGAGCGACGCTCCTGCGCCGCCCCCCTCGTTGACGATCAGCTGGACGTAGGAGGCGCTTCGGTGGGCGCGGATCCGCTCCCGCCAGGCGGCGATCGCGCCGACGAATCGCTCCTCGTCCAGATCGCACATCGCGACCTCGTGCTCGGGGGCGTTGACGATCACCTCGTGGGCACCCAGCGCGGGCTTTGAGCCGAACAGATCCGCCTCTCCGCTTCGCCGCGACGCGGCCAGCGGATCGGCCGGGCCTGGCGACTGGCGACTGGCGACTGGCGACGCGTCGTCCTGCGGGGCAAATGCCGGATACAAATTAGGCACCGCCCGCGCCGTCCACCCCGGCGCGTTCGCCTCCCCGACGCTGGGGCGGTGCGCCCAGACCTCGGCCGGCGTCCGCTCCTCGTGGCCCTCGCAGAAGGGGCAGTCCCCACCACCGCCGGCTTCGCGCGGCCCGCGCGAGAAGACGTCCGGCCGCGCCGCCCGCCCGGGTGCGAGGATCGTCCGCAGCCCGGTCAGCTGGTCGAGCCGGATCTCCGGGGCGCTCACCGGCTTCGGGCGACCGGGTCCCTAGCCGCGCGACGGGGGCAGGTCGCCCTCGAGGTCGCCCAGGTCGGGCTTTGTGTCCGGCGGAGGCGGCGGCGGCCGGTCCGGGCGCGTCCGATCGCCGGCGCCGCCCTCCGTGAACGCCTTGAACATGTCGAGCGGGATCGGGAAGACGATCGTGGTGTTCTGGTTGACCCCCATCTCGAGCAGCGTCTGGAGGTAGCGGAGCTGGAGGGTGGCGGGGTTGGTCGAGATGATGTCCGCGGCGTCGGCGAGCTTCTGCGCCGCCTGGTACTCGCCCTCGGAGTTGATGATCTTCGCGCGGCGCTCGCGCTCGGCCTCGGCCTGCCGCGCCATCGCCCGCTGCATCTGCTCGGGGATCTCGACGTCCTTGATCTCGACGGTCGTGACCTTGACGCCCCAGGGCTCGGTCTGCTCGTCGATGATCTTCTGGAGGTCCTCGTTGAGGCGGTCGCGCTCGGCGAGGAGCTGATCGAGCTCGGCCTTGCCGAGCACCGATCGCAATGACGTCTGAGCGATCTGCGAAGTGGCGAGGAGGAAGTTCTCGACCTCGACGATCGCCCGGTTCGGGTCGATCACGCGGAAGTAGCAGACGGCGTTGACCCGGGCGGGGACGTTGTCGCGGGTGATCACCTCCTGCGGCGGGATGTTGAGCGTCACCGTCCGCAGGTCCACCCGCACCATCCGGTCGATGACCGGGATCAGGAGGATCAGCCCGGGCCCCTTCTGCGCGATCAGCCGGCCGAGGCGGAAGATCACGCCACGCTCGTACTCGCGCAGGACCCGGACCGCGGAGCCG
>DATFPK010000032.1:0-14394 GCA_035264885.1 Solirubrobacterales bacterium
GTGCTCGACCGCCTCCTCCAGCGACCCCACCACCCCGACCACCATCTTCATGTCCAGGTACTCGGTGTCCCAGTCCGCCTCGGCAGCCGGGCCGACGGCGACGCCGTCGGCGGCCGCCCTCGCCGGCTCGTCGCCGACCAGCTCGACCCCGGCGCCGTGCAGGTCGGCCAGCGCGCCGGGTAGGAACTCCTCGGCAACCGACTCGTGGACGAGCAGCGTTTCGGCCGCGTTGCAGACACCCGGGCGCTGCACCTTCGCGTTGTAGGCGATCCGCCGGGCCATCCCCAGCTCCGCATCGTCGTGCACGTAGACGTGGCAGTTGCCGGCCGCCGCGTACATGACGGGCACCGTCGCCACGTCCTTCAGCGCCGCCTTCAGCCCCTCGCCTCCGCGCGGGATCAGCAGGTCGACCAGTCCGTCCTGGGTCGCCATGATCCCCAGGTCCTCGCGGCCGCCGCCGGCCAGCAGCACGACCGCGTCCTCGGGCAGCCCGGCCTCGGCCAGCGCATCGCGCATCACCGCCGCCAGAGCGCCGTTCGACCGCTCGGCGTAGCTCGAGCCGCGAAGGACGATCGCGTTGCCGCTCTTGATCGTCAGCGCCGCGCAGTCGACGGTCACGTTGGGCCGCGCCTCGTAGACGACGGCGACCACTCCCAGAGGCACCCGCACCTTGCGCAGGTCGAGGCCGCTGCTCAGAGTCCTGCGGTCGAGCTCCTCGCCCACCGGGTCGGGCAGCGCGGCGATCTGCCGCACCCCCGCGGCCATCTCCCGCACCCTCGCGTCGGTCAGCGTGAGGCGGTCGCGCAGCGCGCTCGAGAGCCCCACGGCACGCTCGTCGGCCAGATCGGCCGCGTTCGCCTCGAGAATGGTCGCCAGTCGCTCCTCGAGCAGCCGCGCCGCCGCATCGAGCGCGGCGTCCTTCACGGCGGTCGAGGCCCGCGCCAGGTCGAGCGACGCGTCCTTCGCCGCCTCGCAACTCTCGATCACGGATCTGGCCGTCACAGCCATGCGGAACAGGGTAGCCGGGCGCGCCGAGCCGGCCGCTCAGACGAGCACGAAGTTGTCGCGATGCACAGCCTCGTCGGCGGCGTGTGGCATCAGCTCGCGGACCTCGGCGCTCTTCAGCCCCTTGATCCGGGCCAGCTCGGCCGAGGAGTAGTTCGCGATCCCCTTGCCGACAACCTCGCTGTCGACGACGATCTCGACCGCGTCCCCGGCGTCGAACCGGCCCTCCACGTCGGTCACTCCGACCGGCAGCAGGCTCGATCCGCGCTCGCGCAGGACCCGGGCCGCGCCGGCGTCGACCCGCACCCGACCGCGTGGCGGCTTCGCATGTTTGAGCCAGAGCTTGAAGCTCGAGGCGCGGGCAGGCTGCGGGGCGAACCGCGTGCCCACGTCCTGGCCCGCCGCCGCCTCCGCCAAGGTCCCGTGGACGGTGCCGTTGCAGATCACGGCGGCGATGCCCGCCTCCCCCGCCATCTCCGCGGCCGCCACCTTGCTGCGCATCCCGCCCAGCCCGAAGGGCGAGGTCCGGTCGCCGATCTCGATCGCCTGGAGCTCCGAGTAGTGGCCCACAGCGCGGACCAGCTCCGCCTCGTCGCTGCGCCGCGGGTCGGTTGTGTGAAGGCCGTCTATGTCCGTGAGCAAGACGAGGAGGCGGGCGTCGAGCAGGATCGCGACCTGGGCGGCGAGGAAGTCGTTGTCGCCGAAGGTGATCTCATCGGTGGAGGTCGTGTCGTTTTCGTTGACGACGGGGACGACGCCCCACTCGAGCAGCCGCACGAGCGTCCGCCGCGCGTTCAGGTAGTTCGTCCGCGCCGCGACGTCCGAGGCGGTCAGCAGGACCTGGGCGGCCCTCACCTCCTGCCCAACCAGCCGTGACTCATAGGCGCGGAACAGGTCGCCCTGCCCGACCGCGGACGCGGCCTGGAGCTCGTCCATCGCCCGCGGGCGCGCCGCGAGCCCGAGCAGACGCATCCCCCGGGCTATCGCACCCGACGTCACCATCACGACCCTCTCCCCCGCCCGCTCGAGCGAGGCCACCTGAGCGCAGACCGAGTCGAGCACGTCCGTGCGCAGCTCCCCGCCTTCGGCGGCGACGATCGAGGATCCGAGCTTCGCGACCAGCGTCATCGGCGAGAGTCTAGGTAGGGCCACCGGCGCCGACCCTGGGTCAAGCGCCGGGATGCAGCTCGAACTCGTGCTCGCCGACCCGGACCTCGTCGCCCGGCTCGAAGCCGGCGGCTCTGAGCGCTGCCAGGACCCCCATCTCGCCGAGCCGCTGCTCCAGGTAGGCGAGGGCCTCCTCGTTGCTCAGGTCGTGGCGCTCGAACAGCATCTCGACGCCCCGGCCGGCGACCCGGAAGGCGCCGTCGTCCTCGCGCGCCACGCGGTAGCCCCCCTCGCCGGCGGGGCGGAACAGGCGGTACTCCGCCTCGAAGCCCTCGCCGGCGGGCTCGGCGGGCGCCGGCGATTGCTCCGGCAGCGCGGCCAAGATCGCCACCCTGAGTGCGTCAAGCCCGAGGCCGGTGGCCGAAGAGGCGGGCAGCACGCCCAAGACCGCGGCGCCGAGGCGGGCGCGCCACTCAGCCGCCATCGCCTCGACCTCCTCGGCCGGCAAGAGGTCGGCCTTCGAGAGCACGACCAGCTCCGGCAGGCTCCCGAGGCCGGCGCCGTGCTCGCTCAGCTCGCCGCGCACGGCCTCGTAGTTCGACTCCGGGTTCCCCTCCGCCGGCGCCACTTCGACGAGGTGGACGAGCATCGAGCAACGCTCGACGTGGGCGAGGAACTCGTGGCCGAGCCCCGCACCGGCGGCGGCGCCCTCGATCAGTCCCGGGATGTCGGCAAGGACGGCCTGGCGGTCGTCTTCCTCGACCGTCCCGAGAACGGGCTCGATCGTCGTGAAGGGGTATTCGGCGACCTTCGGCGCCGCCCGTGTCAGCCGGCCGATCAGGGACGACTTGCCGGCGTTCGGCATGCCGACGAGCCCGGCGTCGGCCAGCAGCTTCAGCCGCAGCTCGATCCAGCCCTCCTCCCCCTCCGTCCCGCGCTCGGCGAACCGCGGCGCCTGGCGGGTCGAGTTGGCGAACCGCCGGTTGCCGTGCCCGCCGCGACCGCCCCGGGCGACCACTGCCCGCTGGCCGGGCTCGGTCAGGTCGATTCGGCTGGCGTCGAGGCCGATCGCCTGCGTCCCCGGCGGCACGAGCACCTCGCGGTCCTCGCCGCGGGCGCCGTGCTTGTTGGCTCCCTGGCCGTGCCGCCCGCGGCCGGCCCGCAGGTGCGGGGCCCGCGCCAGCGAGGCGAGATCCCGGCGGGACGAGTCGGCGACGAGCACGACGCTGCCTCCGTGGCCCCCGTCGCCGCCGTCCGGGCCCCCTTTCGGCACGTGCGCCTCGCGCCGGAACGAGACGACGCCGTCGCCGCCGCGCCCTCCCCGAACGTGGATCTTGGCCCTGTCCTGGAACATGGTGGAAGGAATGGTGATGGACGAGGAGGGCGAGGATGAGATATGGAGTGCTCGGGACAGGAGCGGTTGGCCACTCGATCGCATCGAAGCTGGTCGAGCTCGGCCACCAGGTGACGATGGGCTCGCGCCAGGCGGGCAACCAGGCTGCGGTCGAGTGGGCCCGCGGCGCTGGAGAAGGCGCCGCCGAGGGTTCCTTCGCAGACGCGGCCGAGACGGGTGAGGCACTCTTCAACTGCACGGCCGGCACCGCCTCGCTCGCCGCGCTCGAGTCGGCCGGAGCCGAGCACCTGTCGGGCAAGGTCCTCATCGACGTCGCCAACCCGCTCGACTTCTCAGAGGGGCCGCCGCCGACCCTCTCCGTCTGCAACGACGACAGCCTGGCCGAACAGATCCAGCGCGCGTTTCCGAACGTCCGCGTCGTCAAGGCGCTGAACACCGTCAACGCTGAGGTCATGACCAACCCGGCGGCGGTGCCGGGAGATCACGACATCTTCGTCGCCGGCGACGACGCTCAGGCCAAAGCGGAGGTCAGGTCGCTACTCGAGGCGTTCGGTTGGCGCACGATCCTCGACCTCGGCGACATCACCGCGGCCCGTGGCCTGGAGATGTACCTACCGCTCTGGCTCCGCCTCTGGCAATCCACCGGGACCGCGCAGCTCAACGTCCACGTCGCCCGCTGAGCGCGGAAACGGACAGCGCGGGCCGGATCTACTCGCCGTCGACGACGCTGATCGTGCGGCCCTTGCGGGCCGGCTTGAACTCCACGATCCCCGCCCGCTTGGCGAAGATCGTGTGATCGCGGCCGAGGCCGGTGCCCTCGCCGGGCCAGAAGCGCGTGCCCCGCTGGCGGACGATGATCTCGCCGCCGCCCACGCGCTGGCCCGCGAAGACCTTGACGCCGAGCATCTTGGGGTTGGAGTCGCGGCCGTTGCGACTCGATCCGAGTCCCTTCTTATGAGCCATCGTCTTCCTTCTTCGCGGTCGACTTCTTCGCCGCGCCGCCGGACTTCTTGGCGGCGGGCTTGCGGGCGAGCTTCTTGACGTCGGTCACCTCGAGCCGGGTCAGCTCGGAACGGTGTCCGGCGCGGCGCCGGTACCCCTTCTTCGGCTTGTACTTGAACACCTTGACCTTGGGCCCGCGCAGGTGCTCGGCCACCGTCGCCTCGACCTTGACCTTCTCGAGCTCGCCGGCCTCGAGCACTGTCTCGTCGTCGCGGAACATCACCGGGCGCAGAGCCACCTTGGCGCCTTCGTCGTCTGGCAGGCGGTCGACGAGCAGGGACGTGCCCTTCTCGACGCGGTACTGCTTGCCGCCGCTCTCGACGATCGCGTAGCTGGTCTGCTCGTCTGCCATCGATCTCAGTCCTCAGCCCCGGCGCGCGATCGCCCGCGACCGCCCCTGCGGCCCCGGCGACGGCGGCGAGGAGCCGAGGATTCTAGCTGCTCGCCCGAGCCCTCTCCGGCGCCGTTCGAGGCCTCGACCCCGGGCAGCGAGGCGACCGCCGCCGCCCGCTCGACCCGCTCGATCCGCACCAGCTTTCGCTCGCCGACGAACGGCCCACCGCCGGTGACGCTGACGATGTAGGAGTCGACCTTGGCGATCGCGTCGTCGGCGTTGTACATGTGGGGCTCCTCGATCTTCACGAGGACCTCCTCACCGACCCGAAATGGCAGCGCCCGCTCCTCGATCTTGTCGCGGCTGCCCGACTCGACCAGGTCGAAGGTCGCGACCGGCAAGGCATCGCCCCCCTCGAAGTGGAACTGCTTGCCGGTCTCCTCCTCGAGCTCGGACAGACCGCTCCCGGGCTCGATGATCTCGGCCGCCACCTTGGGGTTGACCCGGATCAGGAACGCAGCCGGTTGCGGGTTCTCCTTGGCGATGTCGCGGAGCTTGCGGATCCCCTCGATCGCCACCGTTTCACTGGAGAGGACCACGCCATCCCCGTCACAGACCGGGCACGGCGTCGTCAGGATCTCCCGCACGCCGTCGGTGACGTTCTGGCGAGTCATCTCGACCAGGCCGAGCGGCGAGACCTCGACCACGTAGCTCTTCGAGCGGTCGGCGTCGAGCGCCTTCTTCATCGTCGTGAGGACCTTCTCGCGGTTGCGGCTCCGCGCCATGTCGATGAAGTCGATGACGATGATCCCGCCGATGTCCCGCAGCCGCAGCTGGCGCACCGCCTCCTCGGCGGCCTCGGTGTTGACCCGGGTGATCGTCTCCTCGAGGCCCCCCTTCCCGCGGCCGGTGAAGCTGCCCGAGTTGACGTCGATCACGGTCAGCGCCTCGGCGTAGTCGATCATCAGGTAGCCGCCCGAGGGCAGGTCGACCCGTCGCGACAGCGTCGACTGGATCTCACGCTCGATGTTCCACTTCTCGAACAGCGGCTCCTCGCCGCGGTAGAGCTCGACCCCGTCGACCAGCTCCGGCGCGGTCCGCTGGAAGAACTTCGTCACGCGGTCGTACTGCTGCTCGGAGTCGATGATCGCCTGCTCGAAGTCGCTGAGGAAGACGTCGCGGAGGACACGGACCGACAAATCGGCCTCCTGGAAGACGAGCACCGGAGCCTTCGCCTGCTCGGTCCGCCGCTGGAGCACCTCGTTGAGCTTGTGCAGGTAGCCGATCTCGCGGACGAAGTCCGCCTTCCGGGCGCCGTGGGCGGCAGTCCGCACGATCAGGCCGCCGGGGCCGTCGTAGGTGCGGTCGACCATCTTGCGCAGACGCTCCCGCTCCTTGTCGCCGAGCCGGCGGCTGACGCCGACGCCCGAGCCCTGCGGGGAGTAGACGAGGTAGCGGCCGGCGATCGACAGGTTCATCGAGAGCCGGGCGCCCTTCGTCTTCAGCGGGTCCTTGACGACCTGGACGACGATCTCCTGGCGGGGCTTGATCAGCTCGTCGATCCGGCGGCCCTTGCCGCGCCCGCGCCTCGGCGCCGCCTTGCCGTCCGGCGTGACGATCTCGTCGACGTGGAGGAATCCGTTGCGCTCGAGGCCGATGTCGACGAAGGCGGCCTCCATGCCGGGCAGGACGTTGTCGACCTTGCCCTTGTAGATGTTTCCGACGATCGACCGGCTGCCGCGACGCTCGATGTAGAGCTCCGCGACCTCCGGTGTAGTGCTCTTGGTTCGCGCCTCGAGCACAGCCACACGGGTCTCGCCGTGGTCGGCGGTCACCAGAATTGTCTTTTTCATTTGTTCAGCTCAGTTCACAGGTAATACGCGCGCCCGGGAGGATTTGCCTCACCAGGCGAACCTGCTCTTCTGGCTGAGGCGCGCCTGCATGTGAATGCTCTCGAGGACGCCGACCGCCAGCAAGGTGGCGATCACGGATGAACCGCCGTAACTCATCAGCGGCAGGGGTACGCCCGTGATGGGCATGATCCCCAGGTTCATCCCGACGTTGACGAAGACCTGGAACATCAGCATCGCGGCGATGCCGCCCGCGACCAGGGTCCCGTACAAGTTCTTCGAGAGCGTCACGATCCGAAGCGCCCGCCAGATCAGCAGGGCGTAGAGGGATAGGACGAACGCGGCACCGAGGAATCCGTAGCGCTCGCCGACGACGGCAAAAATGAAGTCGGTGTGGCGCTCGGGCACGAAGTCGAGCCGCGTCTGGGTGGCCTGGTCGCCTCGCCCGGTCTTCTGTCCGGAGCCGATTGCGATCTTGGCCTGGTTCTGCTGGTAGCCGGCGTCGGCGGGGTCCTCGCTCGGCGCGAGGAACGACGTCAGCCGCTCCTCCTGGTAGCCCTTCAACACCGGGGTGCCGAGGGCGGGCGCGACGACGAGGACGATCGCGATCGACGCGACTATGGTCGCCATGATCGTGGCGAAGTGCGTCCAGCGGACGCCTGCCACGTAGATCACGGCGAGGGTTGCGACCCCGAACACCAGCGACGTTCCGAGGTCGGGCTGCAGGAAGACGAGCGCAGCCGGGGCGAAGCCGAGGAGCAGGTAGCGCGCTGTGCGCTGGCGCTCCGAGCCGCGCCGGGCGCCATCGATGACGAACCCGGCCAGAGCCAGTATGAGAAGCAGCTTGCCGAGTTCGGATGGCTGGAATGAGAAGAAGGGAAGATCGAAGGCCCGTCGCGATCCGCGCGCCGCGACCCCGAACACGAAGACGAGCGAGATGCTGACACACATGAACGTGTAGATGCCGACTCGCAGCTCGCGGAACCGCGAGTAGTCGATCCGCGTGAGCGCCAGCATGCCGACGATCCCGAGCGCGCCGTAGATCGCCTGGCGCTCGAAGAAGTAGTTCGGGTCGCCCGGCACGTCGCCCCGGGTCGCCTCGGCCAGGACGAACACGCTGAACGCCAGGAGGCCGACCGCGGCCACGATCAGGCCGAGGTCCATATAGGGCAGCCCGAGGCGCTCGGCGACGCCCGGCCGCAGGTCGAACGGCTCCGGGCGGGCGCGCCGTGTCCGCGTCGCGTACATCACTCGACGATCCCGCCGGTGCCGGGCGCGTTGATCGCGGCGTTGTAGTACTCGGAGAGGATCGTCGCCGCCGCCGGGGCCGCGGCGTCGACGCCGAAGCCGCCCTGCTCGAAGGTGGCCGCGACGACGATCTCCGGGTCGGGGTAGGGCGCCAGGACCACGTACCACGACTGGTCGGCGTAGGGCGGCCGCTCCGCCGTGCCCGTCTTGCCCGCAACCGGGACCTTGAACCCGCCGAAGACGCTGTAGGAGGTGCCGCCGGGGGACTGGGCCGCGTCGTGGAGGCCGTCGAGGATCGTCTGTCGCCACTGTGGCTCGATCGGCAGCTCGCGGGCCGCGCCGGGCTCGATCTCCCGGACCACCCGGCCGGCGGCGTCCTCGACGATGCCGCCGACGTGCGGTCGCACGACGGTGCCGCCGTTGGCGATCGTCGAGTAGGCGACGGCCATCTGGAGGGGGTTCGCCTGGAGGTCGCCCTGGCCGACCGCGAGGTTGACCGCGTCGCCTCCCGACCAGGGCCGGTCGGTCAGGTCCTTGCGGTAGAGCTGGTTGCGCCAGGCGGGGGTCGGCAGCAGGCCCGGCTGCTCGCCCGGGAGGTCGATCCCGGTTTCGTGGCCGATTCCAAGCCTGCGAGCCCAGCGCTGGAGCATCGTGCCGTGCGCTCCCGGGCCGAGCTTGTCGAGTTCGTTGCCGAGCGTGTAGTAGAAGACGTCGGAGGAGACCTGGAGGGCCGGCTGCATCGTCAGGGCGCCGTACGAGGCGCCGCCGGCGTTCTGGAAGGTGATGCCGCCGAGGGTGAAGGCGCCGTCGTCGATGATCGTCGTGAACGGCGTGACGACCCCGCTGGCCAGCGCCGCGATCGACGTGATCGGCTTGAAGGTCGAGCCGGTCGGATAGAGCCCGGAGATTGCGCGGTTGTAGATCGGGGCCGCGACCGGATCGCGGTAGATCGCGTCCACCTCGGCCTGTGTGGGGTTGATCAGGTCGGCCGGGTCGTAGGTCGGGCTCGACCCCATCGCGAGGATCGCACCGCTGGAGGTGTCCATGGCGACGAACGCGCCGGGGAGGGCCTGCGCGGCCAGGGCCCCCTCCCCCGCCGCCTGCAGGCGGGAGTCGATCGTCAGCCGCAGGTTGTCCCCCGGCTTCGGCTCGCTGACGCTCAGCTCGCCCTTCGGGCGACCGAACGAGTCGACTTGGACCCGGGTCACCCCCGCCTGGCCCCGCAGATAACGGTCATAGGAATACTCGATGCCGTCCTGGCCGATCAGGTCACCGGGCTCGAGGTTGCGATAGCGAGGCTCCTTGAGCTGCTGATCGCTGATCTCGTTGACGTTGCCGAAGAGGTGGGCGCCCAGGGTGCCGTTCGGATAGCGGCGAACGAAGACGCGGCCGGCGTCGACGCCCGGGAACCGGTCCTGATTCTCGCGCACGTAGTAGAAGAGATCCGACGGGACGTCCTGGATCAGGGTCGCCGGCGACGTCGGGGAGACGACGACCTCCTCGTGCAGGGTGCGCCGCAGGCGGCGGGGCGGGATGCCGGCGAGGTTGCCGATCCGCGACAGCAGCCCCTGGCGGTCGGCGGCGCGGCGCGGCAGCTTCTGGGGGTCGACCTGGAGCGCCAGGCTGACGCGGTTGCGGACGAGCACCTTGCCGGAACGGTCGAGGATCTCGCCGCGGGGCGCCGCCACCCGGACCTCGCGGGTCCGGTTGTCGTTCGCCTCGGCGAGGTAGCGGTCGCCGGACAGTACCTGGAGGTACCAGAGCCGGAAGAGCAGGACGGCGAAGAGGGCCAGGGTGACGCCGCCGATGATCGCGACGCGCAGGGCGAGGCCCGTGCTGAGTGGCGGCCGCCGGTCGTCTGTGCGCAGGTACATGCGAGCGGCTCCTAGGCTCCCAGCATCCTCGGCTGGATGCGCCGTCGTGGGCGCTGCTCGTCGACCAGGGCGGGACGGAGGGCGCGGCGCACGGCGAGGAAGACGGGAACGCCGAGGAAGAACGCGTAGATGCTCTTCACCGCCATGTCGCGGAGGACGAGCGCGCTGACCGGCGCGTCGACGCCGAGCATGAGCTGGACCGCGGCGAACGCCGCCTCCGCGAACAGGGTCAGGCCGAGGCACATCAGCGGCGGCACCAGGGAGGTCGTCAGGTCGTAGCGCTCCCGGTAGATGCCGGCCAGGTAGCCGGTGGTCAACAGGACGAGCGAGGACGCTCCGAGCGGCGCCACCAGGAGGCAGTCGACGAGCAGGCCGACCGAGAACCCCGCGACCGCGCCGGCCATGCTGCCGCCGAGCAGCCCGAGGACGATCACCACCGCGGGCAGGATCGTCGGCACGACCCCCAGCAGGTGGACCTTGGAGAAGAACGAGAGCTGGAGCAGGACCGCGAGCAGGACGATCAGCGCGATCCGCAGCAGGATCTTCGGCGTGACGATCACCGGCTTCCTCCGACCAGGACGGTCACGAAGTCGAGCCCGCGGATGTCCGCGAACGGCTGCACGTGGACCTGCTGGGTCGCCTCCTGCTGGAGGATCGGCGCCTGGGTGACCGTGCCGATCGGCAGGTTCGGCGGGTACTTCGACTCGAACTCGGGCGCCCGCCAGCCGGCCGTCACGACGCTGCTCCCCTTGACGATCCGCTCCTGGGCGTCGAGGTAGTCGAGGATCAGGTCCTCGGGGTCGCCGACCTCGGCCGAGAGCACTCCCTGGGCGCCGTTGTTCGCGATCTTCGCCGAGATCCCGTTGCCGCCCGGGTCGGTGATGAGGGTGACCGTCGCCCCGCCCCGGGTCACCGAGCTGACCGTGCCGACCAGACCCTCGCCGGTGACGACGGGGTCGTCGACGGCGACGCCGGAACTGCCGCCGCGGTCGATTCGAACCGTGCCGAACCAGACGCTCGGCGAGCGCGCGATCACCCGGGCGCTGACCTCGTCGTAGCCGGACGGGATCACGCCGGAGGTGCGGAGGTCGAGCTGCTTCCTGAGCTGCTCGTTCTCCTCAAGCGCGACGTCGCTGCCGATGACCTGGCGGCGAAGGTCCTCGACCTCGGCGCGAAGGCGGTCGTTCTCACCGCGCGCGTCAAATGTCTCGTCGAACCAGTTGATGAGGTCGCGGGCCGGCTTCAGCGCCCGGTCGGCCCCCTCCTGAAGGGGTCCGAAAACCGCGGACACGCCCTTCTGCAGGCCGCCCGCGCGTTCCCCGTAGGTCGCGGTCAGGAGCGCGAAGGAACTGATGATCAGTAGCGCGAGTACCGCCCTACGGCGGCGTAGTTGCTTCCGATACACGGGTGGGCCTCGAGTCTTGCTGGGCCGGGCTGCTAGCGGTCAAAGCGCCTCGGCCCCGAATTCTTGCTGGCGCGGTGGATCGTTTCGAACTCCTCCAGGGAGATGCCTGATCCGACCGCTACGCACGTGAGGGGTGACTCTGCCAGCTGGCACGGCATCTGGCATTCGTCGCGCAGACGCTGCTCAAGACCTTGCAGCAGCGACCCGCCGCCGGCCAGGGTGATCCCCCGGTCCATGATGTCCCCCGCGAGCTCGGGCGGGGTTCGATCGAGGGTGTCCTTGACCGCGGCGACGATCTGGCTGAGCGGTTCCTCGAGGGCGCCGCGGACCTCCTCTGAGGAGAGCGTGATCGTCTTCGGCAGGCCGGAAACCAGGTCGCGTCCCCGGATCTCCGCCCGGACCTCCTCGGGCAGGCGCGACGCCGAACCCGCCTCGAGCTTGACCTCCTCGGCCGTCTGCTGACCGATCATCAGCTTGTACTCGTGCTTGCAGTGGTTGGTGATGGCGTCGTCCAGCTCGTCGCCCCCGATCCGGATCGACTGCGACACGACGATCCCTCCGAGCGAGATGACCGCGACCTCGCTCGTACCGCCGCCGATGTCGACGATCATCGAACCGGTGGGCTCACCGACCGGCAGGCCGGCACCGATCGCCGCCGCCATCGGCTCCTCGATCAGGTAGGCGTTCCGCGCCCCGGCCGAGAGGCACGCCTCCTCGACCGCCCGCTTCTCGACCCCGGTCACGCCGGAGGGCACGCAGACCACGACACGCGGGTGGGCGAAGCGGTTCTGGTGGACCTTCTTGATGAAGTGGCGGAGCATCTGCTCGGTCACGTCGAAGTCGGCGATCACGCCGTCCTTGAGCGGCCGGATCGCGGTGATCGTGCCCGGCGTGCGGCCGAGCATCCGCTTCGCCTCCAGGCCCACGGCGTGGACCTGGCCGCTGCGCGAGTCGATCGCCACCACGGACGGCTCGGACAGGACTATGCCCCGCCCCCGCACGTAGACGAGGGTGTTCGCGGTGCCGAGGTCGACGGCCATGTCCCGGCCGCCTAGTCCTGTCAGGTAACTGAGTACGCCCATCCTGGGGTTATGAGAACACCTATAGACGAGGGTGCGATCGACGAGCGGCGGTCATGCCGCTCGGAATTCGCCGGATATCGCTATCCCGGGGGAAACGCGGGGTCAGTCTAGCGGACCTCGACCTGGGCGCTATGCAGGGAAAAAGCCCGGCGCCAGCTCCGGAGCCAGCTTCAGCAGCAGCCTCACCGGCAGGCCGATCACGTTCGAGACGTCGCCCTCGACCCTCGCCACGAGCGTGGCCCCGAGGCCCTGGACGGCGTAGCCGCCGGCCCGCTCTCGCCACTCGCCCGAGGCGAGGTATCTGGTGACATCCTCATCCTCGAGCCGCCGGAAGGTCACCTCCGAACGCGCCACGCCGGAACGCATCCGGTCGCCGGGACCAGCGATCACGAGGCCGCTGAGCACTTCGTGGGTCATGCCGGAGAGCTCCCTCAGGAACCCGCCGGCCTGCTCGGCGTCCCCGGGCTTGCCCAGCAGCCGGCCGCCGAGGGCGACGTCGGTGTCGCAGCCGATCGTCAGCGCGGACCCGGCGGCGACGGCGTCGGCCTTGCGCCGCGCGTTCTCGAGCACGACTTCGGCGGGCGCTCCCTCGCTCAGCTCCTCGACGTCGGCGGCGGCGACCTCGAACTCGACCCCGAGCCGCTGGAGGATCTCCCTCCGCTGCGGCGAGCGGCTGGCGAGGACGACCTTCAGCTCAGTCCAGTTCCGGGAACCAGATGCCGATCTCGCGCTCGGCCGACTCGTCGGAATCCGAACCGTGGACCATGTTGAACGTCACCTCGAGCGCGAACTCCCCGCGAATCGAGCCGGGCGCAGCCTCCACCGGGTTGGTGGCCCCGATCAGCTGCCTGGCGGCGACCACCGCCTCATGTCCCTCGAAGACCGCGGCGACCAGCGGCCCGCCGGTGATGAACGAGACCAGCTCGCCGAAGAACGGCTTCTCGGCGTGCTCGGCGTAGTGCTCATTGGCGATCGCATCGTCGGCCTGCATCAGCTTCAGCGCGACCAGACCTAGCCCCTTGCGCTCGAAGCGCGCGAGGACCTCGCCCGTGAGGGCGCGCTCGAAAGCGTCGGGCTTGACGAGGATCAGGGTGCGTGACATCGGGCCGCGACGGAGGCCCGTCGCGCGGCGGAAAGCTACCGGTTAGCCCGAGCCCTGGCCGTCCGGGCGCTCGGAGCCCGCCTTGCGGCCGGCGGCGGCGCGGCTGCCGGTCGCCGGGCGTTCGCGGCTGGGCGCTGCCGCCGGGCGGCCGCGGTCGCCGGAATCACCCTGGCCGCGCGCCGTGCGCCTGGTCGGGCGGCTCTCTTCGGTCCGCCGCTCGGGCGGCCGCTGGCTTCGCTCCCCGCTCTGGCGGCGCTCCCCGCGCTGCTGGCGGGCACGGCCCGGCAGGGCGGTCTCGCAGTATGGGCAGAGCGCCCAACGGGGGTCGACCGGCTTGCCACAGGAGTGGCAGGGGTCCTTGAGACGCCGTTGGCAGTTCGGGCAGCGGAGGTAGTTCTTCTCGACCGCGAAACCGCAGTTCGGACAGGAGAGCTCGGAGAGTTGGCGGACCCGGAGCTCGGCCGCCTTGATCTCGAGCTCGCGCTCCCGGGCGTCCTCGATGAACTCCGGCGGGCGCAGGATCATGTAGACGAACACGCCGATGAACGGCACCAGCGCGGCGACCGTGGCGCAGGCGACCAGGACCGGGTCCTCGATCCGCCGCCTCGCGTCCATGTACGTGTAGGCGATCGACGCGATGTAGACGGCGACCAGCATCAGCAGGAAGAGGCTGACGGCGAGGTTGAGGCCGTCGTTTGAGATGCCGAAGATCGCGGTCTGCATTGTGGGCCGCCCCCGAGGGGTCGGGCAGTCTATTCGTCGCGAGCGTGACTAACCCTTGACCGGGGGATTCTGGTTCTGCCTTAGAGGAAGAGCCTTCCGAATACGTAGCCGATTCCGAAGAAGACGAGGATCACGAGCGCGACGACTGCGGCAACCAGCCCCATCATCGAGAGGAGCTCGGATCGGGCCTCGCGGTCCACGCCCGAATGGTCGCACAGAGAACCCGGCCGGGGCGCCGGGGCGTCGGACTACCGCGCGGGCCCCCAGACGCTGCGGGCGATGCCGAGCAGGTAGTGCGAGCCGGTGGC
>DATFPK010000033.1:0-6199 GCA_035264885.1 Solirubrobacterales bacterium
TTCGGACCCTTCCGGATCCTCGGCGAGGAGGAGGACGCCGGCTTCGCGCTGTTGGACAGCCTGGACGCCGAGCGCCTGCGGCGGACGGTCATCCACGCCCGGCCGCCGGCCGACTTCGTCACGCGCACCGTCGAGCAGATCGGGGATGTCGAGTACCCCGCCTACCACGGCGTCGGTCGCCGCGACGCCATGATCACCGACGTCGACCGCAGAGCGCTCGCGTACTTCCGGGAGCACCCCCGCGGGGTGCGGGTGGGGGATCTGGACCGGCCCCAGCGCGTTCTGTTCGACAGCCTCCTCGACTGCTTCGTGAACCGAGCCCGACCCGGTCTCGTGGGAGCGGAGATGGACCGCATCGCACGGGCCGGTGGCGTGGAGGACCTCCACTTCGCCTGGGCGGGCGGGACGTCGATCGAGGAGCCCCACTACTTCCGCATCCAAGGGCCCGTGACCCTCGTCGAGTTCGACAACGCCGAGGATGACGCCAACCACGTGCACAGCGTGTGGCGCGACCCTGCCAACGACTTCGGTCGCGACCTCCTCATCGACCACTACCTCGCGGAACACGGGTCCGCCGTTCCGCCGGCGTCGGCCGGCGCCGGTTCGTGACGACACGTCGACGCCAGGAGTCCGCCATGTTCCGCAAGGTGCTCGTCGCCAACCGCGGCGAGATCGCGGTCCGAGCGTTCCGCGCCGCCTACGAGTTGGGGGCCGGCACGGTCGCGGTGTTCCCGTGGGAGGACCGCAACTCCGTGCACCGGCTGAAGGCCGACGAGAGCTATCAGATCGGCGAGGTCGGACACCCCGTCCGCGCCTATCTCTCGGTGGAGGAGATCGTCGGCGCCGCGAGCCGCGCCGGTGCCGACGCCGTGTACCCCGGCTACGGGTTCCTGTCGGAGAACCCTGACCTGGCCGAAGCCTGCGCCCGCGCGGGGATCGCCTTCGTCGGCCCGTCCGCCGAGGTGTTGGAGCTGACCGGGAACAAGGCGCGGGCGATCGCGGCCGCCCGGGAAGCAGGTCTGCCGGTGCTGGCGTCGTCTGAGCCCAGCGACGACCCGGACGTGGTGCTCGCGGCGGCCCAGGCGATCCTGTTCCCGCTCTTCGTCAAGGCCGTCGCGGGGGGCGGGGGCCGGGGGATGCGCCGCGTGGAGGATCCCGCGGATCTGTCCGGCGCCGTCTTGGCGGCGATGCGGGAGGCGGAGTCAGCCTTCGGGGACCCGACCGTCTTCCTCGAGCAGGCGGTGATCGATCCGCGGCACATCGAGGTCCAGATTCTCGCGGACGCCGCCGGCACCGTGATTCACCTGTACGAGCGGGACTGCTCGGTCCAGCGACGGCATCAGAAGGTCGTCGAACTCGCTCCCGCGCCGAACCTGGACCCTGCCCTGCGCGAGCGCATCTGCGCCGACGCGGTCGCCTTCGCCCGAGCGATCGGCTACGTCAACGCGGGCACCGTGGAGTTCCTGCTCGACGCGCACGGCCGCCACGTCTTCATCGAGATGAACCCGCGGATCCAGGTCGAGCACACAGTCACTGAGGAAGTGACCGACGTCGACCTCGTGCAGTCGCAGCTGAGGATCGCGGCGGGGGAGACCCTCGCCGACCTGGGCCTGTCGCAAGAGACCATCCAACTTCGCGGCGCCGCACTGCAGTGCCGGATCACCACCGAAGACCCGGCAAACGGCTTCCGCCCCGACACCGGTCGGATCACGACATACCGCTCTCCCGGCGGCGCCGGCATCCGGCTCGACGGCGGCTCAGCGCTCGGCGCCGAGGTGGGGGCGCACTTCGACTCGATGCTGGTCAAGCTCACCTGTCGCGGTCGCACCTTCGACATCGCCGTTGCACGCGCCCGGCGGGCGGTCGCGGAGTTCCGCATCCGGGGCGTCTCCACCAACATCCCGTTCCTCCAGGCACTGCTCGACGACCCCGATTTCAGTGCCGGACGGGTCACGACGTCGTTCATCGACGAGCGTCCCGAGCTGCTGACCGCACGGTCCTCTGCCGACCGCGGCACCAAGCTGCTGACGTACCTCGCCGACGTCACGGTGAACCAGCCGCACGGCCAGCGGCCTCACACGGTGGATCCGGCCGAGAAGCTGCCGCTGGTCGACGAGCAGCAGCCCCCACCGGCCGGCTCGCGCCAGCGCCTGCTCGCGCTCGGCCCGCAGCGGTTCGCCGCCGACCTGCGCGCGCAGACGGCGCTCGCTGTCACCGACACCACCTTCCGGGACGCGCACCAGTCGCTCTTGGCGACCAGGGTGCGGACGAAGGACCTGCTCGCCGTGGCGGGACATGTCGCTCGCACCACCCCGCAGCTCCTCTCGCTGGAGGCCTGGGGCGGCGCCACCTACGACGTCGCCCTCCGGTTCCTCCACGAGGACCCATGGGACCGGCTGGCCCTCCTGCGGGAGGCGGTGCCCAACATCTGCCTGCAGATGTTGCTGCGCGGGCGCAACACGGTGGGCTACACGCCCTACCCCGCGCAGGTGACGGCGGCGTTCGTCCAAGAGGCCACCCGGACCGGTATCGACATCTTCCGAATTTTCGACGCCCTCAACGACGTCGACCAGATGCGCCCGGCGATCGACGCCGTCCGAGCGACCGGCACCGCCGTGGCGGAGGTGGCGCTCTGCTACACCGGGGACCTCTCCGACCCCGGGGAGGGTCTCTACACCCTCGACTACTACCTACGCCTCGCCGAACAGATCGTCGCCGCCGGCGCACATGTGCTGGCGATCAAAGACATGGCCGGCCTGCTCCGGCCGCCTGCGGCCGCCCGCCTCGTGACGGCGCTGCGGGAACGCTTCGACCTGCCGGTGCATCTGCACACCCACGACACCGCCGGCGGCCAGCTCGCCACCCTGCTCGCGGCCTGGTCCGCCGGCGTCGACGCCGTCGACGGCGCGGTCGCCTCGATGGCCGGCACGACGTCGCAGCCGCCGCTGTCGGCGATCGTCGCCGCCACGGACCACACCGACCGGGCAACCGGACTGGATCTGCGGGCGGTGAACGATCTGGAGCCGTACTGGGAAGCAGTTCGCCGCCTGTACGCGCCGTTCGAGTCGGGGCTGCCGTCGCCGACCGGACGGGTCTACACGCACGAGATCCCCGGAGGGCAGCTCTCCAACCTGCGCCAGCAGGCGTTCGCGCTCGGACTCGGCCAGCGGTTCGAGGACGTCGAGAACGCTTACGCGGCAGCCGACCGGCTGCTCGGCCGCCTGGTCAAGGTCACGCCCTCGTCGAAGGTCGTCGGTGACCTCGCGCTTCAGCTCGTGGGTGCCGGGGTCGCGGTCGAGGACTTCGCCGACGACCCCGCCAAGTTCGACCTGCCCGACTCGGTGATCGGTTTCCTCCGCGGCGAGCTCGGCGACCCGCCCGGTGGATGGCCCGAGCCGTTCCGTAGCCGCGCACTCGAGGGACGCCGGCCGGCGGAGCCGCCGGCGGAACTAGCCGACGATGACCTCCGGGGGCTGGCCGACACGCCGCGATCGACGCTCAACCGGCTGCTGTTCCCAGCCCCGACCCGCGAATTCACCGCACATCGGGAACAGTTCGGCGACACCTCGGTCCTGCCGACCAAGGACTTCCTCTACGGACTGCGCCAGGGCGTCGAGCACGCCGTCGATCTCGAACCCGGCGTACGGCTGCTCATCGGCATCGAAGCTATTTCCGACCCCGACGAGCGCGGCATGCGCACCGTAATGTGCACCCTCAACGGCCAGCTCCGACCGGTCTCGGTCCGCGACCGCGCCATCGACGCCCACGTCAAGGCCGCGGAGAAGGCGGACCGCACGGAGCCGGGCCACGTGGCTGCTCCCTTCGCCGGCGTCGTCACGTTGAAGGTGGCCGAGGGCGACATCGTCGAAGCGGGACAGCCGCTGGCCACGATCGAGGCCATGAAGATGGAGGCCGGCATTTCTGCCCCCGTCGCCGGCTCCGTCTCGCGGCTGGCCATCGGATCAGTCCAGCAGGTCGAGGGCGGCGACCTGCTTCTGGTGCTGTTGCCCTCCGGCGACGCCTCGTGACCCGAGCGCCGGTTCAGGTCACAGGGAGGCGGGTGGATGCCCGCTCCCTGCGCGATCTGGTCCTCGACCCGGGCTCGTGGACGTCGTGGGACGCGCCGATCGTCCGCCCGGAGGTGTCGGCCGACTACGGCCGGGAGCTGGAAGCGGCGGCGGAGAAGTCCCGTCAGGACGAGTCGATCATCACCGGCGAGGGGCGGCTGCGCGGGCGGCGGGTCGCCGTAGTCGCAGGGGAGTTCGGCTTCCTGGCGGGCTCCATCGGGGTGGCCGCCGCCGAGCGGCTCATCGCCGCGGTCGAGCGGGCCACCGACGAGGGGCTACCCCTCCTGGCGGCACCCGTGTCGGGCGGCACCCGGATGCAGGAGGGCACGATCGCCTTCCTGCAGATGATCGGCATCACCGCGGCCATCGCGCGGCACAAGGAGGCCGGGCTCCCGTACCTGGTCTACCTGCGCAACCCGACGTTCGGGGGCGTGCTGGCCTCGTGGGGATCGCTCGGCCACGTGACCATCGCCGAGCCCGGCGCCTCGATCGGCTTCCTCGGGCCGCGGGTGTACGAGGCCCTCTACGGCGAGAAGTTTCCCGAGGGGGTGCAGAACGCCGAGAACCTGGCCGAGCACGGGCTGATCGACGCCGTCGTCCCGCACGAGGAGATCGGCGACGTCGCCGACCGGGCGCTGCGGGTGCTGGCCGCCCGGCAGACCTGGCACCTCGACGTGCGCGGAGCCGAACGGCCCAGTCCGGACGACGGCACCGACACCGACGACCCCGAGGACGGGCGCAGCGCCTGGGATGTGGTCACCGCCTCGCGACGCGAGGCCCGCCCGGGCGTGCGCCGGCTGCTGCGGACCGCGGCCACCGACGTCGTGGGGCTGTCGGGCACCGGCGCCGGCGAAAAGGACCCGGGGCTGCTGCTCGCGCTGGCCCGCTTCGGCGGCGCACCCTGCGTCGTCCTGGGCCAGGACCGGCGCGGGCAGAGCATGTCGGCCCCGCTGGGTCCCGCGGCGCTGCGCGAGGCGCGGCGCGGCATGCACCTGGCGGAGGAGCTGCGGCTGCCCCTCGTCACGCTCATCGACACCCCGGGGGCCGCCCTGTCCCAGGAGGCCGAAGAGGGCGGGATGGCCGGCGAGATCGCCCGCTGCCTGCACGACCTGGTGATGCTGAAGGCACCGACGCTCGCTGTACTGCTGGGCCAGGGCACCGGCGGCGGGGCGCTCGCGCTGGTGCCGGCCGACCGGATGCTCGCAGCGGCCAACGGGTGGCTGGGGCCGCTGCCGCCCGAGGGGGCGAGCGCGATCGTCTTCCGGGACACCTCGCACGCCGGGGAGATGGCCGCCGCTCAGGGGGTACGGGCGACCGACCTGTGGCGGGCCGGGATCGTCGACCGGGTGGTGC
The DNA here is from genome assembly GCA_035264885.1 of Solirubrobacterales bacterium. Classification (GTDB taxonomy): domain Bacteria; phylum Actinomycetota; class Thermoleophilia; order Solirubrobacterales; family 70-9; genus DATFPK01. Next base: position 5,421 of record DATFPK010000033.1, read on the forward strand.
CCGAGCGGCCGGACGCGGCCGACGAGCCGGTGGAGTTCTGCGAACGGCTGGGCCGGGTGCTCGGTGAAGAGCTGGCCGGCCTGCTGGGTCGGGACGACACCGAGCGCTTTCGCAGCCGGCTGCACCGGTACCGCCATCTCGGCCGCTGAGCCCGGCGCTTCCCTGAAGTCAGCCGTCGACACGGTGAGGGCGCAGCGACCGCAAGGTCGGATGTGGCGGTCCGTTCGCCAACTCGCAGGGCTCCCGCCGCTACTGATCATCACCGCCGAGGCGGATGTGCTCCTCGACGAGGGCGACGCCTACGCCGCGAAGCTGCGGACCGCCCAGCTACCCATGACCCCGGTGAGGTACGGCGGGATCATCCACGACTTCGGATGCTGTCGGCCCGCCACGGCACCGATGCCGCGAAGGCGCGGCCGTCGCCCAAGCCAGGGGCGACTGCGCAGGGCGCTGGCGCCGACGCCAACCTGGTGACTTCCCGTGTCTGACGATTGCCGCTGACGATGTCGCGGGACATCTGCGAACGGTGTCCCGCGACATCGCGGTTGAGCGGGTGACGGGAATCGAACCCGCACAGTCAGCTTGGAAGGGTGGGTTCCTCGAGCGGTGTTTCCGCTGCTCAGCGCCAAGTTAGACAGACGTCGTGCCTCCTGATTGCCTTAACGGCTACCTACGGGCTTTCAGTGGGAAAAGGTGCCGCCGGACTCGGTGCCCGACATGGTCACGCTCCCTACGACGGTTTCTACGAACGGCGTGCCGCCGACCGGGGGCCGCTGCAG
>DATFPK010000034.1:0-3264 GCA_035264885.1 Solirubrobacterales bacterium
GAATGGGACCGACCTGCTGGAACCGCCGTTCGAGCTGAGCGAGCCGCACGGCGACCGGGCGGGCGCCGAGGTCGTCACCGGCCCCCGGATCGGGATCACCAAGGCGGCCGAGCTGCCCTGGCGCTATTGCGTCAAGGGGAGTCGGTTCGTCTCGCGGCCTGTTCCCGATCGAGCGGCAGACGGCTTCGCCGTCAGTCGGGGGCGCTAGCGCCGCAGACATCAGGCGCGGCGGCTACGCCGCCACTGCAGATACCGCGGCTGTGCGCCCCCTAGAGGCCAGTGCCGCCGGTGCCACCGGCGGATGATCCGCCGCCGCCGGACGGTGCCGGCGCCGGTGCGGGGGCTGCAGCGGGGCCGCTGTTGCCGCCACCGCCCCCGGAGTTCCCTCCGCCACCCCCACCGGAGTAGGAGCTGCTGGAGGAAGAGCTCGAGCTGCCCGAGTGATCGCTACCGGAGGAGCTCGAATCGGAGGAAGTGCTGTCGGTCGAGCTCGATGAGCCGCCCTTGTCCTCGTTCTCGGCGGCCTTGTGCTCGCGATAGATCGACTCGATCTCGGCCATGATCCGGCCCCAGATGTAGGCAGGCCAGGTCCCGCCGTCGACGGGGCCGCCGTTGAACTCGGTCTCCATCGGCGTGTTCGAGTCCGCGTGTCCGACCCAGACGCAGGCGGTGAAGTGCGCGGTGCCACCGCAGAACCAGGCATCGCCGTTGTTCTCCGTGGTTCCCGTCTTGCCCCAGGCGCTGGAGCCTGCGGCCTGCGCGAGGACCCCGGTGCCCTGGTCGACGTTCTCGCCCAGGATGCTCTTCATCGTGTTGGCGACGGCCGGTGAGAGGACGCGGATCTTCCGCGGCTTGTCCTCGGCGAGAGTGTCGCCCTTCGGGTCGGTGATCTTGTCGATGGCAACCGGGCTGAGGTCGTAGGGCGTGTTGTTCGGGCCGGGCGTCGCGTCCAGGTTGCCGCCGACGCGTTCACCGCCCGTCGCGATCGTCGTGTAGGCGTGCGCCATCTCGAGCGGGCTGACCCCCGGGTCGATGGCTCCGAGCACCATCGACGGGTTGGTCGAGAACTTGGTCTCGATGCCCATCTCGTGCGCGGTGTGCGCGATCCGCTTGGTGCCGCCGCGGACGGCCGGGCTTCCGCCACAGCCCGAGGTGCAGCGGAGCGTGCGGCCGAGCGCGAGCTCTGCATAGCAGGAGTTGTCCGAGTGGATCGTGCAGGTCTCGAGGCTCGAGCTGCCGTAGTACTCGTCGCCGTAGTTGTGGACGTCGAAGTACTCGTTCTTCGAATGGGGAACCTTGAAGACCTTCTCGTTCGAGGCGTAGGTGGTGCTCGGCGAGATGCCCTGACTGAGGGCGGTCGCCAGGGTGAACGGCTTGAACGACGAACCGGGCTGGCGATGGCCGTTGGTGGCCAGGTTGAACGGGTGGTTCTCGTAGTCGTTCCCGCCGACCATCGCCTTGACCTGGCCGGTCTCGTTGTCGATGACGACGACGGAGGCGGTGGGCGCGACGCCCGACAGCGTGCCCTCGGCGATGCTCTGCGCGGTCTGCTGCATGTCCAGGTCGAGTGAGCTGTGAATCTGCAGCCCGCCGCCGAACGCTCGGCCCGGGCCGTAGAGATCGACGACCTGCTGCCGCAACCAGGACGTGTAGTAAGGCGAGATCGAGTCGTCCTTCGGGTGGCTGATGTCCGACGGGGCCGGGGGCGCCTTGTGGATCCCGTCCTCGTACTCGGCCTCGTCGATGTCGCCCTGCTCCTTCATCTTCTCCAGCACGAGGTTGCGGCGGTCGATCGCCGCCTGCGGGTTGACGCGTGGCGAGAAGGCGGAGGGGGAGGTGATGATGCCCGCGAGCATCGCGGCCTCCCACGGGTAAAGGAGCTTGGCGCACATCTCGCCGTTCGGGGTGCCGCAACCGGGGTGGTTGTAGCCGAAGTACGTGCGGGCGGCGGCCTCGATTCCGTAGGCGCCCTCCCCGAAGTAGATCGAGTTCAGATACTCGGTGAGGATCTTGTCCTTGGTCCAGTGCCGCTCGATCTGGTAGGCCAGCGCGGCCTCCCGGAACTTCTCGAACACGGTCCGGCTGTTCTGCGCCTCGAGCGCGTTCTTCACGAACTGCTCGGTGATCGTAGAACCACCCTGAGTCGACCCACCGGGGATCAGGTTCGCGACGCCGGCACGGAAGAGGCCCTGGAGGTCGACGCCGTCGTGGTCGTAGAAGCGGCGGTCCTCGATCGCGATCGCGGCCTCCTTCATATACGGCGAGATGTCGCTCGATTCACTGAGGATGCGCTGGTTGTTGTTGAGCAGGGTCCCGATCTTGTTGCCCTGGTCGTCGAGGACGACGGAGTTCTTGGCGGTCGCGAACTCCCTCTTGCTCTCCAGCTGAGGCAGGTCCTGCGTGATCGCCATCATCATCCCGAAGAAGGTCGAGACGATCGCGAGCAGCCCGAGGCCGAGCAGGATGATCGCGAGGCGAAGCTTCTTGATGCGGCCGGGCTCGGGCTTGCGCGGGCGCCGGGAGCTGATCCGGCGGGGGAGCCGGGGCGGGGGAGGGGCCATGCCTGCTCCGCCGTCCGGGCGCGGCTGAGGGATGCGCGCGGGCACCCGTTCGCGCAGTGCGTGGACGCGCTCGCGGCTCTCGGCGATCCGCTCCCCGCCGACCCGGCGGAGGCTCTGCAGGCCGCCCTCGAAGGCATTCCGGATGGCGGATCCACGGCGGGCCACGCGGCCCTTCTGTGGCTGGCGCTCGAGCAGCGCCTCGAAGTCGACGTCCTCCGCGGCGCCCTCCTGCTCGGAGTCCTCGTGCTCGACGAGATCCAGGAGGGGGCTGGGCCGGCGGGAGGCGCGCCGACGGGCCTCCTTGGCGAACTGGCGACCCTCGCCAGGGGTGGGAGGGCCGGCCGGACCGCCGTCGCGCTCGCGGAGGGGGGAGATGCTGCCCGGTGAGAACTCGTCGTCGCCGTGGCTCAGCCAGTCGTCGTCGGTGACCGGCGGCGTGACGTCGGCGCCGGAGCCGTTCCCGGACGCGCCGTTGGAGCGGCCGTTGGTACGCGAGCCGTTCGTGCGTGGGCCGTTGCGGCGGCGACCGTCGGCTCCGCGCTCAGGGGCATCCTTCGGGTCGCGGTCCTCCGTCCGCGCCGCGGATCGGCCCCTATCTAGGTCGAAGTCGAAATCGAAGTCGTCTGTCATGTCGCGTGGGCGACGCTGAGTGCCCGCGGCTCGGATCCAGATGCGCCTGAACGTCTAGATAGGGACACCAAAC
>DATFPK010000035.1:0-27867 GCA_035264885.1 Solirubrobacterales bacterium
GCGTTTCGGGGGAGTCGAGCGGCTACCCTGCGCGGCCATGTCTCGGTCCGCCCGACCCGGCCTGCGCCACGGCGTTCTGGCGGCATTCGCCGCAATCCTGGCGCTCGCCTGGCTGCCGGCCGGTGCGCCGGCGCAGGCGACCGACCAGTACACGGAGCCTCCTCCCACCGTCACCGGCGGCTCCGGCGACGGCGGGACCAGCACCGGGAACGGCTCGGGCGGCGGCGCCGGACCATCGCGCAACGACACCAGCCCGCCGCCGAGCTCGGCGCCCGCGCCGTCCCCAGCGCCCTCCGGCTCCCCGGACCAACCCGCCTCCTCGTCCCCCGGTGACGGGCCGGAGCCCGCCGCCGCGTCCGGCGGCTCCGGTGGCGGCGGCGTCCAGCCGGCCGCGCAGAAGGCGGACAAGCCCGAGGGCGATGGTTTCAACGAGGACTTCCGGATCGGTGCACACGACGCCAAGGCCGGGACCGTGGCCGCTACGGAGCGCGCCGGCTCCTCGGATGGCGGCGACGGGGGCGGGTCCTTCCCGACGGCGCCGCTGCTCGTGGGACTGCTCGCCGTCGCGGCGCTGACCGGCGGGGCCTTCCTTCTGCGCCGCCGGGCCCAGCCAAGCGCCGGCTGAGCGCGCCGAACCGCCGGATCTCGCTTCGCGCGGCGGCCCCCGGGCCCGCATGCGCCTGCCCCTAAGATCAATGGGTTGTGGGCACGCCGGATTCCGACCCCGAGATCAACCTTGTAGACGGCGCTGACGCGCTTGCACCGTTCAGCGCCCCCGCGCGGCGCTGGTTCGAGGCCTCGTTCGAGGGGCCGACGCCTGCCCAGGCGGGGGGCTGGGAGGCGATCTCGAGCGGTGAGCACACGCTGATCTGCGCGCCCACGGGGTCCGGCAAGACGCTGGCCAGCTTCCTCTGGGGCATCGACCGGCTCTCGCGCGAGCCCGAGGGGCCGGGCGGGGTCCGCCTCGTGTACGTGTCACCGCTCAAGGCGCTCTCCTACGACATCGAGCGCAACCTCAGGGCGCCCCTGGCCGGCATCGGTGCCGAGATCTCGGTCGCCCTGCGCACCGGCGACACGCCGCAGAAGGAGCGCCAGGCGATGCGGCGCTCGCCGCCCGACATCCTGATCACCACCCCGGAGTCCTTGTATTTGATCTTGTCCTCCGGGGCACGGGAGATGCTCGGGTCGGTCGAGGCCGTGATCGTCGACGAGATCCACGCGGTCGCTCCGAGCAAGCGCGGGGCGCACCTGGCGCTGACCCTGGAGCGGCTCGACCACCTCGTGGCCAAGGGCGGCGGCGGTCCGGTCCAGCGGATCGGCCTCTCGGCGACCCAGCGCCCGCTGGAGCGGATCGCCCAGTTCCTGGTCGGCCCGGGCCGCGAGTGCCGGATCGTCGACGCGGGGCGAAGGAAGCCGCTCGATCTGGAAATCGTCGTGCCGGTGGACGACATGGCCGACCCTGGAACGAGCACCTTCAGTCCCGGGCCGGACGGCGACCCGGCTGCCCCCGGACGCGGGAGCGAGGACCCGCAGAAGACGGGGTCTCCGGGTGCGGGTCCGAGCGAAAGCGAGGAGGCAGCCGGAGTTGTCTCGCGGTCGATCTGGCCTGCGATCTATCCGCGGCTGCTCGAGCTGGTCCAGGAGCACACGAGCACGATCATCTTCGTCAACAACAGGCGCGGCGCCGAGCGCCTGGCAAAGCGCCTGAACGAGCTCGCGAACGAGCAGCAAGAGGAAGAGCTGCCGGCAACCGAGCAGGCCGGAAACGACCCCGAGCGACTGGCGGCTGGCGACCGGGAACTGGAAGTCGAGATCGCCCGGGCCCACCACGGCTCGCTCTCCCACGAGGAGCGGGCCAACGTCGAGGAGCTGCTGAAGAGCGGAAAGCTCCCGTGTCTCGTCGCCACCAGCTCGCTCGAGCTGGGCATCGACATGGGCGCGGTGGACCTGGTGATCCAGGTCGAGTCGCCGAAGTCGGTCACCCGCGGCCTTCAGCGGATCGGTCGGGCCGGTCACGGCCTGGGCGAGACGTCGAAGGGGCGGATCTTCCCCAAGTTCCGGGCCGACCTGCTCGAGTGCGCGGTCGTCGCGCGGCGGATGCGGCAGGGCGAGATCGAGGAGACAGTCGTCCCGCAGAACCCGCTCGACGTCCTCGCCCAGCACCTCGTCGCGATGGCGGCCCTCGACGAGTGGGAGGTGGACGAGGTCGAGCGGGTGGTGACCTCGACCGAGTCGTTCCGCGAGCTGTCGCGCGAGCAGCTCGAGAACGTCCTCGACATGCTCGACGGCCGCTACCCGTCGGACCGGTTCGCCGAGCTGCGGCCAAGGGTCGTCTGGGACCGGACCAAGGGGACGGTGCACGGACGGAAGGGCGCGCGGCAGCTCGCGGTGACGAACGCCGGCACGATTCCGGACCGCGGGCTCTACGGCGTGCACCTTCCCGACGGCCGCCGGGTCGGTGAGCTCGACGAGGAGATGGTCTACGAGGCGCGCCCGGGCCAGGCCTTCCTGCTGGGCGCCAGCACCTGGCGGATCGAGGACATCACCCGCGACCGCGTCATCGTCACGCCGGCGCCCGGCGTGCCCGGGGCGGTGCCGTTCTGGCGCGGCGACGGGATCGGCCGGCCGGCCGAGCTCGGCAAGGCGATCGGCGCCTTCGCCCGCGAGGCGGTCAGCCGGGACCCCGCCGAGCTGGCCGCGGAGTACGACCTCGACGAGCGCGCCGCCGCGAACCTGGTCGCCTACCTCCAGGAGCAGCAGGCGGCGACCCGCGTCGTGCCCTCGGACGAGACGATCGTCGTCGAGCGCTTCCGTGACGAGATCGGCGACTGGCGCGTCTGCGTCCTGTCGCCGTACGGCGGCCGCGTCCATGCGGCCTGGGGCCTGGCGCTGGGGCAGAAGATCCGCGAGGAGCGCGAGCTCGAGGCCGACGCGATCTGGTCCGACGACGGGATCGTCGTCCACCTTCCCGACGCCGACGAGCCCCCGCCCGCCGACATCGTCCTGATCGACCCCGACGAGCTCGAGGACCTGGTCGTCCGCGAGCTCTCCGGCTCGGCCCTCTTCGGCGCCAGGTTCCGTGAGAACGCCGCCCGGTCGCTGCTGATCCCGCGCGCCTATCCGGGCAAGCGAACGCCCCTCTGGCAGCAGCGGCTGAAGTCGCAGAGCCTGCTCGAGGTCGCAAAGGACTTCCCGCGCTTCCCGGTGATCCTGGAGACCTATCGCGAGTGCCTCCGCGACGTCCTCGACCTGCCCGCCCTCGACGACCTGCTCCGCAAGCTCCACTCGCGGACGCTGTCCCTGGTCGAGGTCGAGACGCAGACCGCGTCGCCGTTCGCCTCCTCGCTCCTCTTCGACTACGTCGCCACCTACATGTACGAGGGGGACACGCCGAACGCGGAGCGGCGGGCGGCGGCGCTGGCCCTGGACCGCGAGCTGCTGCGCGAGCTGCTGGGGCAGGAGGAGCTGCGCGAGCTGATCGACCCGGAGGCACTCGAGGAGGTCGAGGCCTCGCTCCAGCATCGGACCGAGGCCGGCCGGGCTCGCGACCGCGACGCGCTTCAGCAGGTGCTGCGGAACGTCGGCGACCTCACCACCGACGAGGCCGAGGAGCGGGTCGAGGAGGGCTACTCGGCCGCCTCGATGCTCGAGAAGCTCGTCGCCGAGCGCCGCGCCGCACGGGTCAGGATCAACGGCGAGGAGCGCTACATCGCCGCCGAGGACGCCGGGCTCTACCGGGACGCGCTGGGCGTCCCGACGCCGGGCGGTCTGCCGGAGTCCTTCCTCGAGGGACGGGCGGAGCCGATGAAGACACTGGTCTCGCGCTATGCCCGCACCCACGGGCCGTTCCCGACCGGCCAGCCGGCCGGGCGCTACGGCATCGATCCCACGCCGGCTCTGCGGGAGCTCGAGCGCTCCGGGACGTTGGTCCGCGGCGAGCTCCTGCCCGGCGGGACCGAACGGGAGTGGTGTGACGCCGACGTCCTGCGCCGGGTCCGGCGCGCCAGCCTCGCCCATTTGCGCCGCGAAGTGGAGCCGGCCGACCGGCGCCAGCTCGCTCGCTTCCTGCCGAGCTGGCAGAACGTCGACGCCTATCGCGCCGCCGGCGCCGGCCCGGACCGGCTGCGGGAGGCTCTCGTGCCGCTCCAGGGCGTCGCGCTCACGCCGAAGGTCTGGGAGCAGGACGTCCTGCCGCGGCGGCTGGGCGCCTACAGCCCCGCCTGGCTCGACGAGCTCTGCACGGCGGGGGAGATCGTCTGGATCGGCGCCGGCGCGCTCGGCCGAAGCGACGGGCGGGTCGCCCTGTACTTCCGCGAGGACGTCCGGATCGCCGGGCCTCCGCCGGCGAACGCGAAGCTCGAGGCGCCGGAGGGGGACGTCCACGGCGCGATCCGCGAGCGCCTTGCGAACGGCCCGAGCTTCTGGCTCGACCTGGTCGCCGAGCTGGACGTGCCGCGCGAGGAGCTCCACAACGCCCTGTGGGACCTCGCCTGGTCCGGCGAGGTAACGAACGACGCGTTCGCGCCGCTCCGGGCGCCGCGGCTGCGGGCGGTCGGCGCCGGCGAGCGCCGCGGCCGCCGGTTCGCGCGCCGCCGTCCGGCCGCGGGCGCCGCCGTCCAGGGCCGCTGGTCGCTGACCGCGCCGCTGTTCGCGAACGCTCCCGCCGCCGGTCCGCGGCTCCGGGCCCAGGCCGAGCTGATGCTCGAGCGGTACGGGATCGTGACCCGGGAGACCGTTCTCGCCGAGGGGGTGCCGGGTGGGTTCTCGACGCTCTATGCGGAGCTGGGCAACCTGGAGCTGCTCGGGACGGCCCGCCGCGGCTACTTCGTCGAGGGGCTCGGTGGCGCCCAGTTCGCGCTGGCCGGCGCGGTCGAGCGGCTGCGCTCCCTGCCCGCCGAGGACGGGACCTACCAGGTGCTGGCGGCGACGGACCCGGCCAACCCCTACGGTGCCTCGCTCCCCTGGCCGAAGCGGGAGGGGGGCCGGAGGCCGGCGCGGGCGCCGGGCGCCCATGTCCTGCTCCGCGACGGCGAGCCCGTCGTGTACGTCGAGCGCGGCGGCCGCGGCATCCTGCGGCTGGCCGACCTGGACGGCTCGGCGCTCGGGAACGCGACCTCGGCGCTCGCCGAGGCGGTCGCCGAGGGGACGCTGCCGAAGCTGGCGCTCGAGAAGGTCGACGGCGAGCCCGTCATCGGCTCCGGCGTCGAGGAGGCGCTGGTCGCGGCCGGCTTCAGCCGGGGGCCGCGCAAGCTGACCGCCTCGGCCTGATGGCAGAGGGCGACACCGTCCTCCGTACCGCGCGGCGCCTGGAGCGGGGGTTGGCGGGCCAGCGGGTGGAGGTCACCGCCCCCTCGCCGCGCGGTCGCTCGACCGGCGTCGAGCGGCTCGACGGCCTGGAGCTGCGGGAAGTGACGACGCGTGGAAAGAACCTGCTCCTCGACTTCGGCGAAGCCGTCCTTCACAGCCACCTCGGCATGAACGGCGCGTGGCACGTGTACCCGCGCGGAGGTCGCTGGGCGAAGTCGATGCGGTCGGCCTGGGCGGTCCTGCGCGGGGAGAGCGCCGAGGCGGTCCAGTTCGGCGGGCCGACCCTGCGGGTGCTTACGCCCGGCCAGGCGCGCCGGGATCTGCGCCTCACGAGGCTCGGCCCTGACATCCTCGCGCCGCGCTTCAGTGACGAGGAGGCGGTCGCCTCGCTGCGCCGGGCCGAGCCGGCCAGTGCCGTGGGCGAGGCGCTGCTCGACCAGAGCCTGATCGCGGGGATCGGCAACATCTTCAAGAGCGAGGGGTGCTTCGCAGCCGGCGTGGATCCCCGGGTGCCGATCGGCGAGCTGACCGACGCGCGGCTCACGGAGGTCGTGACGGCGACCCGGGCGCTGATGGAGGAGGCGGTGCATTCCGGGCGGCCGCCGCGGCGCATCTACCGGCGGGCCGGCGAGCCCTGCCCCCGCTGCCGCGCGCGCATCAGGTCGCGCGGACAGGGGGACGCGAACCGGACGGCCTACTGGTGCCCGTCGTGCCAGTCATAATCGAGCCATGGCGCCTCAGGAGGAGAGTGCTGTCGACCTGCTGCGCCGCGTTCCGCTCTTCGCCGAGCTGGGCCCGGCCGAGCTGGAGCGGTTCTCGCAGGTGGCCGTCCCGCGGTCGTTCCCGGCGGGCACCCGCGTCTTCCACGAGGGCGACCAATCCGATGCCTGCTACATCGTCCGCAGCGGCAACTTCCGCGTCACCCGCGAGCACTCCGACGGGCGGGCGATCACGCTGGCCAACCTCGGCCCCGGCGACATCTTCGGCGAGCTGGCGATGCTCGACGGCGAGGTCCGCTCGGCCAGCGTCGAGGCGCTCGGGGACGGTGAGCTGCTGGCGCTGCCGGCCATCGACGTGCGGTCGCTGCTCTCCCGTCACCCCGACATCACGGTGAAGCTCGTGGGGGCGCTGACCCGGCGGCTGCGGATGGCGAACGAGCGGATCTCGCGCCAGTCGTTCCAGACGGTGCCGAGCCGGGTCGCCGGCGTCCTCTCGCAGCTGATCGCCGAGGAGGCGCCACTGGACGAGCGCGAGGGCGTGACGATCCGGATGAACCAGGTGGACCTGGCCCAGCTCGCCGGCACGTCGCGCGAGAGCGTCAGCCGCTTCCTCGCCGAGCTCGAGCGGGCCGGTGTCGTCCGCTGCGGCCGCGGCCGGGTGACGGTCCTCGAGCCGCCGAAGCTGCGCAACTACATCTTCTAGGGACGGCCGGCGCTGGCCGACTTCGGGTCCCAGCGCGCACGGATGGTCGAGCGGCAGCTTCGCCGCCGCGGCATCGGTGACGACCGTGTCCTGGCGGCGATGAACCGCATCCCGCGCGACCTGTTCGTCCCGGAGCGGCACCGCCGCCGCTCCTACGCCGACTCCGCACTGCCGATCGCCGAGGGGCAGACGATCTCCCAGCCCTGGATCGTCGCCGCGATCGCCCAGGCGCTGGAGCCGAAGGGCAACGAGCGCGTGCTCGAGATCGGCACGGGCTCGGGCTACTCGACCTGCATCCTGGCCGAGCTGGCGGCCGAGGTGTTCTCGATCGAGCGCCACGAGCCGCTGGGCGCGACGGCCCGGGAGGCGATCCAGGCGCTCGGCTATGAGAACGTCCAGGTCGTGGTCGGCGACGGCAGCCGGGGCCTCCCCGAGCGGGCTCCCTTCGACGGCATCGCCGTCCACGCCACCGCCCCCGCGCCGCCGCCCTCGCTGCTCGCGCAGCTGGCCGACGGAGGCCGCCTGGTCGCGCCGATCGCCTCCGACGCCGCCGACCTCCTCACGGTCTTCAGGCGCGTCGAAGACGACTTCGAGAGCAGGGTGATCGGTCCCTGCCGCTTCGTCCCGCTGATCGGCGCCGAGGGCTTCGGCGAGCCGGGCTGAAGCTCGCTACTGGACCTCGACGTCTTGGCCGGGCCCGCCGTTGAGGCGGTCCCTGCCCGAGCCGCCGATCAGCCGGTCGTTGCCGCCGCGGCCCTCCAGCACGTCGTCGCCGGCGCGGCCGAGCAGCACGTTGGCGCTGCCGTCGCCGATCAACACGTCCGGCCCTGGCGAGCCCTCGATCTGCTCGATCGAACCCTCGATCCGGCCGGGGTTGCAGCCGCCGCCGGCGCGGGTGACAGCGCCGCCGATCTGAGCGCGGACGCCGGGGTTGAAGCGCGAGAAGGAGGCGCTGTCGTGGCCGGGGCCACCGGAGAACACGTCGCCGTCGCAGGGGTCGCCGCCGACCAGGAGGTCGGAGCCGGGCCCGCCGTCGAGGATGCTCTGGCCGCTGTTGTAGGGAACGGGTCCGTCGGTCCGGGCGCCGACCAGGCCGTCGCTGCCGGGGCCCCCGGAAAGTCGGTCGGGATCGTTGTCGTCACCGGCCTCGATGATGTCGTTGCCGGCGCCGCCGTTCAGGTCGTCGGCGCCGGCGCCGCCGTCGATGCGCGCGGCGACGTTAGCCGGCACGCCGGCGCCGATGGTGACGGTGTCATTCCCGCCGTCGCTGTCGACCAGGATGAAGTCGACGTCGCCGCCGCAGCGGGCGCCCTCGTCGGAGAAGGTGCCGCCGAGCGGGTCGCAGCCGCTCACGTTGGGGGCGGGGATCGGGGCTCTGTCGTCGGTGACGACGAACATGCCGGCGGCGTAGTCGATCCGGAGGTCGTTGCCGGCGCTGCCGCCCCGGACCGTCAAGGTAGTGGTGCCGTCGATGCTGCGGTTGCGAACCACGACGGTGCCGTTCGCGCCCGCGGGCGGGCGGCCGCAGGCGTCCTGCTGGCTCGCCCCGCGGCACGATGCGCCGTCGGGGCCGCCGAACAGCTCGTCGCCGCCGCCGCGCCCGTCGAGGTTGTCGTATCCGGCGCCGCCGTCGATCCGGTTCGGGCCGCCGTTGCCGCGAAGGTCGTCGGGATAGGCGGAACCGATCAGGTCCTCGACTCCGCCGACGATCTGGTCGCGACCGTCGCCGATCGCGACGCCGGCCGCGAGGTCGGCCTCGACGGTCTCGCTGGCGGTCGCGAACGAGGCGATGTCGCGGACGCCGGGGCCGCCGTCGAGCTTGTCGAAGCCGAGGTCGCCCCGGACGATGTCGCCGTCGCCCGGGCCGCCGTCGACGATGTCTGTGCCGAGGTTGCCGATCACGAGGTCGGACCCGTCGCCGCCGGTGATGTCGTCGTCGCCGAGCCCTCCGTCCACCACGTCGTCGCCGGGGCCGCCGTCCATGATGTCGTTGCCGCGGTCGCCGAGGAGCCGGTCGGGGCCGGGGCCGCCCTCGACCACCTTGTCGGTCGCGCGGCCCGCGAAGAGCACGTCGGCACCGGGGCCGCCCCGCAGCTTGTCGGGGCCCTTGCCGGCGACGAGCGTGTCGTCGCCGCCCCCGCCCTCGAGGGTGTCGGGGCCCTTGTCGCCGACCAGCTTGTCGTCGCCGCCGTCGCCGAACAGGTCATCGCCGCCCTTGAACGCGATCAGGACGTCGTTGCCGGCGCCGCCGCGCATCGTGTCGCTGCCCGTCTCGCCGAAGATGCGGTCGTTGCCGCCGTCTCCGAACAGGGAGTCATAGCCCTTACCGCCGTGGATCACGTCGTTGCCCGGCCCGCCACAGATCGTGTCGTTGCCATTGCGGCCGCCGGTGATCTTGTCGTTGCCGCCGCCCCCGTAGATCACGTCGCTCGCCCCGCGGCCGACCAGCACGTCGTCGCCGGCAGTGCCGACGATCGTGGCGCGCTTGCCGTTGCACGAGGGCCGGGCGTCCGAGGCGGCCGGCCAGGCGGCCATGGCCAGCGCGGCGGAGGCCACGACGGCGGCGATCGGAAGGGGAAGTCGTCTGCTCGCTGACATTTGGCAGGGGGCGTCGGCCGCCCTCGGCAGACGGATCGAGAGGGGAAGGGGGGTGGTTGAGCCTCATGGCCGCAATCTGGACTTTTGGCGGATGGCTTTTGGGTGGTCCGCGCGTCGGATACGCTCGCCGCGTGCGCGGCGGGATCTACGTCCTCAACTTCTATTCCGCGGTCTTCATCGATCAGCTCAAGCGTGGTCGCAAGACCGCGACCATCCGCCTGGGCGACAAGAGCGGCAAATACGAGCGCGGCCAGGTCGTCTGGGTGACCGTCGGCTTCCGCCACAGTCCCCGCGAGAAGATCTTCACGGCCGTGATCGACGACGTCGAGGTGAAGGGCGTCAAGGACCTCTCGCCGCGCGACATCGAGCATGACAACCCGGAGTTCCGCCGCCTGGAGGAGACGACGAACTTCCTGGAGCAGATCTACGGCCGCCCCGTGGGCCCCGACGACATCGTGACCGTGATCAGGTTCAGCCAGATCGTCGAGCGGCCGGGCCATCACTTCGGCAACGGCGAGACGCCGTCGCGGAACTGATCCGCGGCTGGCCGGGCGCCGCACCCCGGGCATGGCGGCCTATCGATTCCTGACCACCTGGCTGCTCGAGTCGCCGCGCGAGCCGGTCTTCGACGCGATCCACGACCAGGCCCGCTGGCCGGAGTGGTGGCGGGGGGTCGAGGCCGCCGAGGAGGTCCGGCCGGGCGGGGAGCACGGCGTCGGCACGGTCTCGCGGCTGGTCTGGCGCAGCTGGATCCCGTACCGGGTCGAGTTCCAGGTGACGACCACGCGCGTCGAGCGGCCGCACCTGATGGAGGGGCAGGCGCAGGGGGAGCTCGCCGGGACCGGCCGCTGGCGTCTGTTCGAGCAGGACGGGGTGACGGCCGTCCTCTACGAGTGGAACGTGCGCACCACCCGCGCCTGGATGAACCTGCTGGCCCCGGCCGCCCGCCCGATCTTCGAGTGGAATCACGACTGGGTGATGGCGCGCGGCGGCGAGGGCGTCGCGGAGCTGCTCGGCTGTCGGCTGCTGGCGGCGGGCTAGCGCCTGTGGGCGATTGCCGATCTGAGTCCTGACGGCTCAGATCCAGCCTTGACGACGGGCGCGATCCGGCTATCCTTTCCACCCTGGCACTCCGACCTATAGAGTGCCAGCCGTCCCAGGAACACTGAGAACTTTCGGACCAACGGAGGTAATTCGGATGAATCTGAAGCCCCTCGGGGACCGGCTTGTGGTCAAGCCGCTCGATGAGGAGGAGACAACCGCGAGCGGGATCGTCCTGCCGGACACCGCCAAGGAGAAGCCGCAGAAGGGCACCGTCGTCGCCGTCGGCGACGGCCGCTGGGATGAGGACGGCGAGAAGCGCATCCCGCTCGACGTGAGCGAGGGCGACGAGGTCCTCTACTCCAAGTATGGCGGCACCGAGATCACGGTCGAGGACGACGAGTTGCTCGTGCTGCGCGAGTCCGACGTCCTCGCCAAGGTCGAGTAGCGCTCAGAGGCTTAGGAAAAAGGAGGAACTGAACCGATGGCTCACAAGGAGCTGAAGTACCGCGAGGATGCCAGGGGGGCCCTGCAGTCGGGTGTCGACGCAGTCGCCGACGCCGTCAAGGTCACCCTTGGCCCGAAGGGGCGCTATGTCGTGCTCGACAAGAAGTTCGGCGCGCCCACAATCACCAACGACGGCGTGACGATCGCCCGCGAGATCGAAGTCGAGGACGTCTTCGAGAACCAGGGCGCCCAGCTCGTCCGCGAGGTCGCCACCGCGACCAACGACGTGGCCGGCGACGGCACGACGACCGCGACGCTGCTGGCCCAGACGATCGTCCGCCAGGGCCTCAAGAACGTGGCCGCCGGCGCCAACCCGCTGGCCCTGCGCCGCGGGATCGAGACCGCCGTCGACCAGGTCGTCGAGATCCTGCGCAACCAGTCGCGCGAGGTCTCCGGCAAGGAGGAGATCGCCCGTGTGGCGACCATCTCGGCCGGCGACGAGGAGATCGGCAACGTGATCGCCGATGCGATCGAGAAGGTCGGCAAGGACGGCGTCGTGAACGTCGAGGAGGGCCAGACCTTCGGGATGGAGCTCGAGTTCACCGAGGGCATGCAGTTCGACAAGGGCTACATCTCGCCCTACATGGTCACCGACCAGGACCGCATGGAGGCGGTGCTCGACGAGCCCTACATCCTGATCGCCAACCAGAAGATCGGCTCGGTCCGCGACCTGCTGCCCGTCCTGGAGCAGGTGATGCAGGGCGGCCGACCGCTGCTGATCGTCGCCGAGGACGTCGAGGGCGAGGCCCTCGCCACCCTCGTCGTCAACAAGCTCCGCGGCACGTTCACCAGCGTCGCCGTCAAGGCGCCCGGCTTCGGTGACCGCCGTAAGCGGATGCTCGAGGACATCGCGATCCTCAGCGGTGGCGAGGTGATCACCGAGGAGATGGGGCTGAAGCTCGAGAACACGACGATCGAGCAGCTCGGCAAGGCCCGCCGGATCGTCGTCTCCAAGGACACCACGACGATCATCGACGGCGGCGGTGAGGGCGAGCAGATCAAGGGGCGGATCAAGCAGATCAAGCAGGAGATCGAGAACACCGACTCCGACTTCGATCGGGAGAAGCTCCAGGAGCGGCTCGCCAAGCTGGCCGGCGGCGTTGCCGTCGTCAAGGTCGGTGCCGCCACCGAGACCGAGATGAAGGAGAAGAAGCACCGCGTCGAGGACGCGCTGCAGGCCACCCGCGCCGCCCTCGAGGAGGGCGTCGTCTCGGGTGGCGGCGTGGCGCTCCTGAACGCGCAGAAGGACCTCGACCTCTCCGTCGGCGAGGCCGACGAGGAGACGGGCGCCCGGATCATCCACCGCGCGCTCGAGGAGCCGCTCCGCCAGATCGCGGAGAACTCCGGTCTCGAGGGGTCCGTGGTCGTCAACAGCGTCCGCGAGATGAAGGCGGGCGAGGGCCTGAACGCGGCGACCGGCGAGTACGGCGACCTGATCAAGGCCGGCGTCATCGACCCGACCATGGTCACCCGCTCGGCGCTCCAGAACGCGGCGTCGATCGCGAAGAACATCCTCACGACCGAGGCGATCGTCGCCGAGCCGCCCGAGAAGGAGGGCGCCGGCGCCCCGGCCATGCCCGACATGGGCGGGATGATGTAGCGGCTCGCCGCTTATGATCGCCTTCAACAGGCGAGTGTTTCCGAGAGGCCCGGGCAGATGCCCGGGCCTTTCTCGTTCCGGGCCGTTCTCGTTCCCGGGTCGGTGCCGCTGCCGAGCGCGGGCGTGGCGAGCGGAGGCGCTAGCCGAGCGGGCCGGCGTGGCGGACGGCGCCGGTCGGCGCCAGCCGCCGGGCCCGGACGCGGCGCTCGGCGTGGTCGGGCGCGTAGGCCGGGAAGCGGTCCTGGCGGAGGCGGCGGCGCAGGGCCCGGGTGGTGTCCGGGTAGAGGCCGAGGCGGTAGGGGTTGCCGGACTCGCCGAAGCCGCGGTAGTAGACCAGCATCCGCACCCGCTTGCGCTCGTAGGCCCAGTGGAAGATCCGGCGGATGAAGCGGGGGCTGTCGGAGCCGGCGACCGCGAACTCCGTGATCGCGAACGGCTTGCCGCGCCAGGGCCGGCCGTGGAAGAAGCGGTCGAGGTCGCGCCAGTACGGATACTCGGAGTAGAAGTCGGTTCCGACCCAGTCGACCCAGCGGCCGCCGGGCCAGTAGCGGGCCGGTGCCGCGGCGCGGGTGGCGGGGGAGCCGGCGGGGAGGGGGCTCCAGACCATCGCGACGGGCGCCGCCGGGACCTTGCGGGGTTCGGGACCGCCGCGGCGGTTCAGCCGGGGGACGCCGGCCGCGCGGAGCCGCCGGTTGATCAGGGCGAGCGATCCGCCGCCCCGGAGGATGGCGGTGATCCGGCGGAAGGCCCGGCGGTACCACTTGTGCGCGTGGGGGCCGCCGCGACGCTCGCCGGAGCAGGTGACGCCCGCCCACGCGTTGAGGCAGCGGTTCGGTTCGCCGAGCGGGCGGACGTAGGCGGGGATGTTCTTGCGGGCAAAGGCGTGGTTCAGGCGCAGCAGGTAGTTGTCGCCTCGCCCCCGGGCGATCGCCTTCGGGGTGATCAGCTCCTCGAGCGTCTCGTCGTCGGCGGTCGAGATGTGGAGCATCGGCCGCACCTGGGTGTCGCGCCACCGCGGCACCGCCTGGTTGAGGCTGTTGCCCCACGGATGGAAGGTCTGGAGGACCGCCGGGTGCTTGCCCACGTAGCGCGCGAACTCGCGGAACTCGGAGACCGAGCCGCGGTCGGAGACGCCGAAGAACGTGGTCGGGGGGTGGGGCGCCAGCACCTTGGCAGGGGCGCTGGCGGCGGCCACGAAGGCGGCAAGCAGGCAGGCCGCCGCGACGGCGACCGGGACGAGGAGTCGGGGTGCGTGTGCGCGGGCGCGGGGAACGATCCCACCGTAGGTTTGCAGCCTCGGCGCCGGGCTGCGGCGCCGCTGCCGGCGGCTGCAAATCGGCTTGCGACTTCGGAGTTTCGCGCGGTTTCAGGCCGCGCCGAGGACGTCGCCCATCGTCCGCGGCGTGACGCCGAGCGTTTCGGCGTCGGCGGTCCCGCGTTCGCTGACCATCGGCACCTCCATCAGCTCCGCCTCCTCCCAGGTCGCGAAGACGGCCTCGCCGAACACCTTGCGGAGGGTGACCAGGCCCGCGTGGATGACCGGCAAAGGGACGTGGATCAGCGGCCGGGGGCGGCCGGCGGCGCGGCTGACCAGGTCGGACATGTCGTCGTAGGTGAGGACCTCCGGGCCGGCGAGCTCGTAGCGGTCCCGGTCGCCGCCGTCGAGGGCGCCGATCACCGTCTCGGCCGCGTCGCGGGCCCAGATCGGCTCGTAGGCGGCCTTGCCCGAGCCCGAGACCGGGAGGACCGGGAGGAAGGAGAAGCGGCGCAGGAGGGTGACCCAGGGGTCGGAGTGGTCGTAGACGATCGACGGGGCGAAGACGATGGTGTCGACGGGCGAGCCGGTGACCGCGCGCTCGGCCACCGCCTTGGCGCGGAAGAAGCGGGTGCGCTGGACAGGCGAGGCGTTGAGGGCGCTGAAGAAGACGAACCGCTCGACGCCGGCCTTCTCGGCGGCCCGGAGCAGGCGGACGCTGGAGAGGCCGTTGAGCTCCTCGATCCGGTGGGGAGGCTGGTCGCGGATGGTGGCGGCGAGGTGGATGACGGTGTCGACGCCGCGGAGGGCCTGGCGCAGGCGGTAGGGGTCCGAGAGCTCGCCGAGGTCGCCCAGGGTGATCTGGACGTCGGTCCGCAGGGGGCCGAGGCGGCGCGGCTCACGGACCAGGCAGCGGACTTGGTCCCCGCGGCCGAGGAGGAGGGGGAGGAGCTGCGAGCCGATGCTCCCGGTGGCTCCGGTCAGCAGCAGCACACGACTCTCCGGCGGGCCGCGGTCAGCGGGCCCACACCCCTCTCCCGCTGGCGGTCTCGGGTCCCATCGACTGCGTAGAATGCCGGTTCCGCCTCGGCCGGGCCCACCGGCAGGCACGACAACCGCGAGCCAGGAGACCCCTCCATGACCTACGTCATCGCCGAGCCGTGCATAGGCCAGAAGGACAACTCGTGCGTCGAGGTCTGTCCTGTCGATTGCATCCACCCGACGCCGGACGAGCCGGACTACGACGCCCAGGAGATGCTCTACATCGACCCGGACGAGTGCATCGACTGCGACGCCTGCGTGGAGGCCTGCCCGGTCGACGCCTGCTTCGCCGAGGACCAGCTCCCGGAGGAGTGGACGAAGTACACCGAGGTCAACGCGCAGTACTACGCGGGCAAGTCGTAGATCTCGGTGCCGGCGCGATTACTGCGCTCGCCAGCGGGCAGTAGTCCTGCAGCTCGTCGACTCGGGGAGGCTTCAACTTGATCACCAGCATCCTGGCTTACGGTCGTCGTCATCATCTGGCCCTGCTCGCCCTGTTCGTGGCGTTGGGCGGGACCGCGTACGCGGCGGTCCAGCTGCCGGCCAACAGCGTGGGCTCAAAGCAGCTCAAGGCGAATGCCGTCAAGGCATCTGAGACCGCGAAGAACTCGGTCGCCTCGGCGGAAGTCAAGAACCGCGCGCTGCTCTGCGCGGATTTCAAGCCCGGTCAGGGCCTCTGTGGCGCGAGGGTCTTCGTGCGGAGCAAGACCGTCACCTTCGCTCAGACCTGCCAGGACAGCGGTATGGGGCGCAACTGTGTATCACCGAGGACGACGGTGACGGCGAGCTGTGCTCCGGGAGAGCGCGCGGTGGGGGGCGGCTACGAGGGGACCAAGGAGGGAACGTTCAACCCTCCTTATCGCCAGACATTTGTAGACGGCGTCGATCGGCCTGAGCCCAGCAATGGAACCCCGCGCGGTTGGACTGTCGTCGCCGGCGGAAGCGCCACGAGCACCACGACGGCCGACCCATTTGCGCCCGTTTTCACCGTGTACGCGGTCTGCGTCTCCTAGCAGCTGGCGGGCGAGGAGTGGCACACCGGCCCCCGGAGCTCAGACCATCGGCAGCTCGGTCCCGCTGATCGCGGGCGCCGCGGCCGCGGCCGGAACCGCCTGGAGGACCGGCAGCTCCTGCGGCGTCGTCGCGATGATCCCGCGCGCCGTCGCCCGGATCGCCTGCGAGGCCGGGGCGTCCGGCTCGGCGGTCACCAGGGGCGTGCCGGCGTCGGCGTGGGTCCGCAGATCCTCGGAGAGCGGCACCTTGCCGAGCAGGGGCACGTCGAGCTCGTCGGCGAGGAGCTGGCCGCCGCCCTCCCCGAAGATCGTGAAGCGCTCCCCGGCGGGGGTCGTGAAGCCGGACATGTTCTCGACGACGCCGAGCACCTCGAGGTCCACCTTCGCCGCCATCTCGGCCGCCCGCTGCGCCACCGACTGCGCCGCGGGCTGCGGCGTCGTGACGATCAGGAACTTCGCCTGCGGGAGGAGCTGGGCGAGCGTCATCGAGACGTCGCCGGTGCCGGGCGGCAGGTCGAGCAGCAGATACTCCAGCTCGCCCCACGCGACATCCTCGAGGAACTGCTGGATCGCCTTGTGGAGCATGGGCCCGCGCCAGACGACGGCCGAGTTCTCCTCGACGAAGAAGCCGATCGACATCACCTTGACCCCGCCGGCGGCCTGCAGCGGCATGATCTTGCGCTCCCCGTTCACCTCCGGCCGGGCCTGGACGCCGAGCATGCGCGGGATCGAGTAGCCGTAGACGTCGCAGTCGAGCGCCCCGGCCGGGTGGCCCTCGGCGCTCAGCGCCGCGGCTAGGTTCGCGGTCATCGTCGACTTGCCGACCCCGCCCTTGCCCGAGGCGACGCAGACCACGTTCTTGACCTCCGCGAGGGCGCCCTGCGGCAGGCCGCGCGGCCTGCCCAGCGCCTGTTGGAGGTTCGCCTTCTCCTGGTCGCTGAGGACGTCGAAGCCGACCGCGACCTCGGTCACTCCCTCGAGCTGGCCGACCTGGCTCGCGACCCCCTGCTGGAAATGCGACCGGATCGGACAGCCCGGCGTGGTCAGCGAGACGACGACCTCGACCTTGCCGCTCTCGCGGACCTCGATCGAGCGAACCATGCCGAGATCGACGATCGACCGCCGCAGCTCGGGGTCGATCACGGCGCGCAGCTTCTCGGTGATCTGCTCGTGGGTCGGGAGGCTTGTCATGTCCTGATTCTCGCAGAGGGGGAGAGCGCGCCCCGTCCCGCCCTTAGCGCCCCGTTGATCGGATCGCGACGAGGAGGAGAAATGAGCGGGAAGCGGGAGCGCGGCGCCCGATGGGCGTGGACGGGGTTCGGGCTGGCGGTCACCGCCCTCCTCCTGCTCGCCGCCGAGCCGGCACACGGCGCCCGGTACTCGGTGGCGCAATGCGGCTGGCGGATCGCCCAGGACGCCGACTGGGGCGACTCGACCGGGGGCGCCAAGTTCCGCCCCGACTCCTGGTGCATCGCCCCGGATGGCGCGGACCCGTTCGATGGCGTCCACGTGAAGAGCCTCACCCGTGACGGCGCCGAGACGGTCTCCGGCACCCGCCTCGCTCGCTGGCGTTGGTCGGCGCCCGCCGGCACCGGCATCACCGCCGTGCGCGGGACCTGGTGGCACGCCCTCCACGACGGCTTCGAGCACCGGCTCGGCACCGGTGACGGCGACGGCGGATTCGACGTGTTCGCCGCCGCTTCGGCGACAGACACCGGGCCCACGGCCTTCACCGCCGGCTTCGCCTCGCCTCGGCCCGCCTTCGAGACCCGTCTCCTCTGCGCCCGGCCCGAGGACCGCCACTGCGCTCTCGAGCGGCCCTCTTTCTCGGCCGTCCGCGCCCTCACCCTCACGCTGGAGGATCCGGCGCGCCCGCAGCCCAGCGTGGGCGGGCCGCTGCTCGCAGGCGGCTGGCGCCGCGGCGCACAGCAGGTCGATTTCGCGGCATCCGACCGCGGTTCCGGCCTCCGCTTCGCGGAGACGATCATCGACGGCGCCCGCGCGGCGCTCACCGAGCACCCCTGCGCGAAGGCAATGGTCGCGGGCGAATGGCGAGCCACCAGGATGCGGCCGTGCGAGACCTTCCGCAGTGGCAGCCACTCCGTCGCAACCACGGCGCTCAGCGACGGCCCCCACGATCTCGTCCACTGCGCTGAGGACTTCGCCGGCGGCCCCGCCTGCACCCAGCCGAGCCGCTTCCTCGTCGACAACAACGCGCCCGCCGCCCCGCGCTCCCTCTCCGTGGCCGGCGGGGACGGCTGGCGGTCCGTGAACGACTTCGACCTCGCCTGGGTGAACCCGGGGCAGGGCCCGGCGTCACCGATCGCCGCCGCGTCCTGGCGGCTGACGGGGCCCGGCTTCGATTCCGGCATCCGCACCGTCACCGGCGCCGGGGTTGCCGCGATTGCGGACCTCCAGGCCCCCGCCGCCGGTGAGTACCGGGTCGAGGTCTGGCTCCGCGACGAAGCCGGCAACGAGGAGCGCGCCAACGCCGCGTCGGCGGCGCTCAGGTTCGACGACGTCGCGCCATCCGGCTTCTTCCGCGGCCGCGAGCGCGGACGGCCAGAGCTGCTGCGCGTCGCGGTCACCGACGCCCACTCCGGCGTCGCGGGGGGCGAGATCGAGTTCCGCCGCCCCGGGTCGGACCGCTGGCACGACCTGCCGACGGCGCTGCGGCGCGATGACGGCGGTCAGCTCGTCGCCCGCTTCCCCTCCGAGGAGGTCGAGCCGGGGCGCTACCGCCTCCGAGCCACGGTCGTCGACGCCGCCGGCAACCGGTCGGTCACCGCCCGGTATGCGGACGGCAGCGCGGCGACGGTTCAGTCGCCCCTGCGCCGCCCGACCCGGCTCCGGGCCGAGCTGAGGCACGGCCGGGGTCACGGGGAGAGCCTCACCGTCCCCTTCGGCCGCGGCGCGACGCTGCGCGGCCGCCTGACGACGGCCGCCGGCCGCGGGCTGCCGCGCCGTGAGCTGCGAGTCGTGGTCACGCCCGCCGGCGGGTCGGCGGCCCCGGGCCGGACCCTCACGGCGCGGACCGGGCCGCACGGCGCCTTCGGCCTCGACCTGGGCGCCGGTCCAAGCCGCTCGGTCGAGGTCCGTTTCGGCGGCGCCCCGGCGCTGGCGCCGGCCGGCAGCGCGCGCCTGCGGCTGCGGGTCCGGGGCGGCGTCAGCTTCCGGGTCGGCCCCCGCGGCGTCCGCACCGGGCAGGCGGTCAGGATGAGCGGGCGCGTGAAGGCTCGCGGGACGACGATCCCGTGGCGCGGCAAGCTGGTCGCGATCCAATACCTCGAGCGGGAGACCGCCCGTTGGCGCCCGGTGCTCGTGACCCGCACCGACCGCGCCGGCCGGTTCCGCGCCGGCTACCGCTTCCGCTACATCACTCGCCGGGCGCGGATCCGGCTGCGCGCCGCCGTCCTGCCCGAGGACGGGTGGCCCTACGCCGCCGGAGCCTCGCGCCCGGCGGTGGTGGTCGTCACCGGGGCCTGAGCCCGCGCCGGGTCGCCACCGCACGCCCGGTTCAGGCGGGGCCGAGCCCCGGGGCCCGCTCGCTGACCCAGAACCAGAAGGTCGTGTGGCCGCCGGAGCCTTGGACCCTGCACTCCTCGGTGAGCAGGTCGACCACCCGCTTGGACAGGAGGTCGCGGGCGCCGAGCGGCTCCTTCGCCCAGCACGAGAGGTCGGCGTCGACGTGGCCGACCACCCGGTCGCCCTCGACCTTGAGCTCGACCCTTATCGGCGTGCTCTGTCCGTTGCGGACGGCGGTGTCGACCACCTCGGAGACGATCGCGGGGAGCTTGATCTGAACCCGCCGCTCGAGCCTCTCGGCCAGCGACCTGGCCAGGGCGCGCGCATCGTTGGCCGCCGCCGGCGCCGGCGCGATCTCGCTCGCGACGCTGAGCGATGCCTCTTGAGAGCTGTCGATCTCCATGCCCGTGACGATTGTTACTCCGCTACCTTAAAACTTGGTATCGGGATTGTCCACTACTACGGACGGATTGCGAGATTTGTCCCAGAAGCACCCGCGGCCACGCCTGGGACCTGTCAGTTCCTAGTCGCTTTCATGCGACTTTCACCAAATCGCGTGAAACTGCGCGTGTGCGGGTGCTGATCGTCGAGGACCAGGCGAAGCTCGCCTCCCTCCTGCGCCGCGGCCTGAGTCGCGAGGGGATGGCCGTGGACGTCGTCGGCAACGGCGAGGAGGCCGTGCCGATGGCCTCGGCGGCGCCCTACGACGCGATCGTCCTCGACCTAATGCTGCCCGGGCTCGACGGCTTCGAGGTGTGCCGGCGGCTGCGCGCGGGCGGGGTCTGGTCGCCGATCCTGATGCTGACCGCCCGCGACTCCGTCGACGACCGGGTCGCCGGACTCGACGCCGGTGCCGACGACTACCTGACCAAGCCGTTCTCCTACGCCGAGATGCTGGCCCGGCTGCGGGCGCTCGTCCGCCGCGGCGCTCCCGAGCGGCCGACCGAGCTGCGGGTCGGCGGCCTGCGGCTCAGCCCTGCGTCCCGGCGCGCCTGGCGCGGCGACTCCGAGATCTCCCTGTCGGCGAAGGAATTCGCCCTGCTCGAGACGTTCATGCGCCGGCCCGGCGAGGTCCTCTCGCGCCTCGACCTCCTCGACCACGTCTGGGACTACGCCTACGAGAACAAGTCGAACGTCGTCGACGCCTACATTCGCCTGCTGCGCAAGAAGATCGACAGGCCCTTCGGCACCGACTCGATCGAGACGGTGCGCGGCGCCGGCTATCGGATGCGCGAGGCGGCCACGTGAGCCGCCTGCCGGTGCGGCTACGCCTCACCCTGGCGTTCGCCGGTGTCATGGCCGTCGTCCTCGGCGCCGTCGGCGCTTTCCTCTACCTGCGCCTCGAGGCCGACCTCGACGAGTCGATCGACCAGGGGCTGAGGTCGCGCGCGTCCGACACCGCGGCGCTGCTGGGTCAAGGAGGCGCCGGTCTTCGCAGCGACAGCGATCCGCTGGTCGAGAGCGAGGAGAGCTTCGCCCAGGTGCTGACGCCGTCCGGTGCGGTGGTCGACTCGACTCCGCAGCTTGGGACGGAGCCCGTCCTCGGCGCGACGGACCTCGCCCGTGCCCGCCGCGAGCCGGCCTTCTTCGAGCGCGAGGGACTCCGGGGTGTCGAGGCCACAGCCCGCCTTCTCGCCGCCCCCGCCGAGCGTGCCGGCCGGACGGCGATCGTGGTCGTCGGTTCCTCGCTCGAGGACCGCGACGACGCGTTGGCCAGTCTCGCCTCGCTGCTCTTGATCGGCGGCCCCGCGGCCCTGCTCCTCGCCTCGCTGGCCGCCTACTGGCTGGCCGCGGCGGCGCTCCGGCCGGTCGAGGCGATGCGGAGCAGGGCCGCCGACATCTCCGCTCACAGCCCGGGTGAGCGCCTCCCCGTCCCGGCGGCGACCGACGAGCTCCAGCGCCTCGGCACGACGCTCAACGCCATGCTCGGCCGGCTCGAGGAGGCGCTGGCCCGGGAGCGCCGCTTCGTCGATGACGCGAGCCACGAGCTGCGCACGCCGCTGGCGCTGCACCGGGCCGAGCTCGAAGTGGCGCTCGAGTACGAGGGCGGGGAGGTGGAGCTGCGGGGCGCGATCGCGTCGGCGATCGAGGAGGTCGACAAGCTGACCGCCCTGGCCGAGGACCTGCTGGTCCTCGCCCGCGCCGGCGACCGGGCCGAAAGGGCCGCGGTCCCGGTCGGGCCCCTCCTCACGAGGCTGGCGGAGCGTCTCGGCCCGGCCGCCGAGAAGGAGGGCAGGCGGCTCATGGTCGACGCCGACAGGGCCGGGTCCGTCCGCGCCGACGCCGCCGGCCTGGAGCGGGCGCTCACGAACCTCGTCGACAACGCCCTGCGCCACGGCGGGGGAGCGATCGAGGTCTCGGCCCGCCGGGACGGTGAGGCGGTCGAGCTGCACGTCCGCGACGAGGGCCCCGGTTTCCCGCGGGACTTCCTGCCCCGCGCCTTCGAGCGCTTCAGCCGGGCAGACACCGCCCGGGCCGGCACGGGGACGGGGCTCGGGCTCGCGATCACGGCAGCCCTGGCCGAGGCCTACGGTGGCCGGGCCATGGCGGCGAACCGCCCGGAAGGCGGCGCCGACGTCTGGCTAGAGTTGCCGCGAGCCTGATGGCGAACGTGCTCTTCGTCTGCCTCCACAACGCCGGGCGCTCGCAGATGAGCCAGGCGCTCTTCGAACGGGCGGCGGGAGACCGGCACGACGCGAGATCGGCCGGGACGAGGCCAGCCGAGCGGATCCATCACGAAGTCGCCGGCGTGATGGCCGAGGTCGGAGTCGACCTGTCGAGCCGCCGGCCGCGCGCCCTCGAGCGCTCGGACGCGGACTGGGCGGACGTGGTCGTGACGATGGGCTGCGGCGACGAGTGCCCGGTGGTTCCCGGCGCGCGCTACCTCGACTGGGATCTCGAAGACCCGAAGGGCCTCCCGCCGGGGCGGGTCCGCGAGATCCGAGACGACATCGCCGGGCGGGTGGAGCGGCTGGCCGACGAGCTGGACCACCAGCTCGAGGCCGCCGGCTGAGCCCTGCCGCTAGGGTCTGCGCTCGTGTCGCAGGCGACCCTCCATACGAACGCGGGCGCGGTCACGGTGGAGCTGTTCGACGAGGACGCGCCGAAGACCGTCGAGAACTTCCGCAAGCTCGCCGCCGACGGGTTCTACGACGGGCTGATCTTCCACCGCGTCATCCGCGACTTCATGATCCAGGGCGGCTGCCCCGAGGGCACCGGCACCGGCGGCCCCGGCTACACGTTCGAGGACGAGTTCAACCAGCACAAGATCGAGCGCGGCGCCCTTGCGATGGCGAACGCCGGGCCGAACACCAACGGCTCGCAATTCTTCATCGTCACCACGGGTGCCGCTCCGTGGCTGGACGGCAAGCACACGGTCTTCGGCCAGGTCACCGACGGCATGGACGCCGTCGACTCGATCGAGTCGACGGAAACGGGCGCCGGCGACAAGCCGGTTGAGCCTCAGGTCATCGAGCGCGTCGAGCTCAGCGACTAGAACGGCATCTTGCCGCGGGCCCGCTGGCCCGTCGACTTGCTCTTGCTCTGCGCCGAGCGGGACTTGCCGAACGACTTGCTGAGCAGCCGGCCGATCGGACCCGGCGCCTTCGACCCGCCACGCTGGCCGAGCGCCAGCGGCTTGTCGGCCCCGCGATGGGCTTTGTCGGACAGCCGCGGCACCAGGAACCCCAGCACCAGCAGCAACACGCAGACTCCGATGACCACGGCGATCGTCACGGCGAAACGTCCTCCTCCTTGAGTGGGATGGCGGGTACCCGAGGCGACCTTCTCGGAAACGGCCGGGTCAGCCGGCGATCGCAGCTACCCCCTCGCCGAAGACCTCGGTATGGCGGTCCACGTCCTCGGCCGTCGTGTCGGGCGACATCAGCGCCATGTTGTGAAAGGGCGTCAGGAGGACACCGCGGTTGAGCGCGTGGAGGTGCAGGTAGCGCTCGAGCTCGGGATCCGAGCTCGCGTGCGCCTCGGTGCCGTTGCGCGCCGGCGCCGGGTCGAAGCGGTACTCCGCGCGACAGCCGAGCTGGACGATGCTCCAGGGCAGGCCGTGCTCTGCGATCACAGCCTCGACGCCCTCGCGGAACCGTCCGGCCAAGGGGACCATCCGCTCGAACGCGTCTTCGGTGAGCACGCTCTCGAGGGTCGCGCGGACGGCGGCGACCGAGAGCGCGTTGCCGGCGAGGGTGCCGCCGACGCCGCCGGTGTCCTCGTAGTCGGCGTGGGCGCTCTGGAGCATTCGCCCTCCGACGTCGTCGCTGAGGCCGAGCGCGCCGGCTGGGACGCCGCTGCCGATCGCCTTGCCGATCGTGACCAGGTCCGGGTCGAGGCCCCACGCCTCGGTGCAGCCGCCGGGCCCGGCGGAGAAGGTGTGCGTCTCGTCGATGATCAGCAGCGTCCCGGCATCCCGGGTGAGGCGCCGCAGGTCCTCGTGGTAGCCCGGCTCGGGCAGGACGATCCCCATGTTGGTCATCGCGGGTTCGGCCAGCACGCAGGCGACGTCACCCCCGGCCAGCGCCTCCTCGAGCATGGCGACGTCGTTGAACTCGACCGCGACAGTCGTCTCGGCCGGGTCCACCGGCGGGCCGACGTTGCCCTCGCGGGAACGGGTTCCCTCGGTGCCGGCGACCGCGAAGGCCTCGTCGACGGTGCCGTGGTAGCAGTAGCTGTAGACCAGCACCTTTCGCCGGCCGGTGACCTCGCGGCAGATCCGCAGCGCCGTGCGGTTCGCGTCCGTGGCGGTGAGGGTGAGCAACCAGCGCGGCAGCCCGAACCGCCGCGCCATCTCCTCGCCGACCCATCCCGCGTCCTCGGTCGGCAGCATCGTCGTGATCCCCCGCGCGGCCTGTTGGGCGACTGCCTCGACGACAGTGGGCGGGCCGTGACCGGTCATCGCTCCGGTGTCGCCGAGACAGAGGTCGACGTAGGTGTGGCCGTCCACGTCGGTGACGCGGGCGCCGGCGGCGTTCTCCAGGAAGACCGGGAAACCGCCCGCCCAGCGCATCATCCAGGGCATCGGGACCCCGCCCACGAGGGAGCTCCGCGCGCGCCCGTAGAGCTCTCGCGACCGGGGGTTCTCCCGCGCGAACCGGGCCAGCTCCTCGTCCAGGCCGGCGGCGAGTCGCTCCCTGTCGACCCCGGTCACCCGTGCGACAATACGAGCATGCGGCGGATCCTGATCCTCGGCTCGGCGCTGCTTCTCCTCGTCGCGCTGCTCGCGACCGCGCCGGGCCCGGCCGGCGCCGCGACCTTCGAGCGCCACTGCGGTGACCAGCACAAGCGCGGCTATATGTGGTTCGACGTCCGCGCCAACAACCTCGGTTGCCGCAAGGCCCGCGCGGTCGCCCACCGCTACACCTTCGGCCGCGACAACCGGCCGCCCGGCGACCAGACGCCGTTCGACTTCAAGTGCGGCAGGCGCCAGGTCGGCGACGAGGTCTGGGCGGTCCGCTGCGGCCGCGTCCGCAACGGCGTCAAGCAGCGGGTCGCGTTCAAGTACGGGGCTTAGCGCCGGCCGGAGGCGGAGGGGGAGGGATTCGAACCCCCGGACCGGGAGACCCGGTCAGCGGTTTTCAAGACCGCCGCAATCGACCACTCTGCCACCCCTCCGGGTGCCGCCAAAGCGTAGGCCAGGTTCGCGGGCTGACTGGGACGACCGGTCCGTCGGCGAGCGCCAATATCTTGCCGCGCCATGGACATCACCCTCTACGAGTGGCTCCTCTTCGGCCACATCCTGATGGCCGCGACCTGGGTTGGCGGGGACGTCATGCTCCAGGTCCTCAACCTGAGGATCCGCAACGCCCCTCCTGAACGGGCCGTCGACTTCATGGGTGACGTCGAGTGGGTCGGGACCCGCCTCCTGACGCCGTCGGCGTTGGTCCTCGTGGCGCTCGGATTCGGCATGGTGGCCGAGGGGAACTGGAGCCTCGGCGACTTCTGGATCTCCTTCGCGCTCGGCGTCTTCCTCTTCTCGTTCGCCGTCGGCGCTGGCTTTCTCGGCCCTGAGAGCGGGCGGATCAGCCGCCTCGCCGCCGAGCGACCGGCCGACGACCCGGAGGTCCAGCGGCGGATCCAGCGGGTCGTCGCGATCTCGCGGATCGAGCTGGTCCTACTGATCCTCGTGATCCTCGACATGGTCGTCAAACCCTGGCTCTAGCGCCCCCGGTCTAGGGTTGGGCGGGATGGCGACCGCCACCCGCGCACCGAGCAGCGCCGGAGCCGAATGGCGCAACTGGGTCGGGGATCAGCGCTGTAGACCGGCGCAGGTCCTGGCGCCCCGCTCGCGCGAGGAGCTGGCCGCGGCGGTGGCCGCGACCGCCGCCGCGGGGCGCCGCATGAAGGTGGCCGGCTCCGGCCATTCGTTCACCGAAGCGGCGCTGACCGACGACACGATGGTCCGGGTCGAGGCGCTCGACCGCGTCCTGGAGGCCGACGCCGAGACGGGCCTGGTCAAGGTCGAGGCGGGCATCGTCCTGTCGGCGCTGAACGAGGCGCTTGCCCGGCATGGTCTCGCCCTGCCGAACCTCGGCGACATCGACCGCCAGACCCTCGCCGGGGCGATCAGCACCGGCACGCACGGGACCGGCGCCGGGCTGCGCAACATCTCCGCCCAGGTGGAAGGGATCGAGCTGGTCACCGCCGACGGGGAGCGGCGCGAGCTGACCGCGGAAACCGACCCGGACGGGTTGGCCGCCGCCCGCGTGGGCATCGGCGCCTTGGGCGCGATCTACTCGGTCACCCTGCGGGCGGTCCCCGCGTTCGTCCTACACCGGATCGACGCACCCCGGCCGCTCGACGACGTGCTCGGCTCCTTCCACGAGCTTGCGGCCGAGAACGACCACTTCGAGTTCTTCGTCTTCCCCTACACGCGCACCGCCCTGACGCTGCGGCGTAACCGGACGGATCTCGGTTCGGCGCCCCGCACCCGCTTCCAGCGCTTCCTCAGCGACACGGTGCTGGAGAACACGGTGGGCGACCTCGCCCTGCGCTTCGGCCGCCGGTTTCCCGACCTGATCCCCCGCCTGACCGGGCTCGCGGCGCGGGTCATGAGCCAGGCCGAGCAGCGGGACGCCTCCTACAGGTTGTTCGCCAACGAGCGCCGGATCCGGTTCACGGAGATGGAGTACGCGCTGCCCCGCGAGGCCGGCCCGGAGGCGCTTTCCCGGGTCCTCGACTGGATCCGGGCGAACCGCTTCCCCGTCGCGATGCCGATCGAGTGCCGCGTGGTCGCGCCCGACGACGCCCTGATCAGCCCGTCGCACGAGCGCGCCTCGACCTACATCGCGGTCCACCAGTACCAGGGCATGGAGTTCCGCCCCTACTTCGAGGGGGTCGAGGCGATCTTCGCCGAGTACGACGGCCGCCCGCACTGGGGCAAGCGCCACACGCTTGACGCGGAGGAGCTCGCGCGCCGCTATCCGCGCTTCGGCGACTTCCTCGCGGTCCGCGACCGGCTCGACCCGGACCGCGCGTTCGCCAACGACTACACCGAGCGGGTGCTCGGTCCCTAGAGGAAGGTCTTTCCCTCGCCGCGGTAGGTCGGCACCTCGTCGGCGATCTCGCCGTCCTCGACGAGGTAGAGCCGGTCGAAGCGCTCGCAGAGCTCGCCCGCCTTGGTGTGGCGGAAGTAGACGCGGTCGCCGACGCGGAGACGGTCGGCCGCGTCGCCGAGCACGGGGGTCTGGACCTCGCCGGCCCCCTCGTCGGGGTCGAGCTTCAGGTCCTCGGGAAGCCAGGGGGTCGGGAGGCGAACCGCGTCGCCCGCGCCGGAAGCGAGGTACCCGCCGCCGAGCGCCGTGGCCACGGCGCGCCCGGGGCGGCGCACAACCGGCAGCGCGAACGCTGCGGCCGGCGTCAGCCGGAAGTTGTCGTAGTGGTCGAACAGGACCGGTGCGTAGAAGCCCGACCCCGCTGCGAGCTCGGTCACCGCATCTTCGGCGGCGGTGATCTCGAGGCTGCCGGTGCCGCCGCCGTTGACCAGCTCGAGGTCGGCGACCTCGCGGACCGCGGCGACGATCGCCGCTCGCCGCTCGCGGAGCTCCGCGGCGGAGCGCCGCTGCATGAAGCGAATCGCGGCGCCACGCAGCCGGCGCCCCGGGGGCCGGCCGCCCAGTCCGGCGATCTGCCCCTCGTAGGCCATCACGCCGGCCAGGCGCACCTGCGGGCGTCGCTCAATCTCGTGGGCCAGAGCAACTGCGTCCTCTACCGAGTGGACCGGCGAGCGCTTCGGCCCGACCTTGACCCGCCCGCCGAGTGCCCGCCAGCCGGCGTCGACGTCCATGCAGACGCGCACCGGCGCGGCGCCGGTCCCGAGGACGGACTCGATCAGCTCGAGGTGCGCGACCGAATCGACCATCACGACCGGCGCCGCATCGGGGTTCGCGGCGCTCCGCACGGCGAGGTCGGCGAGGGCGCTCGAGTCGGCGGTCGGGTAGGCGATCAGGAGGTCCTCGTAGCCCTGCTCGGCCAGCCAGAGGGTCTCCGGCAGCGTGTAGGTGAGGAGACCCGCGAAGCCGGGGTCGCGGGCGAGGATCCGGTCGAGCAGGGGC
>DATFPK010000036.1:0-18807 GCA_035264885.1 Solirubrobacterales bacterium
CGATCAGCGGGGCATGCCGCGCCCGGTCAACTTCCCCGACGTGCCGAACTCGGCCGCGCGGCCCTGGGACGCGACCGACATGGGCGCCTTCGAGCTCCAGATCCCCCCGCCGCCGCCACCGCCCGCGGAATGCAACGCGACCGTGGTGACGAAGGAGGGGACCGCGGGGCCGGACGTGATCCGCGGCACCTCGAAGCGTGACGTGATCGCCGGGCACGGAGGCAACGACACGATTCTCGGCTTCGGCGGCAACGACTTGATCTGCGGCGAGGGCGGCAAGGACAAGGTGCTCGGCGGCCCCGGCGCCGACGTGTTCTTCGGCGGCAAGGGCGCCGACAACATGAAGGGCGGTGGCGGCCCCGATTTCCTGCTGGGTGAGGCCGGCGGCGACACCCTCGCCGGCGACGCCGGCAAGGACACGCTGCTCGGCGGCGGCGGCGGTGACAAGCTGTTCGGCGGCAAGGGCGCCGATGAGCTCAAGGGCGGCGGCGGCAGGGACAAGCTCGTCGGCGGCGCCGGAAAGGACGTGGAAAAGCAATGAGGACCCGGATCCCGATCCCCCTGGGCGTGATGCTCGCGCTCCTCTGCCCCGCCACGGCATCGGCGGCGACGATCAACGTCACCACCACGGTCGACCAGTACAACACGGGTCCTGCGAACTGCTCGCTGCGCGAGGCGGAAACCGCCTCGGACACCGATGCATCCTTCGGCGGGTGCACTGCCGGGACCCCCGGCGCCGACCAGATCAACCTGCCGTCGGGTACCTACACGCTCGCGATCGGGGGCCCGCTCGACGACGCGAACGAGAAGGGCGACATCGACATCAACGACTCGATGACCTTCGTAGGTCAGGGCAAGGTGATCATCGACGGCGGCGGCCTCGACCGCGTCTTCCATGGAGTCGGGACCGGCGCCAACGTCGGGTTCCGCAACCTCACGATCCGCAACGGGCGGACGACTGGCATGGCCGACTTCAACGGCGGCGGCATCCTCAACGCGGTTCCGACGATGACGCTCGAAAACGTCACCCTGACCGGCAACTCCGCCGTGGTCGGCGGCGGCGGGATCGCGACCTACGCCCCGCTCAGGTTGAACAACGTGACGATCAGCGGCAACCGCTCCGATCAGGACGGTGGCGGCCTCTACGCGACCGGCGGCGGCAGCAGCGTTCAGACGCGGATGAACAACGTGACGATCGCCGGCAACACGGCCGATGCGAACGCGAGCGGCGACGGTGACGGGGGAGGCGTCTGGGCGATGGATCCCGTGTTCCTGCGCAATACGTTGATCGGCGACAACGTCGACTCCACTGCCGCGCCCGGCAATCAGTTCCCCGACTGCTACACCCCGGCGCCGGTCCTGCAGTCCGAGGGGTACAACCTGCTCGAGAACCCCGGCGCCTCGTGCCAGTTCGTGGGCGGCGCCCAAACCGGTGACCTCAGCGGCCAGGACCCGCAGCTCGCCCCGCTGGCCGACAACGGCGGGCCGGTCTTGACGCACGCGATCGCCCAGACCAGCCCGGCCCTCAACGCGGGCAGCCCCGGCGGTGCCAGCGCCTGCCTCCCGACCGACGCGCGGAACGTGGCCCGGCCGCAGCAGGGGCGCTGCGACATCGGTGCCTTCGAGCGGCGCCAGAACGAGGGCGCCGGGGCGAGCGGGAAGTGCGCGGGGAAAAAGGCCACCCGAGTCGGCACCCCCCGTCGCGACGTCATCCGCGGGACCCCGCGGCGCGACGTCATCGTCGCGCTCGGCGGCAACGACGTCGTCCGCGGTCTCGGCGGCAACGACCTGATCTGCGGCGGCAAGGGCAAGGACAAGCTGATCGGCGGCGCCGGCAAGGACCGGCTGCTCGGGCAGGCCGGCAACGACCTCCTCAAGGGAGGCAGCGGCCGCGACGCGCTGGTCGGCGGCCCTGGCCGGGACCGGCTCTTCGGCGGCGGCGGCCTCGACAAGCTCGCCGGCGGGCCCGGCAGGGACATCCAGAGGCAGTAGGCCCGCCTCACGGCGCTGCGGGTTTCCCGCGGAAAGTCCCGTAGGGACCACCGACGGCGGCTCCCCGGACCGTCCGTACCCTGAAGCACAGACTTCTCCTCGACGGCAAGCACTGGTCCCAGCCATGAGACGCCCGCCCCGCGCGGGCGTTTCTCGTTCCGGCGGTCGACGCAACTCACCGATCCCCTTGCCGCGGGTGCTCCAGGGTGTTAGACCACCAATAGGGGAGTCCCAGCACCGACAGAGGAGTCCGATGTCCCGCAACGGTCACCACCCGGCCGCCTTCTCCGTACTGCGTGACGGCTTCGGCGGCGCGATCCACCGCCCCGAGGACCCCGGCTACGAGGACGCCCGGTCGATCTTCAACTCGATGATCGAGAAGCGGCCCTCGCTGATCGCCCAGGTCAGCGGCGCCGACGACATCCGCCAGGCGCTCGCCTTCGCCGGCGACAACGACCTCGAGGTCGCGGTCCGCGGCGGCGGCCACAGCGTCGCCGGCGCCTGCCTCACCGACGGGGGTGTGACGATCGACCTGCGGCGGATGAACAACGTGACCGTCGACCCGCCGGCGAAGACCGCGACCGCGCAGGGCGGGGCGCTCTGGGCCGACTTCGACCGCGCGACCCAGCCCCACAACCTGATGGCCCCCGGCGGCCGCGTCTCGACCACCGGCGTCGCCGGACTGACCCTGGGCGGCGGCTCCTGCTGGCTCGAGCGCAGGTTCGGGATGGCCTGCGACAACCTGGTCTCGGTCGAGCTGATCACGGCCGACGGCCGCGCCGTTTGCGCCTCCGAGGACGAGAACCAGGAGCTGTTCTGGGCGCTGCACGGCGGCGGCGGCAACTTCGGCATCGCCACCGAGCTGACCTTCCGACTCCACGACCTGCCGGCGGCGACGTTCGGCCTGCTGGTCTGGCCGGCGGAGGCGGGGCCGGAGGTCAACCGGGCCTATCGGGAGCTGCTCGCGCACGCGCCGGAAGAGCTCGGCGGGTGTGCGCTCTACACCAGCGGGCCGCCCGCGGAGTTCGTCCCCGAGCACCTCCAGAACGAGCTGGTCTGCATGCCGGTCGTCTACTACGCGGGACCCGAGGCCGAGGCGCGCGAGGTCGTGGCGCCGCTGCTGGCGCTCGAGCCCGCCGGGGTGCTCCTCGCCGAGATGCCCTACGCCGACATGCAGTGTGCGATCGACGACCCGCCGGGCTACCGCAACTGGTGGTCGGCCGAGTACCTGCCGGAGCTCAGCGACGAGGCGCTCGGCGCCTACGACGCGCGGTCGGCCCAGATGCCGGTGCCATCACCGAGCCTGCACACGGCCATGCCGCTCGGCGGCGCGGTCACGCGCAACGCCGACCTGTCGCCGCTGGCGTTCCGGCGCGAGGCGAAGTGGACGATCCACCCGCTGGCGCTGTGGGAGGACCCCGCCGATGATGAGCAGGCGATCGGCTGGGCGCGCGGCGTGATCGGCGCGATGAAGCCCCACTCCCTCGGCGCCGTGTACCCGAACTTCATCGGGGACGAGGGTCAGTCACGAGTCGCCGCCGCGTATGGGCCGGACAACTACCGCCGACTTGCGGAGGTAAAGGCCGAGTTCGATCCCGACGACGTCTTCCACCTGCACCACGGGATCGAGCCTCTGGCGCGGGTCTGACGCGCGAGGCGGGTAGGCGACGCAGAGCGCGCCGCCGTCGATCGCGCCGGCCGCACCAGAAACGCGAAGCGCCCGCCAAAAAGGCGGGCGCTTCGCTTTCAAGGCCTGTCTTTCTAGACCGGCTGGACGCTCTGCGCCGAGGGGCCCTTCGGGCCGTCCTCGGACTCGTAGCTCACCTTGGCGCCCTCGGCGAGGGTGCGAAAGCCCTCGGACTGGATTGCGCTGTGGTGGACGAAAACGTCCTTGGACCCGTCGTCCGGCGTGATGAAGCCGTAGCCCTTCTCATCGCTGAACCACTTAACGGTTCCGGTTGGCATCTGATCCTCCAAATGTCTCTTGTGCTGCAAACGCGGAGGCAATGCCTGGGGCAATGGACCCGCCTGCGCCGAACACTTTTGCACCGGCCTTGCCGTAGCCGGCTTCGAACCGGGCCACCGTAGCACCACCTGCGGCCGCCGGAGGTGTCGATCTCGTATTTGTGGGCGAACACGCGTTCTGCTAGAATCCTCCGTTCGCCGGGTGGTCCGTCCGCCGCCCGCGACAAGCTTCTCGTGCGGGGCGTCCGAAGGGGGCGCTGACGTGCGGCCGAAAGCACGAACTCAGGCTCGGCCGCCCGCGGACCCGCCGAGCACGACGGAAAGACATAAGCGCGCGAGGACAGCGCGGTGGATCTCAAGGAGAGACGTTTCAGTGGCTGAGAGAAGTTCCCGAACGACCCGACGGGCCAGCGGCGGAAGTGCGACCTGCAAGGGCTGCGGCGTATCCGTGCGCTGGATGGACGGCGCCAAGCACCGCGGGCTGCCTCCGACCTGGAAGAAGACCAAGACCGGCACCTACTGTCTCCTCTGCCGCCGCGAGCAGGCGGGCGAGAAGGCCGTGACCAAGGCCGGCGACGAGCTCAACCGCGAGGATCGCGCCAAGCTGCGGTCCGAGGCGATCATCGAGTTCGAGGTCCGGCGCGATCCGACCCGCGCCGACGGCGAGATCGCCAAGGCGGTCCGCTCCTCGGTCGCCGCGGTCGGCCGCGCCCGCAAGAAGATCGAGGCCTAGCGCCTCACTTGAGCAGCTCGGCGTCGAGATCGATCTCGACGCCGGCCAGGGCCCGCGAGACGGGGCAGTTCTTCTTCGCCTCCTCGGCGATCCGGCGGAAGTCGCGGTTGCCGATGTCCGCCACCTTGCCGGTGGCCGCCAGCTCGACCTTGGTGATCCCGATCCCCTCGGGCTTCTTGCCGAGGTGGACCCGGGCCCGCGTCTCGATCCACTCGGGTTCGTAGCCCTCCCGGCCGAGCGCCCCCGAGAACGCCATCGAGAAGCACCCGGCGTGGGCGGCGCCGATCAGCTCCTCCGGGTTCGTCCCCTCCTCGTCGCCGAACCTCGACCTGGCCGTGAAGGTCCCGTCGAAGGCGCCGCTGCCGGTCACCATGCGGCCGTCGCCGTCCCGAAGGCTGCCCTGCCAGCGCGCGTCGGCGGTCCTCACTGCCATCCGTCCCTCCTCGTCTCGGTCTGCGTGGGCCGAACGCTACCCATCGGGGCGAGGCGCGCCGCGGGGCTGGGCTCGGATAGCCTCCGCGCCCGCGGCCCAGGCCGCCTTCCCAAGCCATACTCCGGAGGTTCCAGAGAAGCATGTTCGTGTTCAAGGCCGCAGTGGTCGGCGGCGGCGTCATGGGCGGCGAGATCGCGCAGACGATCGCCGCGGCCGACGTCCCCGTCGTCGTCAAGGACATCGACCAGAAGTTCGTCGATGCCGCGCTCGAGAAGGCGCGCGAGGTCACCGAGGGACAGCTCGGCTCGCTGGTCAAGAAGGAGAAGCTGACCCAGGAGCAGGCCGACGCCCGGCTGGAGGAGGTGACGGGCCTGATCACCGGCGCCACCAGCTACGAGGGCTTCGGCGACGTCGACTTCGTGGTCGAGGCGGTGCCGGAGAAGATGGAGATCAAGCAGGTGGTCTTCCGCGAGCTCGACGAGGTCACCCCGGGGCACGCGATCCTCTCCTCCAACACCTCCTCGCTGTCGATCACCGACATGGGGGAGGCGACGCTGCGGCCCGACAAGGTCGTCGGCTTCCACTTCTTCTACCCGGCCTCGGTCATGCCGCTGGTCGAGGTCGTGACTGGCGAGGACACCTCGCCCGAGACCGCCCAGGCCGCCTACAACTTCGCCCAGGCGATCAAGAAGCAGCCGATCACCTGCGGCGAGGTCCCGGGCTTCGTCGTCAACCGGATCCTGATCTCCGCCGTCTCGGAGATCTGGCGCGCCCAGGAGGAGCGCGGCCTCGCGATCAAGAAGATCGACGAAGGCGTCGGCGCCGCCAACGTCGCCCCGATGGGCCCCTTCTTCCTGGCCAACCTGCTCGGCCTCGACACCTCCCTGCACACGGCCGAGCACCTGCATGAGTCCTACGGCGACTCCTTCTACGTCCACCAGGGGATGAAGCGGCTCGTCTCCGAGGGCAACCTCGGCGCCAAGTCGGGGAGCGGCTTCTACGACGCCGAGGGAAACCCGCAGGTCGAGGGCGACGCCGACGCGGACGCCGACGAGCTCGCCGACCTCTTCGTCTGCAAGGCGCTGGTCGAGGCCTGCCTGCTCGTCGAGGAGGGCGTCGCCTCGGTCCGTGACATCGACGTCGGCCTCATGGCCGGCGCCGGCATGGACCCGCGGAGGGGCCTGTTCCCGCCGTTCTGGAAGGCCGATCTCGAGGGCCTCGACAAGATGCTCGAGAAGATCGAGGGGCTGGAGGAGCGCCACGGTGAGCGCTTTGCCCCGCCCACCCTGCTCAAGCGGCTGGTCAACCAGGGCCGGCTCGGCCTCTCCTCCGGCCAGGGGTTCTATCCCTACCCGCAGGCCGACGAGGGCGACCAGCCGGAGAAGGTCAAGCTCGAGACGCGCGGGAACGTCGCGATCGCCTGGCTCGTCAACCCGCCGATGAACGCGGTGTCGCCGGACGTCATCCGGGACCTGAAGACCGTCTGGGAGAGGGTCAAGTCCGCCGAGGAGATCGGCGCGCTGGTGATCGCCTCCTCGATCCCGGTCGTCTTCTCGGCCGGCGCCCACATCAAGGCCTTCACGTCGATGGACGAGGAGGGCGGTGCCGACCTGATCCACACCGGCCACGCGCTCCTGCGCGAGCTGGGGACCGAGCGGGTGGTGACGATCGCCGCGGTCAACGCGCTCGCCTTCGGCGGCGGCAACGAGGTCGCGATGTCCTGCGACTTCCGGATCGCGGCCGAGGCCGCGGTCTTCGGCCAGCCGGAGATCAAGCTCGGGATCATCCCCGGCTTCGGCGGGACCCAGCGCCTGCCCCGGCTGGTCGGGGGGTCGCGGGCGCTCGAGCTCAACCTGGTCGGCGACGCGATCGACTCCGGACAGGCGCTCGAGGACGGCCTCGTCAACCGGGTCGTCCCCGACCACGAGCTGTTCGAGACGGCGTTGGCCTGGGGCCGCAAGCTGGCCGGCCAGGCGCCGCTCGCGGTCGGCCAGATCAAGCAGGTCTCCCACAAGGGCGACCTCGACGAGGGCATCGAGGCCGAGAAGGCCGGCTTCGCGGCGGCGTTCCAGACCGAGGACGCGAAGGAAGGGATCAGCGCCTTCCTCGGCAAGCGGACGCCGAAGTGGTCGGGTCGCTAGACCGAGACGAATAGGCTGGCCTTGATGGCCGGGTACCTCGACCTCGCGGAGCGCAGCTGGCCCGTCCTGAACCGGGTCTTCGGACTGCACACCGCCGTCTACCGCCTCAGCGGCGGGCGGATCGGACGCAAGTTCCCCGGCACGCCGCAGATGCTCCTGCTCGACCACGTCGGCGCCAAGAGCGGCACGAAGCGGACCAGCCCGCTGGTCTACTTCGACGACGGCCGCAACGTCGTCCTCGTCGCGTCGAAGGGCGGCCATCCGAAGCACCCGGCCTGGTTCCACAATCTCAAGGCGAACCCCGACGTGACGGTCCAGATCGGGACCGAGCGCCGCGACGTCACCGCCCGGATCGCGACGCCGGCCGAGCGGACACGGCTCTGGCCGAAGGCGGTCGACACCTGGG
Organism: Solirubrobacterales bacterium; assembly: GCA_035264885.1. Classification (GTDB taxonomy): domain Bacteria; phylum Actinomycetota; class Thermoleophilia; order Solirubrobacterales; family 70-9; genus DATFPK01. The sequence continues at coordinate 7,671 of DATFPK010000036.1, forward strand.
CGGGCTACGCCGACTACCAGGAGCGCACCGACCGCGAGATCCCGCTGGTCGTGCTCGAGCCCCGCTAGCAGTCGCCGCTCAGCGGCGCCGGTGGACGCCGAGCGTCCAGTGGAGGTTCAGGCCGAGTGCGGTGCCGGCCGGGCCCTCCTGCATCGCCGGCAGGACCTCGCGGGTCATCAGGTCGGTGATGACGCGGTCGCGAAGCTCGCGGTCGGGGATCTCGGGCAGGTACTCGGCGCCGTTCGAGGGCACGAGCAGCCCGCGGACGATCTCCTCGCCCAGCATCTCGTAGCTGCGCATCTCGACCTCGCCCTCGAACCGTCCCGCCAGCGCGTCTGCGACCTCGGACGCGAGCGGACGCGGCCGAATCCGGCGCTCGGCCCGCTCCTGGGCTGCCCGGAGGGCGGCCTCGTCGAAGCTCTCGCGGGCCGCCCGGACCGCCTGCTCGACCGCCGCCGTCGGGGCAGCGGTGGCTCGACCGCCGAGGTGGGCGAGCCAGCGCTCCCGCAGCGCCCGGTTGGGGTCGTGGAGCAGCGCGGCATACGGGCCCGGCGGGCCCAGGTCCGGGGCGCTCCAGACGAGCCGGCCGCCCGGCGCCAGGACCGCGGCCAGCCCATCCGCCGCCCGCTCGAGCCCCCGCGGCGGGATCAGGTGGAAGACCATGCTCGCCATCGCCACGTCGAAGGCGTCCTCGCCCAGCAGCTCGGGCAGCGGCCGAAAGCCGCCGCCGGGCGCGGCGAGCGAGTGGAAGCGGACCCAGGCGCAGTCCGAGAGCAGCTCGTGGGCCTGGGCGAACCAGCCGGTCGGCAGGTCCACCAGGTGGACCTCGAGCGCGGCGCCGCTGCGGGCGAGGCGCTGCTCGAATCGCCGCTCGCGACAGGCCTTGAGCAGCTCGATCGCCGCCGTGCCGGTCCCGGCGCCGTAGTCGAGCACCCTGATCGTGGTGCCCTCGCCCGCTGCGGCCAGGCGCTCCTCGACGACCTCCAGGGCGCCGCCGACGACGTGGCCCGTCGGCGGCGAGTGCCACATCGCCGGGTAGCGGATGTCCCCCCCGGCGAAGAGCATCCGGTGGAGGGCCCTGCCGTCCTCCAGGTCGAGCCCGGGGCCGGGCTTCCAAGTGCCGCCCGCTCCTTCGCCGCCGCTCGCGGGCAGGACCTTGTCGTCCTCGCCGGCGGCGAGGAGGCGGTTGAGGGTGATCGAGACGAACGGCCGGCTCGCCGGGTAGCGCTTCTCGCGGTGGGTCTCGGCGGCGAGGCCGGCCGCGCGGCAGGAGCTCACCCAGACGGGGAAGTCGACCGGGTACTGCTTGGAGTAGGCCTGGTGGGCGTCGAAGGCGACGCCGTGCAGAGCGCCGAGGTGACGGGAGGCGATCGGCGGCGCCACGCAGTGCGCCTCGAGAACGACGAGCCCGTGCCGGCGGACGTGAGGCGCCCAGCGGCGCAGGTGGGCGACGAGGTCGCGTTCGACGTCATCGCCCGACAGCGGTCCTCCGTCGGGCGCGAGATAGGCGCCGGTCGCCCACCCCGTGACCTCGGTGCCGTCGCGAGCACCCCGATAGCCCCGTTCGTGGTCGATGAACGAGCGGATGTGGATGCCGTCCTCGATCGCGAGGCCGTGCCCGGCGAGGGTGCGAGCGAGGTCGTCGGGGTTGGTGACGTCGCCGGACACCAGCAGCGCCTGGGCGCCGGCCGCGTCCAGGTTGCGGCGAGCCGCGTCCAGGGCGCCGGGGTCGGGATCCACCCCGACCATCGTCAGCGGCTGGTCCTCCAGGTGGGCGCCCCGCAGCGTCCGCTCGCGGACGATGGAGTGGAGGTGGACGAGCCAGCTCCCCTCCCCGCAGCCCATGTCGGCGATGAAGCGGGGCTGCTCCGCCAGCGGCTGCCGGTCGAACAGCTCGACGAAGATCGGGTCGGTGTCGCGGAAGTAGCGTCCGTGGGCGAGGGCGCTGATCCGCAGGTTGAGCTCGCGGTCGACGTGCCACTCCGGCGCGCCGACCTCGGCCTCTACGGTCAGCTCGCCGCGGAAGAGCTCCGGCAGCCGCGCCAGCAGCGGCAAATACGTCGCGACGCCGCCGAAGTTGAGCGCGAAGGCCTGCGCCTGCCGCCCGGCCTCGGTCCAGGCTCCGTCGCGGTTTCGCCAGCCGAGCGCCGTGAGGAGGTAGGCGGCGGCGGTGCCGGCGTCGCCGGTCGGCAGGTCCGGGCCGGACTCTCCGAGACGTCCGGATTCGTGCAGCCAGAGCATCGTCGGCACGGCGAGCCCCCCGTCCAGGTGGGCACGGACGAGCTCGCCGACGTCCGCGCGGGTGCCGGCGGTGCCCCACCGGGCGACCGCGGAGTCCACCAGGGCGCGGAACGCGGCTACCTGTCGCGGCGCCCAGTCCTCTGACCAGGCGCCGTTGCCGCGCGCGGGGAAGCCGGCGAGGAACGCACCGACCGCGACGTAGTGCCCGCGGTGGGCGGCGGCCTCGCGCCCCCGCTCGGTCCAGCGCAGGCGCGTCCCATCCGGGTCGAGCCCGGGCGGCCCCTCGAGCCAGCCGGTGCTCGCCAGGCACTGGAGGCCGACCCGGATGGCGCCGAACGCGGGGCGGCTGAGACCCGGGAGCAGGGTCGGCAGCGCCGCCTCCCCTGCGAGCGAGGCATCGAGCACCCCGATGTCGTCCAGCGCTTTCAGGGTCGTCGCGAGGACCACGCCGTCCTGGGAGAGGAACATCGCCCGCCGCATCGCGGTCCGCGATGAGACAGCACCCTCGGCGGCGGCCCGGCGCCCGGCGCCGGCACTCGTCACGAGCGCCTCAGCAGCTCGCGGATCGGCCGGTACTTGAACCTCATCAGCGGCCGCTCGACGAGGTAGTAGCTGAGCGCGGCCAGCGGGACGGCCAGCAGCGACCCCGCGATCAGCACGGTCCAGTACCCCTCGTCGGCCCCGGGGTACCCCAGGTTCGCGGCGAACGTCGTGTTCCAGAGCAGCAGGCCGTAGGAGATCAGCCCGACCCAGAGGAGCCAGGGCTGGCCGAGGAGCCGGGCCGGCGCCCCCCGATTCGGGTTGCCGAAGACGGCGGGGATGAAGATCAGGACCGCCGCTGCGCCTTGGATCACGTTCAGCCAGAGGTAGGTCGTCTCGTCGATGAAGGGGGCGACGATGAACGGTGCCGGATAGAAGGCGAACACCGTCACGACGTATATCGCGGCGGCGGCGAGCCAGCAGAGGACGGGCCGCTCGGCCGCGGCGCGGAGGGGCCGGGGCAGCGGGTCCACGTCGCGATAGCCATAGGCAACCGAGACCACGGCGAGGGCCAGGCCCAGCCCGAACCAGAAGAGGTGGCCCAGCGCGGTGTAGATGAACCAGTCGTGCTCGCGGAGGTCGAAGGGCGGGCCGCCGAGGATCAGCGACGTCAGCCCGGCGACGGCGATCAGGCCGAGCTCGATCCGCATCCACTCGCGCGGCTCCCTGCCGCGGGCGATCAGCGCCGTGACCCCGACCCAGAGGGGCAGCAGGACGTAGAAGCTCATGTCGACGCCGAGCGTCCAGGACTGCGGCAGCCCGCAGCGGAACTCCTCGTTCGGTGGGCAGACGTCGTGGAGGCGGAGGTCGAAGAAGTCGGTGAGGCTGTAGAAGGCCCACCAGTTCCCGCTGAAGGCGCCGTAGACCCCGGGGGCGATCGCGAGGAGGGTCAGCGCGACCCAGTAGGCGGGATAGAGGCGCAGGAAGCGGCGCTTGCCGTAGGCAGACACGGTCGGCGCTGCAGGCCCCCTGGCCCGGTGCGCGATGAACGGCCGGTAGAGGAGGAAGGCGGAGAGCAGGAAGAAGAGCGCGACGAGGCCGTCCATCCGGACCATCGCCCGGTTCGGCAGGCTCTCGGTGAAGCCGCCGAAGCCGCCGGTGAAGAACCAGGCGTGGCCGACGATGATCGCGATCGCCGGGATCCCGCGGAGGCTGACGGTGAGAGGGAAGCGGGGGTGGTGGGGAGGCGGCGCGACGACGTCGGGCACGTCGTTGCCCGACGCTCGGCTTGGCGAAAGCGCCACGCTCGTCAGCCGGTCAACGAACTGATCAGCACACGCCTGAAGTCGACGTCGCAGTCGTTCAGCCCCGCCGCGCGGGCGGCCAGCTGCTGCTCGTGGGTCAATTCGTCGATCTGGTCCTCGAGGTCCGCTATCTCGGGGTGGGTTGGGAGGCCTGGCGGAAGGGATTCGCTCACCGCGAGCCGGCGTTCCGTCAGCACGACTATCGGGTCGAAGAGCCGCGCGTAAAGATCGAAGTTGGGTTCGTCGGTTCGCCGTGCCAGCGCCTGCTGGCTGCGTGCGATCGTGCGCAGGAGAGGGAGACCCGGCCGGATCAAGGCATCCGCGGTCAGCTGGATCGCCCCCTCGTATCCTCGGCTCAGGACTCCCCTTCCGAGCTTTTTGGCCTCGCGCAGTAGCTCGCGGCAGTTCGCGTTCGCCTCGCGCAGCACCGGTGCGGGAGTCGCGGCCGTGTCATCAGCGCCGCCATCGGAGTTGCCGCAGCCGGTGGTGATCGCCACTGCGGCGAGCACCGTCGCTGCTGCCCACCGAGCTCTGATCACGACTGCCTTCTGCTCTGAATGACCATTCCCGACAGGACCACGAGGCCGATCGCGGCCGCGGTCAGCAGGAACGGATCGGCGGGAACCCGGTAGCGGGGCAGGCCGGCGATCGGGGCGGAGGCCAGGACGACGAGGACCGGGACCAGCCAGAAGAACAGGGGGCCGGCCGGTATCGACGGCGGTCCGGATCGGTCGCGGGCGGCGGACTGCGCCCGCAGCACCGCGATCAGACCGACCGCCGCCAGCGCGACCGCGAGCGCGAGGGCAATTCGTTCGGCGACCGGGATCGCGCTCCCGATGCCGCGCTCCGTCACGGGCTCGCCGCGCGAGTTCACCACCGACCCGCCGCTGATCTCGAACAACCGCAGCAGATTCCACCCCGTTGCCTCGGCGACATAGCCCGGATGTTCCCAGGCGAAGTCCCGGACCTCCTCGCGAAGCCTGTCGTCGACGCCGGCCTCGTCGATGCCTGGCGTCAGGAACAGGCGCCGGTACTCCGGCACGATTTGCGGCGTCCGCCAGGCCCCGTGCGTGGATGCGGCGGCGTATGAAGCGGCGTTGTAGGTCCCGGCGGTCGCGAAGCCGCCGGCAGTGGTCAATGGGACGAACTCTCCGAACTGTTTCGCGTTCCGAATCGTCCACGGCGCGATCACCAGCGCGGCGCAGGCGAGGGCCCCCAGGGGCGCCGCCAGAGCCCTCGGCCGGAGCCGCGGCCTCAGCGTCCAAACCCCCAGCGCCACGCAGGCGAGGACGAGGAGCCCGGTGTTCCGGGTCAGCGCCGCGGTGCCGCTGAGCCCGCCGGCCGCGACGGCCCACCGCAGATCGCCGCCGCTGCGCCGGAAGTTGAGCACGCAGAGGAGCGCGCCCAGAGCAAGGGGGAGGAAGAGCACCTCGGAGAGGAGGTCGCGACTGAGGAGGGCAAGCGGCGGGAAGATCGCCGCCAGGCCCGCGGCGACGAGGCCCACCCGCCGACCCCAGATCCTGCGGACGAGCAGGTAGAGGAGGAGAACCGTCAGGGCTCCCAGCAACGCGCCCGCCACTCGCCCCGATGCGACGCTGTCATCGGTCAGCGCGTACACGGCTCCGAGGAAGTAGGGGTACCCGGGTCCTCGGATCGCGGTCGGGCCGCCCTGCAGCAGATAGCCGGAGCGCTCGTAGCCGTCGCCGGATGCGATCGAGCGCGCGTAGTAGTCGTATTCGAAGGCGTCGTTGGCCGGCTCATAGCCGGAATCGGCGGCGATCACCGCGATCCGAACGACCAGCGCCACGATCACGATCGCCGCCGGCATCAGCCACCGCGGCCCGTCCTCCCTTCGGTCAAGCATCCCCGGAATGCAAGGGGCCGCCCCGCGGGGCGGCCCCTTCCGCATGAGATTTGAGGGAGGCGCTCGCTACTTCGAGGCGCACTCCGCGAATGCCTGGATCGACCAGCTCGGGTCACCCGAGATCTCCTGGCCGGTCGCGAACCAGCCCTCGCTGTAGAGCGGCTTGTGCTGGGTCGTCACGGTGATCTGGTTGGAGTCTCCGTTGACGAAGTAGCCGCCTCCGGTCACTTGCTCACCCGTGCCGCAGTTCGCGGTCGAGGACTTGCCGCCGGTGGTGTTCGTGCCGGTGCTCGGGTTCGCGGTGCCGAACACCTCTCGCATCGACTGGAAACGGTTGTTCGCGTTGGCGTTCGCAGCGTCGGCAGATGTCTGTGCGCTGTTCGCCGAGGTCTGGGCATTGTCAGCCTTCGTCTCCGCCTGGTTGGCGCTCTGCTGCGCCTGGTTGGCGCTCTGCTGGGCCGCGTTGGCGTTGGTCAGGGCCGTGTTGGCCGTGCTCTGCGCTTGTCTGGCCTTCCTCAGCGCCTTCTTGGCGATCTGCTTCGCCGTCGCAGATGCGCTGGCAATCGGGTTGGACGGCCCTCCCATCGCCGGGACGGCAAGGGCGAGGGCGAGAACCACGCTCAGGCCCAAGACCAGGTACCGGTTCCTCATTCTGTTTCTCCTCTCATGCGGCTGGATCGCATTCTTCTGCTGGGCGCGATCCGCCCTGGGACGCCCCGACCTTCTCACATACGGTCGGACGAAGCAACCGAATTCGACGCTTTAACCCCCATCCCTACGAGTAATGCCTAGAAGCAGCCGCTCGCAGCTCTCGAGATTGAGGTCGGCAACCGCGGCCTCCACGGACGTGGCCGCGCGGTCCACGCGACCCGCCTGGGCCACGACCCGGCTGCGGGCGTCCGGATCGGTTCGAGCGAGCGCGGCAAGCTCGATCTCGACGTTTCGGAGTGCCGCATCCAGCCTCTGAGCTTCCTCGAGCCGGTCGTTCGGAACCGGCTCGGCCCGGAAGTCGGACCGCCAGGCGACGATCATGGGCACCAATCGGGCAGCAAGCGCTTGTACGTCCTGGCCGGCGGCCTGCGCCGTGGCGGTGGCTATCTCACGCTTGGCGTTGACGCAACGCGAGTCGGTCATCACGGTGTAGTCGTCGCGGGGGATCTCGTCGTCCGCGTCCAGGGCGACGAACGCGAGCACCGCGACCAGCAGCGCGAGCATCGTGCCGCCCGTGATGAGCCGCGTGCGGCGGTCGGTTCCGGCCAGCCGGACCATGCGATCGCGGAGACTCGGCTTGTCCTCGGCGGACGCCGGAGTGGCGGCGAGGGAGCCCCCACAGGAGCTGCAGAATCGGTCGCCGGGCTGGTTCTCGGTCCCGCAGCGAGGGCAGAACACGCGGCCAAGCTATCAATGGAGGCTCCCGACCCATCGGCTACATTGAGCCGGTGGCAGACTTGCTCGACGGCCTTCGGGATCGGCCCGCGGCCGCACTTCTTCTCGCGTTGTGTGTGCTCGCTCTGGTCGGCGTGCTGCTGCTCGCAAATGACGACTCCGGTGACCCCTCGCCGGCGCCAGTCGCCGTGTCCGCGGGCGACGCCGGACCGGCGCAGCCGGATGAGCCAGGCGGATCGAGTGGGGGTCCGACAGCGTCGGTCGGTACCCGCGATGGGTCCGGCGGATCCACAGTTTCTCCGCCGTCGAACGGAGCCGGAGGGACCGGCTCACAGCAGGGCGGCAGCGAAGACACCGCGGGAACGACCGCGGCGGATGCGGAGCCCCGGACGGCGCCGGCCGCGGTGGAGAAGTACTGCGCCGGCATGAGCCGTGCTGAATGCAAAGACCTCCTGCAGGCGCAGTTGAACGCCGGGCCGGGCCATGGCGTGACCCCGGAGTCATGCCTTGAAGTGATGAGCCGGGCGGACTGCAGGGCCATGCTCGAGGCGTCCGATCCGAGTGGGCCGGCCGGGGGGACGGCCCCCGAGGACTGTCTGGAGGTTCAGACACGGGCGGAGTGCAGGGCGACGCTCGGGCTCGACTCGCGCTGAGGAGCGTCGGCGTGGAGGGAGCGGCCGGCACGGCTCGCCACAGGCACCTGCCGAGCCTCGACGTTCAAACGGGCGAGCTGCCGCCGACGATGGCGGCCTGGGTGCTTCGGGCCGAGCGCGAGGGCGAGCTCGACGGCGCCTACGAGATCGAGGAGGTCGAGACGCCCGAACCCGGCGCCTTCGAGGTCGTCGTCCGGGTGATGGCGGCCGGGGTGAACTACAACAGCCTCTGGGCCGCCCGGGGCAAGCCGATCTCGGTCTTCCGCTACGGCGACCATCCGCGGTGGGGGCACCACATCGCCGGCTCGGACGCCTCCGGGATCGTCTGGAAGGTCGGCGCCGGCGTGACCCGGTGGAAGCCCGGCGACGAGGTCGTGCTCCACGCCAACCAGGCCTCCTACGAGGACCCCGAGGTCCACGGCCTCGACCCCCTCGCCGCGCCGAGCCAGCTCGGCTGGGGCTACCAGACGACCTGGGGCTCGTTCGCCGAGTTCTGCAAGGTCCAGGCCCAGCAGCTCCTGCCGAAGCCGCCCGCCCTCTCCTGGGTCGACTGCTCCTCCTACGGCGTCACCCTCTTCACCGCCTACCGCATGCTGATCTCGCAGTGCGACCTCCAGGCCGGCCAGAACGTCCTGATCTGGGGCGGAGCCGGGGGACTCGGGGTCTTCGCCGTCCAGCTCTGCGAGGCGGCCGGCGCCCACGCGCTCGGCGTCGTCTCCTCGGAGGAGAAGGGAGCGCTGGTCGAGGAGCTCGGTGGCGTGGGTTTCATCGACCGTCGCGAGTTCGGGGGGCTCGCCGCCGAGGACGACCGCGACCGCCATACGGCCACTCGCGCCTTCGCGAAGCGGGTCAAGGAGATCCTCGGCGACGCGCCCGACATCGTCTTCGAGCACGTCGGCCGCGAGGCCCTTGGGGCCTCGGTCTTCACGGTCAAGCCCTTCGGCAAGGTGGTGACCTGCGGCGCCACCAGCGGCTACATCGTCGACTTCGACGTCCGCTACCTGTGGATGCGCCAGAAGCGGATCATCGGCTCCCACGCCGCAAACGCGTACGAGTGCTGGCGCGCCAACGACCTCGTCGCGCAGGGGCGGATTCGCCCGGTCCTCTGGCGGGCGCTGGCGTTCGAGGAGCTGCCCGAGGCCCACCGCCTGATGGACGAGAATCGCCACCTCGGCAAGATCGCGATCAGGGTCGGCGCCCGCGACGACGTGGACGGCCGTTCCCAGCCCGGACCCAGCGCGATCTGGGCCGGCGCCGCCTAGGCCATCTCCCCGGTCTCCGTCCGCGTGGCGATGCCGACTCCCATCCGCCGGGCTGCCTCCGCACGCCGTTTCGCCGCACGCGGGCGCGGGTAGCGCCCGGGCATGGATGACCAGAACCGCGAAGAAGGCCTGGTGCCGGAAGGCGCCGACGACCTGCCCGGTGGCTCCGCCCCCGGCGGAGCGCAGCCGGCGCCGGCGGAGCAGGAGGGGTTCGGCGAGGCGACTCTGGGCGAGGCCGAGGCCGAGGAGGTCGAGGCCGGCGAGACGCCCGAGGAGCGGGATCCGCCGCGCGACAGCGACGACCCGATGATCGACGAGCCCTCCGAAGGAGAGAAGGGCGGCGCCCGCGCCGAGCGCGACGAGCTCCGCGGCGTGCCCGACACCCCGGCCACCGAGGCCGAGGGCGGCGCGTCATGATCCCCGGGTGGCCACCGCCTCCGGGCTGACCGAGCAGCACACCCGCCTCGCGGAGCTGATCCGCGAGGCCGACTCGGTCGTCGCCCTGACCGGGGCGGGGGTCAGCGTGCCCTCGGGGATCCCCGACTTCCGCACGCCCGGCAAGGGGCTGTGGACGCAGGTCGATCCGATGAAGGTGGCGCACATCGACGCCTTCCGGCGCGACCCGAAGGCGTTCTGGGACTACTACCGGCCGCGCTTCCAGGTACTCGGCGACAAGCGGCCGAATCCGGCCCACGAGGCGCTGGCCGAGCTCGAGCGCCGTGGCCTGCTCGACGGCCTGGTCACCCAGAACATCGACCGCCTCCACCGCGCCGCCGGGTCGCAGCGCGTGGTCGAGGTGCACGGGACGATCGAGACCTCGTCCTGCACGAGCTGCGACGCGACCTTCCGGCTCGAGGAGGTGGACTCCCTGTTCGGCGAGGACGGCGTGGCCGAGTGCCGCCTCTGCCTCGGGCCGGTCAAGCCCGACGTGGTGCTGTTCGGGGAGCTGCTGCCGGAGGACGCGATGCTCGAGGCGCATGAGCTGGCCGAGGGGGCCGACCTGATGCTCTGCGTCGGCTCCTCGCTCGAGGTTCATCCGGTCGCCGGCCTGCCGGGGACCTGCCTGGAGACCGGGGGCCGCCTCGCGATCGTCACCCAGTCCTCCACGTCGTATGACCGGATGGCCGAAGTGAAGCTGTCCGGCGACGTCGTCGACGAGCTCGGCGCGGTGCTCGCGGCGCTGTGAGCGGGCGGTCCCGCGCGGCCGTTGAGCGCGGCTATGAGGCCTGGAACTCCGGTGACGTCGAGGCCCTGCTGGAGACGCTTCACCCCGACATCGTCTGGGAGCCGAGCGGCGCCTTCCCCGGGATCGGCGACCGCTACGAGGGCCACGCCGGGGTGCGGGAGTTCTGGCGGGACTTCACGGCGCCGTGGGAGTGGGTCCGCGTGCAGCTGACCGAGTCGCGCGACCTGGGCGAGGACGACCTTCTCGTCCGAGCTCGGTTCCATGGACGGGGCCGCGGCGGGATCGAGGTCGAGCAGGAATTCGGGCAGCGGTATGAGATCCGCGGCGAGCTGCTCTACCGGATGCACTCCTACGGCAGCTGGGAGGAGGCGCTGGCGGCCACCGGAGCCGGGGACTCGTGACGGGCCCCGCCGCCGTCGTCTTCGACAACGACGGCCTCCTGCTCGACACCGAGTCGGTCTGGACCCGGGCCGAGGAGGTGCTCTACACGCGCCGCGGCCTCGAGTTCACGATCGACCACAAGCGCGAGCTCGTCGGCACCTCGGCCGAGATCGCGGGCGCGGTCATGGAGCGGCGGCTGGGGGAGCCGGGGCGGGCGGCGGCGATCGTCGCCGAGCTGAACGAGCTGGTCGCCGCGGAGCTGGAGCGGGGCGTCGAACCGATGCCGGGCGCGAGGTCGGTCCTGGCGGCGCTGCGCGAGCGGGAGACCTCGATCGCGCTGGTGTCGAACTCGCCGCGGGCGTTCATCGAGCGGGCGCTCG